>NZ_CP024639.1:259017-290617 GCF_009728735.1 Pantoea phytobeneficialis
TTTTTCCCGTTGCCGGGCAACAGGCAGAGGTCGAGTTTGTTTTTACTGACATCAATACCGAGATAAATCATAAGACAGCTCCCTTTCACATGAACCATCACGCCATCTTGCCTTGTACATACGAAGTCAGAGCTTCTGGTTACCGTTCAGAGTAGATGCTGGCGTGAAAGGAGAAACGGAGGGCTTTAAGCTACGGCACAAGATCGGGTCTTAAGCGGCGCGACAAGCTGCCTCCGTTTCGTGTAACGGGTAGCTAACCAGTTACAACTTCAAGATACAAGCGGCGCGATTTATCGCGCTGTTTTTTGTTTTAAAACCGTGCGATAAATCGCGCCGCGACGGATCTGACTCAACGAAACTGCAAATCAAACTCTTTCCGACACTGCTGATCCCGCTGCTGTAACTCTTCCCGCAGGAAAACAAAAAAAGCATCCAGCATCGCACTGCGCGGTTTTCCCATCTCACTTTGCAATTGCAGGCTGCGTTGGCTCAACTGGTCGCGGTTGATGGTCTTGATGATCAGGCCATCCTGCCGCGCCCGCGTCATTACCGAATAATGGCTACTAACGCTGATGGCGCCAGGAGTTTGGCAGACAAATTCGTACAGCGTGGAAAAGTGGTTACAGGTGAAGACGGGATCGATGAAGACATTATTCATACGGCAGGAGAGGTCGAAAAGCTGGCGAATGGTCGCTGACTGGTCTGGCAGCACCACGGGCCAGGCATTCAGATCCGCCAGCTGAATATCCCGTTCCGCTAACGGATGATCGTCCTTCATAAAAATCAGTACCGGGGAGGGAAAAGACGCCAGCACTTCCACACCGGACTCAGGAGAGAGGATAAACCGGATAGCCAGATCGCACTCACCATTGCGCACCAGTTCCGGCACCTGCCTGCCGGTGCCGACCGTGAGGATAAAACTGACACGGGGATGGAGCAGGCGAAACTTTGCCATCAGGTTCGGTAGCAAGTTAAACGCCAGCCCATCAGTACACACCACCCGGATAGTGGTTTGAGCCACGGCTTTAATACCTTGCAGTTCAGCCACGGCCAACTCCATATCCGCCATGCTACGACGGACATGGTTTGCCAGAATATGTCCGGCATCATTAAGCTGCATCCCGCGTGGACTGCGTTCAAATAACGTCACCCCCAGCCGGGTTTCCAGCCGCTGGATATGCCGACTGATGGCGGAGATGGCGACAAACAGTTGCTGGCTGGCGGCGCTGATCGAGCCGGTGGTTGCAACCGCCATAAAGTAGCGAATCTCAGTGTTGTGCACAGGGCCTCCCTGATGTCAGCCTTGCCGATCGAGCATGACCTCCCGGCCCTGCTCAGCCAGATCCCAATACAGACCAGTCATGATTTGCAGCGCTTCGCAGGCCACATCGGCGAGCAAATGCTCATCGGGTGCATGCTGGGAACACGCCGGATACGAGTGGGGTAGCCACAACGTGGGCACATCAAACGTATCAAGAAAGCAGGCATTGGGTAAGCCACCGCCAAAATTTGGCAGCACTGCGGCTTCCTTGCCGATTGAACGGCGAATTGAGTCGAGACTCCAGCCGACCCAGGGATCGTCAGGATCAATACGCGTGGCTTTGAAACAGTTTACCGGCGCCACCACATCCACATCGTGAAAACCCTGCTGGTCAAGATGCTGGCGAATATGGTCGGCAAAGTTGTCCACATCACTGCCCGGAACATAACGCATATGGCAATGCGCCAGCGCGGTTGGTGGGATAGCATGTGCCGGTTTTTCGGGATTGCCGCTAGTGATTGCCAGCGTCTCCAGCGTATTCCAGCCATAGAGTTTTTCTGCCGCGCTTAAGCCCGGCTCTCCCCACTGCGGGGCAATCTGCGGATCGCCAGGGGCATTTCCCAACGCAAGGTCGCTCAGATGATGACGGATACTGGCGGATAACGGTGGTGGCAACAACGCAGGAAGCAAGATGCGACCATTGTCATCCACCAGACTGGCAATCGCATGGGCCAGGCGTATACCTGGGTTACTGAGCAATCCGCCCCAGTTGCCGGAGTGATGCGCGCCATCACGTAATGTCACCCGCAAGGTAAAGTTGAATACGCCGCGTGAGCCGAGGAATAAAGTTGGACGTGACGCTGTCACGCGTGGACCATCTGAAGCGATAAACAGATCGGCGGCCAGCCAGTCGCGATACTGCTGGCAAACCGTCTCCAGTCCCGGTGAGCCGGTCTCCTCACCCATCTCCAGAATCATTTTGACGTTATAGCCCAGCCGTCCGTTACGCGCTTTGAGAACCAACGCCAGCGCGGCCAGGTTAATGCTGTGCTGGCCTTTGTTATCAGCCGTGCCGCGTCCGTACCAGCGATTGCCCTCGACACTCAGCTCCCACGGATTAAGACCGCTGCGCCAGTTCTCTTCGTCTCCCGGCACCACATCGCCGTGTCCATAAGTCAGCAGGGTAAAAGCCGCATCGGCTTCGAGACGACGCGCCAGCAGAAAAGGACTTTTCCCTGCTTCAGGATTGGCCACCACCTGACAACTGAACCCCATTGCGGAGAGGTACGGGATCATCTCTTCATTGAGATAGGCCATCTGCTGTGGATGGTGACTCTCTGTCCGGTAGCTGACCCGGCGCGCCAGCGTTTCACGTAAGGCACCGGTGTGAAAATGGTCCAGCGCTGCCTGTAGCACGACTTCACGAGTGATCGTCATTATCCGTCAATTCCTTCTATTTCCGGGATACCGAGCCCCGGTTCCGGTGTCATTACCGAGGCCAACAACGCTCGGGTGTAGGGATGTTGCGGTTGGCTAAAAATCTGTTCCCGCGTTCCCTGTTCAACGATCTGGCCTTTGCGCATCACCGCAACATGATCAACCAGATGTTCCACCACCGACAGGTTGTGGCTGATAAACAGGTAAGTCAGGGAAAACTCCTGTTTCAGCGCCAGCAACAGATTGAGGATCTGCGCCTGCACCGAAACATCCAGCGCCGAAGTGGGTTCATCACAGATCAGAATCTCCGGACGCAGGATCAGCGCACGGGCAATGGCGACGCGTTGACGCTGACCACCGGAAAGTTGCCCCGGATACTGGCTGTGAGTACGTGAAGGCATGCCGACCAGATCCAGCATCTCCCGCACCTGCTTTTTGCGTTCATCCGGCGTGCCAATGTGGTGCAGCCGCAATGCCACTTCAACGACATCTGAGACGGTGCGACGCGGGTTAAGTGAAGACCAGGGGTCCTGAAAAATGGGTTGAATACGCGCACTCAATTTACGCCGATCGGCGGCATCAACCTCGCGTCCCTCAATCAGTACGTTGCCAGTGGTGGGCGGCAGCAGACCCAGTAGCATTTTTGCCAGCGTACTTTTACCGCAGCCGGATTCCCCCACCAGTCCCAGCGTTTCCCCGCGCCGGATACGCAGCGAGACATTGTCTACCGCCCGGATCTCCGCAGGGGACTTAAACAACCCGCGATTCAGGCGAAAAGTCCGGCTCAGCGCGCAAAGTTCCAGGGCGATATCCTCATTGCCGGCAATGTGTGGCGGTGTCAGCTTGCTCATAGCGCCTCCCTGATGGTCAAAGGACGAATGCAGCGCACCTGATGCTGTGCATTGAGTGGTTGATAAGGCGGATTCTCGTTACACGCCTCCTGGCACTGGCTACAACGGTTGCGAAATGCACAACCCTGTTGAGGACCGGTAAGATTGGGGACCACGCCAGGAATGGTAGGCAGAGGCTGCCCCGGCTGCGTGCGGCCCGCAACCGGAATGCACTCCAGCAACCCACGGGTATAGGGATGGTGCGGCTGACGGAACAGTTCATTGACCGGAGCGGTTTCCACCACCTGCCCGGCGTACATCACCGCCACGCGATCGGCGATACGTGCCACCACGCCCAGATCGTGGGTAATGAAGATCACCGCCATGCCCATTTCCTGTTGCAACTCGCGCAGTAAACGCAGGATCTGTGCCTGAATGGTGACATCCAACGCGGTGGTCGGTTCATCGGCAATGATCAGTTCAGGTTCACACATCAGCGACATCGCAATCATGATGCGTTGCCGCAGGCCACCAGAAAGTTGGTGCGGATACTGTTTCAGTCGATCTGCCGCCTGCGGAATGCCGACGCGCTCCATCAGGTACACCGCGCGTTCCCGCGCCTGCGCACGCGACACCTTACGATGTGCCAGCAGGGTTTCACATAACTGTTCGCCGAGCGTCCAGGACGGATTCAATGATGTCATTGGTTCCTGGAATATCATCGACATACTGTTGCCGCGCATTGCCGCCCGTTCGCGGCGGTTAAGTGCGAGCAGGTCGTTCCCCTTGAAGCGCAGGCTGTCGGCCTGGCGTCGGGCATTGCGCGGCAGCAGATCCATCATCGCCAGTGAGGTCATGGATTTACCACAGCCGGATTCCCCCACCAGGCACAGCATTTCGCCGCGATTTACGCTGAAATCGATACCGCGCACGGCATGCAGCGTGCCACGCGGCGTCTGGAGATCCACCCGCAGATTTTTCACTTCAAGCAGAGGTGCGTCAGTCTGGTTCATGTCATTTCCCTCTTAGTTGCGACCGTCGAGCGCCGTGATATCGCGCAGACCATCACCCACCAGGTTGATACTCAATACCAACAACGCCAGTGCCACACCGGGGATCACAATCACCCAGGGCTGAAAGAACATATAGGCTTTGCCTTCTGCGACCATCAGCCCCCAGGACGGCATGGGCGGTTGTACGCCAAGCCCCAGAAACGACAGGGTGGCTTCCAGTAAAATGGCGTGGGCAATTTCGAGTGTTACCACCACGGTCAGCGGCCCGAGCAGATTCGGCAGAATTTCGCGCAGCATGATAAACAGCGAAGATGCGCCCAGCGTTCGCGCTGCTGCGATGAATTCGGCCTCACGCAGTTGCCGGGTGACGGAACGGGAGACAATCAGAAAGCGATCCCACAACAACAGGCCAAGCAGCATAATCACCACCTTGACCGAACCCCCAATCAGCGAGGCCAGCGCCAGCGCCACCAGGATCACCGGCATCGCCAGACGCACTGTCAGCAGGTAACTGACTACCGCATCAACCCGTCCACCAAAGTAACCGGCCAGCACACCGAGCGTGACGCCAATCAGCGCTGAGATCATCACCGATACCAGACCAATCAGCAGAGATACCCGAGCGCCATACAACAGGCGGCTGAGATAGTCGCGCCCGAGTTTGTCGGTGCCCAGCAGGTGCGTCCATTCGCCTTTCTCAAACCATACCGGCGGCACCAGGCGTCTGCTGACGTCCTGCGCAAAGGGATCGTGTGGGCTGATTAATGGAGCCAGCAACGCCAGCAGAACGATGGTGCCAAGAATCACCACGCCCAGCGTCATGCTGTGATGACCGAAGACACGGCGACACAGGCGCTGCCAGGCCGTTGGTTCCGGCAACAGGCCGGTTTCCGGGCTAATGACGTTTTTCATGGTTCCTGCCATAGTCGTTTTCATTGAGGTTCCTTATTTGCTGCGCAAACGGGGATCGAGCACGGCATTAAGCACATCCGCCAGGAACGTCAGCCCGATATAGAAGATGGCGATGATCAACACGATGGCCTGCACCACCGGGAAGTCGTTGCGCGAGATGGAGTCCCAGGCCAGTTGCCCCAACCCCTGCAACGAGAACACCGATTCAATCACCACCGAGCCGCCCAGCATAAAACCGAGCTCCACCGTTGCCAGCGCCACGACCGGGATAATGGCGTTACGCAGCCCATGCTTGACCACCACCTTAAAGGCACTCAATCCTTTGGCATGGGCGGTGCGGATATAATCCGCACCCAGCACATCCAGCATGCCGGAGCGTGTCAGGCGCATCAGCGACGGCATGGCGTAATATCCCAGTGCCACTGCTGGCAACACAAAATGTTGCCAGCTACCGTTACCGGCCACCGGCAGCCATTTCAGCCCTACGGCGAAAATCAGGATCAACACCAGAGCGAACCAGAAGTTGGGGATCGCCTGGCCCAGCACCGAGATAAACATCGCGCAGCGGTCTACCCAACTGTCGCGAAACACCGCCGCCACCACACCAAGGGGGATCGCCACCACCAGCGCCAGCAGCAGCGCCACACCGCCCAACTGGAGCGTAATGGGCATACGCTGACCGACCAGCTCCATCACGGTGTTTTCGAAGTAGAACGAACGACCAAAATCGAGGTGCAACGCCGACCAGAACCAGTGTGAAAACTGCACCAGCAGCGGCTGGTCCAGTCCATTCTGTACGCGGATCTGCGCCACGGTTTCCGCGCTGGCATCCGGTCCGGCAATGGCTATCGCCAGGTCACCCGAAAGATGCAGCAGGGCAAAACTGACGACCGCCACGGTAAACAGCACCGCCAGCGCCACCAGCAGCCGATTTAAGATAAAGCGCACCATAACTCGGCTCCTTATTTCCAGCTGGATTGGGCAAAGCGCGGCAGTTCATCCGGCCAGTCCTGGAAGTTCAGATCGGCATTGAAGGCGTAGTGGGTGGAGTAGGAAAACATCGGTGCAATGTAAGCCTGGGCAGAGATACGCCCCAGCGCCTCGCCATATTCTTCATTGCGCTGTTTGACATCGACCGTGGCATCGGCTTTTTTCAGCATTGCGGTCAGCGTGGCATCTTTCCAGATATCGCTGCCTTTGCCACCGAAGTAGGGGGTGGTAAACGCCGAGGTATCATTGATCGAGAACGATCCCCAGGTGTTAAAGGCCATCGGCGCCTGGCCGGAGCTGAGGGCGGTCGCCATCACCGGATACTGCACAAAATGGAGGCGGGCGCGGATACCGACTTTGCGTAGATCGCCAATAATCGCTTCCGCATAATCACGTTCGCGATAGGCCCACAGGTCGGTGTCAAAACCGTTGGCATAGCCCGCCTCTGCCAGCAGTTGCTTCGCTTTGGCAGGATCGTAATTGTACTTGATAACTTTGCTGTCGTTGCAGGCGACCTGGGTGCGGAAACAGGCGGTGTACACTGGCTTGCTGCCACCACGTACCAGGTTATCGACAATGCCCTGACGGTTAATAGCGTAATTGATGGCCTGGCGGACGCGCAGATCTTTCAGCGGCGCCGCTTCGGGGCCGGTGGCATTGGTGTTCAGTGCAAGGAAACCGATGCGCATGGTCTCGCCACTTTTCACCGCGATATTCGGCATGGCCGAAAGCGGCTCCACCTGGTCGGCGGCCACACGCCAGATCCAGTCCACCTGGCCGGTCATCAACTGGGCGACACGGGCTTCCGGGTCGCGGATCACCACAAACTGCACCTTGCCGATGTGCGGCTGCCCTTGTGGACTCTCTTTGAAGTAGTCGGGGTTTTTCACCATATCAACGCCCTGGCCGGGGATGACTTTCACGATCTTGTAGGGGCCGGTGCCGATTGGGGCTTTACTGAAACCTTCCAGTTTCACCTGCTGGAAATATTTGGCCGGGTAGATTGGCGTAGGCCCGGACAGGTACTCCAGCGCCGCCGGGAAGGGTTGTTTCAGGTGCAAACGAACGGTGAAGTCATCGACTTTCTCAACATGATCGATCCAGTCAACACTTTGCGGCACCACGGAGGCGGTATTTGGACCCGCGATTTTCTCGAAGGTGTAGACCACATCATCGGCACTGAAGGGATCGCCATTGTGGAATTTAACGTCTTTGCGCAGATGAATTAATAACGCAGTCGGGGATTCCCATTTCCAGTCAGATGCCAGTTCCGGTTTATATTCACCGGTTTTCGGGTCGCGATAAATAAGCGTGTCCCACACCATATGCGCCAGAATAACGCCTTCGCGCAGATTGTTATGATAAGGACTGATATTTTCCACTTCGTTATCAGAGGCATAAACCAGCGTGTCGTTCTGTTTACCTGCATAGCTGTAAGAAACGCAGCACAACAATAATGCGGTTAAAGCATACTTGTGAATCTGTCTTGTCTTGTAACGAGCCATACCGTTCTCCAGCGATCAATGAAAAGTTAACAACAAAAGCAGATGGCACTGATGTAGCAAGAGCAGCGCCAATGCCGGAATATTGTCATTACCGATTTTCGATAACCGATTTCTCAAAATGAGAAACACGAGAGCAGGCAGACGTCACAGCGAGATAATTAAGGTTAAGTGGGAGGGAATATCAGCCAGCCAGGGAACGCCGCGTTATCGTAGTACCATCCATTGAGCGTTACGATGGTGCAGGAAAGTTTCATCCTGCACTTTTTGTGTGAAGGTTATTTGTGCAAACCGCATTCTATTTTTGTGAAAGCTGGCAACGAGCACAACAGGTTGTAGCCCGTCACCCGCGTTAATCCAGGTTAGCCTTGCGCATCGGCATTTGATCAATGGTCGAGAGCAAGATCTCTGAACTTATTGGTCGGGTGTCACGCAGTTTCATTCCACCATCTTTACCGACCAATACCACCTCAAACCCCTTTGGCTGGAGCTGCGAACGCAACTGACCTTGCTTTGTTGGCGCGGTATCAGTGAGCACGATGACATCACGTTCGGCCAGGGCAGTCTGGGCCTTTTCCAGCATTGCCATCTGCTCCAGGTAACTTGCATCTTGCGTTGAGGGGGCAAAAATCACCACCGGACGCGAATGCCAGCGGTATTGACTCAGGTCGGCAGTATCGGGAGGCAAAGTGCGAAACAGGCTACTCTCTGCCGCATGGGCAGCACTGCACAACACAAGAAGCAGTGCTGCAAGCAGCAAACTTTTACCAGGATGCCATTGAGCGGGGAAGCATGCAGTAATCATGATGATCTCCTCTAAGCCGACGGGCGCAAAGCCACCCTATCAAGGTTAGAGGAAACTGATCCGACCGTGCGGGTCTTCACCTTTTTTTACCAACAGGACCAGATAATCCTGAGACCGTTGTTTAACCTGCCGCGAGTTCGTTGAGAAAATCCTGTGTCGTCACCTGGCGGCAATAACCTTTGATAGCATTGAGGGAGTTTTGCTGACGTTCTGGCGTCAGTGTCGCGCAGGCATCGGTCACTAATGTTACCAGATAGCCCAGATCGCAGGCGTCACGTACCGCGCTTTCAATGCATTGATCGGTAAGAAAACCCGCAATCACCAGATAACGTGTGCCAAGATTACGCAACACATAATCAATATTGGTAGAGATAAACACGCTGGAAGAGGTTTTCGACAGAACGATTTCATCATCCGCTGGTGCGATAGCTTCCAGCACCTGAGCGTCCCACGAATCACGCGGCACGTTAAAGCCGGTGATTTTGTAGTCGAGACTACGGTCACGTCCATCTTTGGTCAGACTTTCAATCACGGTGTACATCACTTCAACCTGACTGGCACGACACGCCGCCTGGACTTTTTGCATATTCGCGATGGTTTCACGTTCAATAATGTCAAAGAAATAACCAAACTTCTCGTGTTGCTCGGCTGTAGACATCCCGACATATTCACCACCATCACGGCGGGCGTTGTAGTTCTGCACATCGACAAATAACAACGTCGCGGCTTGTTTCTCAATCGGGATATTACGACTGGAGGGATTAAACATGAATTACGCCTCTTTTTTATATTGCTGACGGGTAAGCACATTCCAGCTGTCGGTAAAAATGGGGGCTAAATCCTCAGCCCAAGCCAGTTGTCCTGCTGGCTGTGCAATCAAATCCTGGCGGATTTCAATTTCCACATAAGGCAGACCATTTTTATTGGCATGCTGCGGTACGGCGTAGTCGGTTTCATCGGAAACGGAATAGGGTTGGTTATCTCCCACGCACCAGCGCTGGGTGTTGTGCAATTGTTCCAGCACCGTCAGGGCATAGTCGGCCTGATGCTGATACAGAACGCCAACCTGCCAGGGCCGCTGCTCACCATGAAACACCGGGGTGAAGCTGTGCATTGCCAGGATGCACGTCGGGATACCGTGCTGCTTGCGCTCGGCCAGTATCGCGCGGATAGCATCATGATACGGGGTGAAAATGTCGTCCCGTCGCTGGTCACGATCCTGCTGACTCAGGCCGATATTGCCCGGAATGGGGGTGGCTTCCGACACCACCGGGATCGAGCTGGGAATGCCAGGCAGGCGGTTGCAGTCGATCACCAGGCGGGAATAGCGCTGATGCACCAACGGGGCATTCAGTAACCGGCTCAGGTGCCGGGAAACCGCCAGTACGCCAATATCCCAGCCAATATGTCGGTCGATCTCATGCTGAGGTAAACCCAGATCGCCGAGCTGACGCGGAATGCGTTTTCCACCGTGGTCACACAGGATCAAAAAAGGGGAATCGCCTGTCCGGTTCTCCACCATCACTGGAGCGGGTTCATCGGAAAAAAGGAGTGGGACGCTCACGTCTTCAATTACCTCATTTAGATTTTGCATTCAAAGATAGGGGGCCAAGCGCTTCCCATTGCTGCAAGCGCTGCACGGTTTTATCGCCCTGACTTTCCATAATGCTGGCGATAATGGCATCGATCAGCACAATACCGGCGGCATAACCATCAAACAGCCACGGGGTTTCCACATGGATGGCCAGCACCACTTTAGCCAGAGAAGCGATGGGAGAGAGTTGGGTATCCGTTACCGCAATGAGCGTGGCGCCTCGCGCCACAATCTCCTGCGCCAGCTGATACATGTCCTGCTGGTAGCGGCGAAAATCAAACAGCACGAACACGTCGTTTTTATTGACGTCGATGATCTGCTGAATCCGGTCATGATGGTTTTCGGCGAGCACATCCACGCCGCGTCTTACCTGTTGCAGGTTGCGGCCAAAATACATCGCCAGCGATTGACTGATACGGCCACCGCCGAGGATCACATGATGTTCTTTGGCACCGATTAGCCGGGTGGCCTCGGCGATTTCGTATTCCGCGATGTCACGTAATGAACACTGGATTGCCAGCGTCGAAGATTTAATCGCCGCTTCCATCAGGGCCGACGCGCTTTCTGTCGTCACCCAGTTATCCAGACGTTGTAACGGACCTTTGGCCTGTTCAGAGATCTCATCACGCAGCGCCTGCTGAAAATCAACGAAGCCACCAAAGCCCAGGCGGCGGGCAAAGCGCACCACGGAAGGCAGGCTGACGCCAGCGCGATCTGCCAGCATCTGCACCGAACCTAAGCCCGCACCGGGATAGTCGGCCAGCATGGCCCTGGCAATTTTACGCTCCGCCGGACTCAGCTCCGCCATATTGTCTTTTATCTGTTGTGCCAGCACCCGGATCTCCTTCACTCCACTTCAGGCAAATCACAGTGCCACAAGCGCTGCGTCTGAACCATACGAATTTAATATATATTACATATATTGATTTTTAATCGATCTTGTAACATACACAAAAAAATAGCAAGGGGCGTATCTCAAACCAACTATGACGGGAGTTCTCGGTTTAATGGGCAAGCAATCCGTAATCATCGACGAAGAATCCATTGATTTACAGAGTGAAAGTGAAAGGCTCAGGGCACTCGGTGTCACGACCTTGTTTGCTTCACTGGTGGATTCCGCTGGCGTTATCCGTGGCAAATCCGTTCCGGTTAACCGACTGAAAACGCTCTGTCAGTCAGGGGTGGGGGCATCCCCCTCCTGGGCATTATTCTGCGCCGATAACGCCATCGCCTGGATCCCTGCGTTCTCGGCGGTTGGCGATCATCGCCTGCGTGCCGACCTCGCCGCGCTGGTGACATTACCGGATGGTTTTTGCTGGGCGCCGGTTGATGTGTTTGAACAGGAAGGGGAGCACGCTGCCTGGTGTAGCCGCCATTTTCTACGCCGACAGGTAGCGGCCTTGCAACAGCAGGGCATTGAAACCCTCGCAGCCGGTGAGCTTGAGTTCTTTTTGTTACCCGAACAGGACGATCAGCAGGATAACGAATGGCACGCCTACGGTATGGGCGGGCTGCTGGCACATGAAGCGATGGTCAATGATCTCGTCAAAACCCTGGAAGAAGCCGGTGTCGGCCTTGAGCAATTTCATGCCGAATATGGCACTCGCCAGTTTGAATTGTCACTGGCCCCGGCCAATCCGGTTACGGCCATCGATCGCCTGGTGCTGACCCGTATTTTGCTGGGCCGCATCGCGCGTCAACACAAGTTGCGGATCAGTTTCTCTCCAAGGCCGTTTGAGCATGATGCTGGTAACGGCGCACATCTGCACTTCTCCTTTACCCGTGAGGGCCAGCCGCTGCTGGCAGGCGGTACCGGTAGCTACGGTATCACCGATGCGGGAGGCAGCCTGCTGGCCGGGATTGTCCGGCATCTGCCGGAACTGGTGGCGTTATTGGCCCCGTCAGTGCTGTCTGCCGATCGCCTGCAACCCGGGCACTGGTCAGGCGCGTATGCCTGCTGGGGACTGGAAAACCGGGAAGCTGCGGTGCGTTACTGTGCGGCAAATCAGGGCAACCCGTATGGCGCGCACCTTGAAGTGAAGTGTATCGATCCTTCCGCCAACCCCTATATCGCCTGTGGCGCAGTGCTGGGGATGGCGCTGGCGGGACTGAACGCCGCGCTGCCGCTGCCACAACCTACACAAGCGGCTCCTGCCGATCTCTCTGAAGTGCAGCGCCATGAGCAACATATTCATCGACTGATCACCTCCCACAGCGATGCCTTAACGCGTCTCGCACAAAGTCCGTTGGCGCAATCGATGTTGCCGCCGGAACTGCTGGGGGCACTGATCGCTGTGCGTCAGCACGAACAGGATACCTGGGGACATATGCCGTTAAAGACCATCACGGAAAAATTCCGCTTTGCATGGTCGGTTTAAGCCTTACCAATACCGGGGAAACCCATAACACATCTCGCTAATCAATCACGTCGTATGAGGGTGATGAAGATGAACCATGCACCAAATAAAAAGCGAAGTTTAAAACTGTGGGAAGCGCTGGCGCTCTCGCTGGGGATGGTGGGACCGACGCTGGCTATGTCGGGCAATGCGCAGGGATTGATCGACTCAGTAGGCAAAGCGCTGCCGATTGTGTTTGTACTCGGTCTGATCGGGGTCGCGTTAATTGCTTATGGTTTTATTCGTTTGACGCGTTTTTATAATCACGCCGGTAGCGCATACGGCCTGGTGGGAAAAACCATCGGCCCGCGTGCCGGGTTCTTTTCCGGTTTCGCCATTATGGGCACCTATCTGTTCTTCTCGATTGCCACGCTGGCGGCACTGGGTGCATTTACCAACGCCTTTCTGGCCGCATTATTCCCCACGTCAGGTTTCCAGATCCCGTGGATTGTCACTGCGGCGGTCGGGGTGATATTTAGCTGGATCCTGAATTCGCGAGATGGGCAGACCGTGGCCCGCGTGCTGATGGTGATTGAGGGCGTCGGGATTGTATTGATGTTGATTCTGGCGGCGGTGATTGTCGTGCACCAGCCTGCGACCGGCACAGAACATGCCTCCTTGTTTAGTCTGAATGGCGTTAGTTTTCAGGCGGTAATGGCGGGCGTGGTCGCTGCTTTCCTCTCCTGGGCTGGTTTTGAGGCCTGTGCCACCCTGGGTGAAGAGACGGAAAATCCCAAACGCAATATCCCGCTGGCCCTGCTGGGTTCTATCCTGCTGACCGGGGTGTTGTTTGTCGGCATGATGTATGTGCAAACACTCGGTTTTGGCACCAGCGAATCGGGTTTAACTGCCTTCAAAAATTCAGCGAACTCGCTGGGGACGCTGTCGCAAACTTACGTCGGCACCGCATTCTCATTAGCGATGTTGTTTACCGCCATGATGTCGGCCTTCGCGGCGAATTTATCGGCCGCGGCCACCTCCAGCCGTCTGCTGTTTGCCCTCGCCCGCGATGGGTTCGGCCCGGCATGCTTCGCGCAGGTGTCAGAAAAAAATCATCAACCTCGTAACGCCTTAACGCTGGTACTGGTACTCAGCCTGCTGATCGATGTCGTGGCCTGGTTGAGCGGTAAACCGGCGATGGGCACCGGCAATAGCGCGATTGATGCGTACTTCTACTTTGCGATCATCGGCTCCGTTTGCCTGATGATCACCTATCTGATGATTGAAGTTGGGGTGATCAATTTTATCACCCGCATGAGCCAGAACATCCCGAAATGGGAACTGATCCTGCCGCTACTCGGCATCGTCATTATGGTGGTGTCGTTGTATTACAACGTGGTAGGGCAGGAAGAACTGTTTAGCCCGGCACTGGTGGCGTTTTACTGGTGCATTGCCGGGATGATCATCATCATCTCCGCGCCAAAACTGGTGCGCAATATCGGGCTTTCTCTGGCGTCAGAGTTTGTTACGCCTGCGGAAACGGTGACAACCGCCACGACACAGAAGGAGTGGGTATGAGTCAGGACATTTTTCCACCCGAAGCCGCCGCGCTGTATCAACGCGACGCCCAGTCAGTCGCCGGTATCGAGAAATTACGCTTTTTTCCGTTAGCGATTACCTCCGGGCAGGGATGCTGGCTAACCGAGGCCGGTGGCCGAAAGTTACTCGACCTGTCAGCCACCTGGACCGCATCCGGTTTGGGGCATGGACATCCGGCGATTACGGCTGCCATCACCCAGGCAGCACAGAATCCAGCCGGGGCGGGGGGATTGTCTGCCGTTCATCCGGATTCGGTTGGACTGGCGGAGGAGTTGCTGGCGATCACCCCCGGCAGTGGCGATCGCTGTGTCTATCTCGGCCATGCCGGTAGCGATGCCAATGATGTGGCGCTGCGCGCCTGCCGACTCGCCAGCGGCAAACGTAAAGTGGTGGCGTTTGCGCATGGCTATCACGGCGGCATCGGGCTGGCAATGAAGGTGTCCGGCGTACATATCTCGGCAGGCAACGCTGCCGATCCTGACCTCTATCTCGCCACCTATCCCAATCCTTTCCGCAGCGATGATGCAGGCGCAGCGGCAGTCAGTGCCAGCCTGCTGGAAGTTAAAGAACAACTCGATAAAGGCGATGTCGCCTGTGTCATCGTCGAACCGATTCTGTCGGATGGCGGCATGGTGGTGCCACCTAAAGGCTTTTTATCGGGGTTACATCGGTTGTGCATTAACGCGGGTGTGCCGCTGATTTGCGATGAAGTAAAAATGGGACTGGGACGACCCGGACTGATGCATGCCTTCCAACATGAGAACATCACCCCGGAAATCGTCACCTTTGGCAAAGTGATCGGTGGCGGTTTACCGCTCTCTGCTACCGTGGGGCCAAAAGAGATCCTCGGCGGTCCCGCTGCGCATGCATTGCTGACCACGGCGGGCAATCCGATTTGTACTGCGGTGGGCCGCTCCGTGTTGCGTGTGCTGCAAAGCGAAGAACTGCCACAGCGGGCGGCGCAGGCCGGACGCTATTTTATGCAACTGCTGCGCGAGCTGGCGCAGGATATCCCGGAGATCGGTGATGTCCGTGGACATGGCCTGGCAATCGGAGTCGAGTTAGTCGTTCCGGACGGCAGCAAAAAACCGGACCGTGCGCTGGCGCAAAAAGTCGTGTACCAGGCATGGAAAGAGGGACTGGTGGTGTACTACGTCGGGGGGAATGTGTTGGAAATTACGCCGCCGTTAATCATCAATCAGGATGAGATGGCCTATGCGGTCGAAAAACTCTCGCTCGCCATACGCCATGCCCCGCAGGTCACGCGTGAAGAAATCCAGGCGTATGCGGGTTGGTAACGAATCTCGCATTGAGATGATCTCGCCAGCCGGTCTGGCGAGATCGTCCTCATGAATAAGATGTCTGGCTACTCGACGTCCAGCACTTCACCAATTTTATAAAAGTGTTTTCCCGCGATGTAATGCAAACTTCTCCACTCATCCCCGGCCGATTCAAACAACCAGTGCCCATCCTGGAAAATACGGCTATCGGCCCATGCCGCTTTGACTTCGCCGATAAACAGATCGTGATCGCGTTGATTCGCTTCCAGCGGAATCAGTTCGCAATACAACCAGGCGGAGCAGCCGCTGACAAAAGGTTGATCAATCCCCTCAACATAAAAACACTCGACATCGCTGTGAGAAAGCTTGTCCTGCTCGTTGGCTTTTGAATGGGTTCCAAGGTAGTGCACCATTTCCGCCTGTTTGGCATTCGGAACCTGAATAATAAACTTGTTGCTCTTCTCAATTAACTGGCGGGTATAGGCGGATTTATCCAGCACCACCGTCAGTTTGGCTGGGGTGAAATCCAGACCACAAACCCAGGACGCCGCCATAACGTTTTCAATGCCATCATGACTGGCGGATACCAGTGTTGCAGGCCCATGATTTATCAGGCGGTAAGCCTTTTCTGGCTCGACTGAGGTGAAATAGGGGTTCATTGCATCTTCCTGTCACTGTTGGCGGAAAAAATAAGGTCACGACCTGCGTCATTTTACCTTTTCCCCTCATAAAACAGCAGACCAAAAGCGTTAGCTTGCCTCTCCATGACATGCGATGACATAAGTCTGGAACAATTGATAACCCCTGCCGACGCGGCTTTTTTATATTCTCCTCCCCGTGAATTTCCTCACATCCCTTTACGCTTTCTTTAACGGTTAATCGAGGTAACAAATGAAAAAGTTTCTGATTCTGGTGGCAGGTTTGGTCTTTATGAGCGCGGCCAACGCCGCACCGACCGCCGCATTCGCGCAACTGATGCAAAATCGCTTCAATGCAGCGAACACCAATCATGATGGCAAGTTAACCCTGGCTGAAGCGCAGGCCGGCATGCCCCGCGTTGCGCAGCATTTTTCTGAAATAGATACGGCGAAAAAAGGCTATATCACCTTCGCACAACTCAGCGCATTTATGGCTGCGAAAAAATAACCTGGCTGATGAACGTGCTATCCATGAAGATACTTAGTGTGGCATGCCGATTCGGGCTGCTGGTGATGGCGGGCTGTGCACTGGCGGGGTGCAAGCCACAGCAAAACGCTCACCCGCAACCCGTTCCCGCCGTGTCGGTGAGTGTGCCGCAAAAACTCACGTTTGATCCGTCAATCACCGTCACGGGCACGCTGAGTGCTTCTGAGCAGGTACAGATTGTGGCGCGTGTCGCCGCGACGCTGCAATCTGTTAACTTCAGGGACGGCGATATCGTTCATGCTGGTCAGGTGTTGTTCACCCTGGACTCTTCCACCTTGCAGGCGCAGCTTAATTCGGACCAGGCCACGCTGGTGAATAATCAGCGTGCAACGGACCGGGACCAGGCGCTCTATCCGTCACATGTTATTTCTCTGTCAGACTTGCAAAACGCACAGACGGCCCGCGATCAGGCACAGGCGCAACGGGACATTGCGCAAATTAACCTCGGCTATACGCGGATTACCGCCCCGTTTACCGGGCGCATCGGGCGACGCACTGTCGATGTGGGTAATCTGGTCGGCAGCAGCGGTAACACCGTGTTAGCCACGCTGAATAAAATCGACCCGCTGTATGTCACTTTCAGCCTGAACCAGTCAGACGCGACACGTTTCGGCATTATCGCGGCACGCAGCGATGCGGTGGAACATCAGCCGGTGGATATCCAGGTTCCTGGTCTGAATGAGCCGCTGCATACCACCATCGATTTTGTCGATAACCAGCTCGACAGCGCCAGCGGCAATATCACCCTGCGCGCGACCCTGAACCAGCCGCCGGTTAACCTGCTGCCGGGCATGTTTGTCCAGGTCACTCTGCATGCGGCAACGCCGGACAGCCCGTGGCAGCTCCCGGTGACGGCCGTGAAGGACGGCAGCATTTTCCCGGTGTCCCCGGATGGCACGGTCAGCCAGCTCAGGATTAACACCGCTCCCGGCAGTGATGAACATGTCATTTTGCTCAGTGCAAATGACACCACACAACGCGTCCTGACCTATGCTCGCCCGGATCTGGTCGGCAAAAAAGTCAACGTCAGCAACGAGGCGCAAAGCCAGCATGATTAAGTTCTTTCTTGACCGGCCGGTTTTTGCCAACGTACTGTCATTGATCATCCTGATCCTCGGCGCTGTGGCTTTGAGGGCGTTGCCGGTAACGCAATATCCCGCCATTACACCGCCAGTTGTTCAGGTGGTGACCCACTATCCCGGTGCGAACGCGCAAACCTTGCAGGATCAGGTGGCGTTCCCTATCGAGCAGCAGGTAAATGGGGTCGAGAACATGCTGTATATGAAATCGACCACCGGCAATGATGGCACCTACACCCTGAATATCACCTTTGCCATCGGCACCGACAGCAATCAGGCACAGATCCTGGTGCAGAACCGTGTTCAGGCGGCGCTTTCCCAGTTACCGGATGCGGTGCAGCAGCAGGGGGTGACGGTACGTAAAAGGTCGACGGCAATTTTGCAGTTGTACAGCCTGCAATCTTCTGACCCAAACCAGGGCACGTTGTTTTTAAGCAACTATGCCACCAACCATTTGCGCGACTCACTCGCGCGGATCCCCGGCGTGGGGGATGTCACGGTCTTCGGTACCGGAGATTACAGTATTCGCATCTGGCTGGATGCCGCGCGTATGCAGCAATATGGCCTGGTGCCGGATGACGTAATTAACGCCATCAAAGCGCAAAACCGCAGCGTCAGCGCCGGGCAACTGGGCGCGCCACCCGCTAACAATGGTCAACAGATGCAGCTGACGCTTAACGTCAATGGCCTGCTGAGCGATGCCAGCCAGTTTAATCAGATCGTTATCAAAAGCAGCACCCAGGACGGCGGCAGACTGGTACGTTTACAGGATGTGGGCCATGCCGAGCTGGGTTCATCCAGCTATGCGCAGTTTTTCACGATGGACGGTAAACCTGCGGCAGGGATTGCCATTTCGCAACTCCCGGATGCTAACGCGCTGGAGGTTGGCAACGCGGTTGCGGCGGAGATGCAGAAATTGTCTGCCCGGATGCCAGCAGGCATGCATTATGCGCTGCCTTTTGACACCACCACCTTTATCAAGAGTTCGGTCAATGATGTCTACAGCACGCTGCTGATTGCCGGGCTGTTGGTGTTACTGGTGATCGTGGTTTTCTTACAAAACTGGCGTGCCGTGCTGGTGCCTGCCACCACCGTGCCAGTCACCCTTATCGGAACATTCGGTGCCATCTATCTGATGGGGTTTTCCATCAATCTACTGACGCTTTTTGCCATCGTGCTGGCGATTGGTATCGTTATTGATGATGCAATCGTGGTGGTCGAAGGGGTGAGTCATCATATCGAACAGGGATATGCACCCCGCGAGGCGACGCTACGTGCCATGCGTCAACTGCTGCCGCCGATCATTTCCATCACGCTGGTGCTGGTCGCCGTGTATCTTCCGGCCAGTTTCTTACCCGGCCTCAGCGGCCAGATGTATCGTCAGTTTGCGCTGGTGATCGCCGTGACCACCTTACTCAGCGCCCTCAATGCCCTGACGTTAAAACCGGTACAAAGCGCGCAGTGGCTGCGACCCGCTAACAGTGGCAGCAAACCCTGGATTTACCGCAAGTTCAATCAGGTGTTCGCGTGGCTGGAAAACGCCTATCTCAACGGCATTCGCCGCTTGATCCGCCACAGCAAAGTGGCGTTTATCGGCGGTCTGCTGGTCATCGCGCTGACACTGGCGGCCTTTTTCAGCATCCCGACCGGATTTATTCCGCTGGAAGACCAGGGCTATCTTCTGGTGTCGCTGCAACTGCCGGACGCCGCCTCGCTGGAACAAACCGCCAGCGTGACCCAGCGGGTAGAGCTGGTGCTGGGGCAGCAACCGGGGGTGGATCATGCCGTCGTGATTGGCGGACTTTCACCGCTCGACAACAATGCGTCCTTGTCCAACGCGGCACTGATTTACGTCACCCTGAAACCGTGGAATCAGCGTGGCAGACACCAGGATCTGCGTTCTATCTACAGCAACCTGAA
The DNA here is from genome assembly GCF_009728735.1 of Pantoea phytobeneficialis. Classification (NCBI taxonomy): domain Bacteria; kingdom Pseudomonadati; phylum Pseudomonadota; class Gammaproteobacteria; order Enterobacterales; family Erwiniaceae; genus Pantoea; species Pantoea phytobeneficialis. The sequence continues at coordinate 278,761 of NZ_CP024639.1, forward strand.
TAAACAACTGGCGAAAATTCCCGATACCAATGCGCTGGTGATTGTGCCGCCGCCGATTCAGGGCGTAGGTAACGGGGGCGGTATGCAGATGGTGCTGAGCGAAACTAACGGACAACGTGACTATCAGCATTTGCAGCAGGTAAGTGACAATTTTGTCCGGCAGGCGATGGCACTGCCACAAGTGTCGCGGATGTTTAGTACACTGCGTTCGAACGTACCGCAGATCAATGTCACGCTGGACAGAACGCGCGCGGCAGCGATGGGCGTCTCACCGGGTGATGTCTTCGATGCCATGCAACAATATCTCGGGGCCAGCTATGTCAATCAAATCACCCGTGAAAACCATAGCGTGAAAGTGTACGTTCAGGCGCAGTCTGACCAGCGCCGCCTGCAACAACAAATCTCCGCCCTGACGGTAAAAAATGCCAGCGGCGAGCCGGTTTCGCTGGCAACCCTTGTCAGTTTCACCCCGACAGAAGGGCCAGCGGTGGCTTCTTTATATAATCTTAATCCGTCGGCCACCCTCAATGGTATGCCCGCTCAGGGTTACAGTACCGGTGCGGCAATGCAGGCAGTGAGCGCGCTGGCAAAAGCCACACTGCCGCCGGATATCAGCCTGTCGTGGACCGATATGTCGTATCAGGAAAACGTCGCCGGGAACCGTATCTATCTTGCATTCGCCATGTCACTGCTGCTGGTTTATCTGGTGCTGGCTGCACAATATGAAAGCTACTGGTTGCCCGTCAGCGTGATCCTCGGTGTCCCGCTTGCATTATCAGGTACGGCGATCACATTGTTAGCGCTGAATATCGCTAACAATCTGTATACGCAGATTGGCGTGCTGCTGCTGGCCGGACTTGCTGCGAAAAATGCGATCCTGATTGTCGAATATGCCCGCCAGCAACGTCTGGCCGGTAGCAGCATCATCGATGCGGCACTGACGGCAGCCAGGACGCGTTTCCGCCCGATTATTATGACCTCGCTGGCCTTTACGCTGGGCGTTATACCGCTGATATTCTCCAGCGCCGCCAGCGCCAGTGCCAGAAAATCGCTGGGGATTACCGTTTTTTCCGGGATGGTGTCAGCGACGTTGCTTGCCATCCTGTTGGTCCCTTGTTTTTATGTCGTTTTGCAACGTGCACAAGAGGCCTGGCAAGCGCGCCGGAAGCCTGTTCATCAGGGGTGAATGACCTATGAGTGACGCGAAAACCGAGCATAAGGCAAAGAAAATACTGGTCCTTGACGATGAAAATGAACTGCGCAGCATGCTGCAACGCTATTTACGCGATCAGGGATTTGACGTCAGGACGGCGGAAAATGGCGCCCGACTCGACCGCCTTTTGCAACGTGAACCCTTTGATCTGCTGGTGCTTGACCTGATGATGGAACCGGAAGATGGCCTGTCCGTTTGCCGCCGCCTGCGGGCAGCAAACTTCACGTTGCCCATTCTGATGCTAACGGCGCGCGGCGATCCGGTAGATCGGGTGATCGGTCTGGAAACCGGTGCTGATGACTATCTCGCCAAGCCTTTTCTGCCGCAGGAGTTGGTGGCACGCATCAAAGCGATCTTCCGGCGTCAGGCGTTGCAGCAGGGTGAAACACCCGCAGGTTCGGGGGCGGTCTGCTTTGGCCCTTACCGTCTTGATATCACGCGGCAGACGCTGTACCGCGAAGATCAGTTGCTGGCGTTGAATTCTGCCGAAATGAATTTACTGATTGCGCTGGCCACCACACCTAACCGGCCCGTCAGCCGCGAGAACCTGCTGAGCCGCGCCAGAGGACGCGAATATGCAGCGCTGGACAGAAGTGTTGATGTGCAGATGTTACGCCTGCGCCAGCAACTTGAGGCGCAGCCTTCCGAACCTCGCTGGTTGAAGACCGTGTGGGGGATGGGTTACATGCTTATCGTAGATAGCGAAACGTGAAAAAATTCTGGCCCCGCTCACTGCTGGCACGCAACAGTGTCCTGCTGATTTTGCTGGTGACGTTGACGCAAATCACCACGTTCACGGTGTTTCTGGTTTTTATCCAGAAGCCCAGAGTGAATGATGCCGCCTCGCTCATTGCCTCGCAGATCATCATGCTCGATAAGCTGCTGGCAACGGTACCGGCCACGGATCGCGATCGTTATGCCCAGGCGGTGGGGGGCGTCATTCAACCACCGGCTCATCTGATCGAAATCCCCACGCTGGGGCTGGCGGGTTTCTATCGCCGTTATTATCTCAAAGTCTTTCTTGATAGCCTGCACCAGCAACTTCCGCCCGGCATACCGCTGCGCTGGGAACAGGCCCCCGAAAAAAAATTATGGGTGGAGGTACAGATCGCCGATCAGCCATATTGGGTGGCGCTGGCGGTTGAACCGTCGAACCACCTTTCCAGCCTGATCAGTGCGATTCTGCTGTCAGTGGGGCTGGCCCTGCTGGCATTGCTGACGGCCTATGGCCTGCAACGGCGCATCAACCGCCCGCTGACCTCTCTGGCGCAGGCTGCCACTGATGTAGGGAAGGGAGGATGGCCGCGCCCGTTATCGCCGGAAGGACCGAGCGAAATCAGGACGGTCAGCCTGACATTTAACCGCATGCTGGATGGTCTGGCCGAGATGGAAAATGCCCGCGCGCAGATGCTGGCCGGAATATCTCACGACCTGCGCACTCCGCTGACCAAATTGCGGCTGGCGATGGCAATCGGCGGGCAGGGAAGCGCTAACCCGGATGATGTTGGCCGGTACTTCGAGGATGTGGATACTATTCTCCAGCAATTCATTGATTATGCCCGCGGCAGCGCCACTGAGCTGAGTCAGCCTGGTGACATTAATCAGATGATTACCGAACTGAATTATGATTTTACCGGTCTGGGCCAACACTTTACCCTGTCCCTGACGCCGCTCCCGGTGTGCTATTTTCGTCCCGTCAGCATGATGCGCCTGCTGACAAACCTGATGCAAAACGCCGCCAAATATGGTCGGACCGGACTTGAAGTTGCCAGTTGGCGGGAAGGTGATGTCGCAAAGATTGCGGTACAGGATCGTGGTCCCGGCGTTACAGAGGAAGAATTGTTGCTGATTACTAAACCATTCCACCGGGGTAAAGGCGCGGCAGCCCGGCACAACGGTTCGGGCCTGGGATTGGCTATCGCACGCCAGATTGCCCAGCAACATGGCGGGGATCTCAGCGTCAGCCAGCGGGCAGGCGGGGGACTGACGGTAATGGTGACGCTGCCGTTGGTTGAGGGAGGAAAACTCGTTGTGTCAACTTCAGTTCGGCATTAACACGTTAGCGACATTGAAAGGAATGACATTGCACGACAATCACGCCAAAAAACTCTACCGCAGAGTCAATACCACGACGCGCCATCATTCGAACAATCCCGGTGCGGAATACCGTCATGGCAGACACAGGAAAAAGCTTGCAGATGATCTGTTACCCCAACGCGAATCTATGCGCGGTAAACAGCAACGTGGCCTGGACTACACGCCATTGTTTAACTTTCTGATGAGTAAAGTGGGTCAACAGTGGGATGATGTTTTCAGTGAAGCCAACAGCCGACTCGACAGGCCCGATCCCATTTTCTGGATGGTGGCGTTGCATGAGCATCAACAGCGGGACTATGTCCGGTGTGGGGATTTCGCCTTTTTTCCGGGTCTCTATGTAGACGAGAACAGAATCCTTCAACAGGTTAATCCGCACATTACAGCAGAGGATATTCCCGTGACATGCCGATGCTGTACCCACACGTTTGTTGGAGTACCATTGGTATGGCGTGATGAGCCGACCAGTGATTGACGCAATCATCAAGTACTGGTAAGTTATCCTTAACAACACCTGCCTCGCCTAGGGTTTCTATTAGAAATCATGCGCAAACTGGCGGGTTTTTTTTTGTCTGTATATTTGTGGGTAAAGGGAGGATTTTTGGCAAGGAAAGCTGAACATAGTAAAGTACCTTATACGAAACCGACAAACAGCCCAGACGAGCTAATCAGCAAGCTCAGGGAGCGTGGGTTAATTATCCAGGATCACGCGGTTGCTGAGAATGCGCTCCGGTTTATTGGTTACTACCGCCTGCGCGGTTATTTCTATCCCTACTACCGAATGACGGACGAACGTGTGCCGCAACCGGTTGAACCGAAACACTTCTTGCCTGACACCACGATTGAGCAGGTGATCAGCCTCTATGAATTCGATCGCCGTCTACGGCTGATTATTCTTGAACAAATCCAGAAGGTTGAAGTGGCTTTGCGTACCTGCCTGTCAGAACATATGTCTGGTAGATACGGACCACACTGGTTCATGAATCTTGCCATCCTGAGACCAGAATTTGATTATGATGCGTTTTTTAAGCAGATTTCCAGCGCCAAAGAAGTCTTCATTCAGCACTACAGTGATACTTACTCGACACCTGTGTACCCCCCCTCCTGGATGGTAACGGAGGTTATGACGTTTGGCAGCTGGTCCAGTGCTTATGCGGGATTATCCGTCAGAGATCAACGTGAAATCGCGCGCATGTTCAGTCTGAACAGCAATGAAGTTTTGGGCTCGTGGTTTCATACATTGTCACACCTGCGTAACCTCTGTGCTCATCATAACCGTATATGGAACCGCCATTTTCAGGTTTTCGCGCCGATGCATATGAAGGGATATGAGCACCACTTTTCACGTAAGAACACCCTCTACTGCCGTCTGGCCATACTCAAATATCTCTCCGACCAGGTATCGTGGAGTGATGGGCTGAAAGAACAGCTGGACAACCTCATGGCACAACGTCCTGATTGCGTGACATGGGAAAAAATGGGATTCATGGAGGGGTGGCGAACCGATGTTCTCTGGACCCGCTCGATAAATCCTCCTGCCTGATAGCACGATTTGTATGGTAAAGCGACGAATATGACCACGGAAGGTAGCAAAAAATGATGACATCCTCATATCCTAAATTATTTTCCATCACACTCATGGTGTTGGGATGCATCTTTGGCTTTTTCACCTGGCAATATGAGATTGATCGGGAGACGTTCCTGAGACCATTGACTATCAGGAACATGCTGTTAGCCAGTTTATTATTCGCTGTGCCATTGCTCTTTGCGCTAATTAAATGGGGAAAAGGTGCCAAACCACATACCGCCAAGGATTATATTAAATTGTATTCCGGTGTGGTTCTTCTCCTTTGCATGTTCAGTTATTTGCTGCTCACCACACTGACGTGGTTACTACCAGGACAGGTCAGCACTTACTCCGCCCCTTATGAATATGATTCCGCTGGACGCCATAGCTGTTCAGGTGCTCGCCTGTACGATCCTGATTTGGAAGAAAAAATCAAAGTGTGTTATCCGGCAGGTAATGTGTATGGCGGCAACGTTATTACCATCACTAAACGAAGCAACGCATTGGGCATGACTGTCATTCATGCCGTAACGAAAAGATAAAACATGCTGTTGGCTGACGATAATTCAGCAATGTAAGACAGAGACGTAATCATGCCGGCAAAAATATTGGATAGTGCCGCCAAAAGTCATGCCATATCAAAACAAACGCCCCGTTCACAACATGCATCACAACTCGGTGAACGACAGATCAATTCACCTTCGGCATGTAGACAGCGCTGGCGATAGAAAAACTTTTTCCAGCGCATATTTTTATCATTCATCACCACCAACTCAGGAAAGCAGTCACTCATTAGTTGGCGTAATTCCGCGCGGGAACTCAGGCCGAGGTCTTCCCAGAGATGGTTAAACGCCAGCGCAACGCTGGCAACAATGCAATGCATCGGATCAGCGTCAGGATGCATGTACTCTGCCAGCCATAACGCCAGTTGTTGCTGCTCATCCCGGCGTGTCGCCATCAGTTCACTCATCAGTTGATGACGCCTCAGCGCATCCTCTGAAACGAGCCGTTGCCGGGCAGGATAGGGCAACCGTGTCCATTGCTGCGGTGAAAGCCCCATCATCAGGGCATAGCTGCCGCAGCCCTGAGCATAGAGAGACATTAACCGGTGTAGCCAGCGATGCTGAGGCGTCATGCAACCCCCTTATTTCGTCTGTCTGAGGAGGCTATTCGGGTTCGATAATCTTGCCACCAGCGAGTCAATGCTGCCGTTACAGGCTGCCAGGCATCGTCGACACAAGGCTGAATACCGAGCGCTTCCAGTTTTTGCCAGGGCGTATAACCCATACGTACGCAGAACACCGCTTGTACATCGGCGAGTAGATCAAAAATCGCCGTCATCCGCTCTTCATTGTCCTGTTCGGTGTCGCAATTGTCGTTACCGTGACAATATTTAGGTGTGAAACGCTGATTCACCAGCACCACACCTGCGGCAGAGAGACTGTAAATATAAAAACGGTCGGCATGACCAAAATGGCTGTCAATCACATCCCCACGTTGCGATGCCACGGCCACCAGGCAAGCGTCTTCATCATCCGATTCCCCCTGGGTCGCAATACTGGCGTGCAGCCTGGCACGCTGGAACAGTACCGGCAACCAGGGTTGTGGTGACGGCTCAGGTTCCGGTATCCGGGCAAACTGTTGGCTACGATCTTCCCCCAGCATACCAATCGCATCCGCGCGGCACTGATGACAGTGGGTCATCTGCGGCATGATCTCACCACAGCGCTGCCTGACTGCCGCGATCATGGCGGCATCAGGTTCCGCTTGTCCGTTCAGGCCAAACACCGTGCCATGTTCAGGTCGGGCAATCAGCGGCATGATGTTATGGATAAACGCACCGCTGGCTTGCAGCAACTGACTGACATCGGGTAACGCCTGATCGTTAATTCCCGGAATCAACACCGAGTTAATTTTCACTAATACGCCCTTCGCGGTGAGCCGACGTACGCCTTCCAGTTGACGGGCAACCAGAATCTCACCCGCTTCACGCCCGCTGTAACGCTCCCCCTCCAGCCACAGCCAGGCATAAATTTGCGCGGCGATGTCGGGATCAAGGGTGTTAATGGTGACGGTGACATGGTCAACGCCAAGCGCCACCAGACGATCCACCGCATCAGGCAGCATCAAACCATTGGTGGAGAGGCATAATTTCAGGTCAGGAAACGCCTCCCGCACGCGTTCGAGGGTGCTAAAGGTACGATGCATATTTGCCAGCGGATCACCCGGACCGGCGATGCCCACCACTGATAATTGTGGGATCGCCGTCGCGACCTGACGGACTTTGGCAACAGCTTGTTCCGGCGTCAGCAAGGTCGAGGAGACACCGGGCCGTGACTCGTTACTGCAATCAAACTTGCGATTGCAGTAGTTGCATTGCAGGTTACAGGCGGGTGCCACCGGCAAGTGCATACGGGCAAACCGGTGGTGCCCACTGCGTGAGTAGCAGGGGTGTGACGCCACTTTCCCCGCGACCAAATCATCCAGCATTTCGCGAGTGGGTGCCTGACAGGCAGAAGAGGAGCAGGAAGTCATAACGTTACCTTGATAAGATCGACTGAACTTCCTGCTGCAAGTTATGTACCGTTTGCCAATTTTATAACCAACTGAAATAAAACAATTTTCATTCTATTTTTCGCGCTGGGTTTTGTCATAATCACCACCTGTAGCTGACAATGTGCTGATCATCACAATTCGCGTCAGAGACGCGGCATGGTGATATCCATGGTCTGAATACGGTAGGCTACCTGGCGCGGCGTCATTCCCAGTAACCGGGCCGCTTTGGCCTGCACCCATCCGGCTTTTTCCAGCGCAGCGATTAACCGCTGGCGCTCATCGAGATTCTGATCCAGCCAGCTGTCTTCTCGCGGTGCGCTGACCGGCAGTGGTTTTGGCACCGTTTCCCGATGGTTAAACAGAATGACTTCACGATCAATTAACCCGCTATCCGACATCACCGCCGAACGCTCCAGGCAGTTTTCCAGCTCACGTACATTGCCCGGCCAGTTGTAACTCAGCAGCAGACGGATTGCGCCTTCGCTGATCCGCAGGGTGCGGTGCTGGTTTTGCCCGATTTTGCGCACCAGAAAATGTGCCAACTCAGGGATATCGTCCTGACGTTCGCGTAGCGGCGGGAGCGCAACCGGCATTACATTCAGGCGGTAATAAAGATCTTCACGAAAATTCCCGTTGCGGACCTCTTCCTCCAGATTACGGTTGGTCGCAGCAATAATTCGCACGTTGACCCGCAGGGTTTCATCCCCCCCGACCCGTTCCATTTCGCCTTCCTGCAAGATCCGAAGTAGTTTGGCCTGAAAAGACGCGCTGCTCTCGCCAATCTCATCGAGAAAAAGCGTGCCGCCATCAGCCAGTTCGAATCGTCCTTTCCGCTGCCGCACCGCGCCGGTAAACGCCCCTTTTTCATGACCAAACAGCTCGCTCTCCAGCAAGGTATCGGGTAATGCCGCACAGTTAAACTTCACAAACGGAAAAGTGGAGCGCGGAGAATTGTGATGAATGGCATTGGCAATCAACTCTTTACCCGTCCCACTTTCGCCACGCACCAGCACGGTGGTATCCCAGCGCGACACCTGGCGGATAATCTCCAGTGTCTGCTGCATCGCGGGGCTTTTTCCCACCATATTTTCGAAGCCAAAGTTATGGGCGGGAACGCAGTTGTGCCCCTTGACTGGCGGCATCACCGCCGGGCGCGCAACGGTCGGCGCCGGTGATGACATCAGGCGTACCGTCTGTGCCACCAGATTGGCAACGGTTTCAAGAAAGCGGGTGCAGGAAGGAAGGCGTGATTCAGCCTGCGCCATCGGCTGTGCAGCCAAAACCCCCATCGGCCTCGCATCTGGCCCCATTAAAGGCACCGCAATAAACGGCAGGTTGTAGTCGTACAACCCCAGTCGATCAAGGAAACGCGGGTCATCTGCCAGGCGTGGCAAAACCAGCGATTGTCCCTGAGACAGCACCGTGCCCACCAGCCCTTCTCCGGCACGATAACGGATTTTCAGGCCATCATTCAGTTGCTGCAAATCGGCTTCTGGCAGTGCTTCGATATTCAGTTGCCCCTGCTGACTGTCGTGCAGGCAAATCATGCCATGCTGCATAAAGGCATCGTTTTGCAGTACGGACAACACCTCCTGGAGTGTCCGATGCCGATCGGTTGAACGACTCAGCACCACGCTAAGACGTTGCATCGCGGTAAATTGCTGAGACAGGTCAAAGCGCCAGACCCGGTTGTCGGATTCCGATTGCTGAGTCATTTGGCACCTCCGGTCAGTGAGGCAAATAACGGAAATCGCAGGGTGAGACAGGACCCGCCTTCGGGCGGCGACGTGAGTTCAATGGCCCCCCGATGATGTGCAACCAGGGTCTGGATCAGCCGTAGTTCCATCCCTTTTCCTGGGGCATTTAAAGCAGTTGCGGTGTGGGTGTAGTGGACATACTTTAACGGGAGGTTGTCGCATAAGTAGAAGGCCAGCCAGCCATTTTCTTCATGGGCATAAAGCTGGGTTTCCAGCGCAAAATGGGGGATTTCAGCGGCGAGATCCAGAGTCCGATCCAGCCATAAACTCAGGCAGGCCAGTACCTGAGTTCGTTGACCAAAACACACCAGTTCGGGGGAGTCTTGCGTCACCTGTAAGCGATCTCCCTGCTGATAACGGGTGTGGTAGAGTGCGCGCAGATCGGCCAAAAAATCGGTCAGGGGCCACAGGGTAGATTGTTCAAGATTCAGGGAGGGGCGGCAGCGTTGCAGGCGAGCCATAGCTTCTTCACCTTCATGCCAGGCAGAATTAAGCGCAACGTTGCTGTTGTCGCCATTCAGGCGTCGGGCGGCTGCCAGCATATTAATCGGGCAGTTTAGCTGGATCAGTGCCGCATCGAGTGAATCCCGAATTGCCGCCAGCAATTTGCCGGTGGTCATGTGTTGTTTCAGTCGATCCAGTCGTCCCTGTTCTTGCTGTTGCTGCTGCTGGGTATAATCGGTAATCACCACCAGGGTGCGGGAGAGACTGTTATCAATAAAATAACGGCTAACTTCCTCACTGACGCCGGGCAGTGTCCAGCATGTCACCCTCAGCCAGCGCTCCGCACCACACAGCATCACGGGAATGACTTCACCCTCGGCGAACGCTTTTTTCCGTGAAGAAAAATCCAGCTCAGTCAGTAACTCTTTGCCACCACAATCAGCGCATAAGGTTTTGTAGGTCAGGTTATCCATGATGACCTGGTCCTGCTCATCCACCACGACAACGGCAGCCGGGATATTATTCAGCACTGCTTCGGTCAGCGTCATTTGATTACGCAGGCGTTGTTCCAGCGCGTAACCTGTACTGATATCACGTTGCATTGCCAGATAGTGTTCCAGCTCGCCTCCGACATTCATAACCGGAGTGATATCGATCTCGACCAGAAACAAACTGCCATCACGACGGCGGTTGATGAGTTGTCCGCGCCAGGGCTGACGCAGGCGCAAGGTGCGCCACATATCCTCATAAATCATGCGCGGTGTTTGCTTACTGGCAAGCAGGCGCGGGTTCTGTTGCAATAATTCTTCCAGCGGATAACCCGTCTGGCGGCAGAATGCCGGGTTGGCGTAAATAATTCGGGCTTCAGCATCAGTTAAAGAGATGGCAACGGGTGCCTCTTCAACAATGGTCATAAACAGGCCGGGATGTTGCTGAGAAAGCCCTCGTGCAATGGCTTGCGGTTCAGCGGCATCCATCATCATATTCTCAGTCATCACATCCTCCGGAACTCAGGTTCATTTGTGTCGCAGTTATGACAATTTGTCCCACCTGTCGACATTGGCCGCCGCGGTGGTTGCCTGCCACATAACCATGCAAACAGTAAGCCTTATGCGGCAGTGACTCGCCTTAACCTTGATCCAGATCGGTTTTACCCGTACATCTCGCGCAAAATCGCTCAGTAAGGTTCCTGAACTCACTGAAATCGCGCTGAGAGTGCGTCACTTCTGGTGCGCCCTGGTGCAAAACTGTGCAGCCAGATACCTGGCACAGCATTCGCAACAGCAATGAGGAGTAATTCTTTTATTCCACAGGAGGGCGGCATGGCGAACGTTGGTATTTTTTTCGGCACTGATACGGGCAAAACCCGCAAGATCGCTAAGATGATCCACAAAAAGTTGGGGGAGGTGGCAGATGCACCGGTCAATATCAATCGCATCTCTCTGGAGACTTTTCTTTCCTATCCGGTTTTGGTACTGGGCACACCCACCCTCGGCGATGGTCAATTACCTGGCCTCAATGCGGGCTGTGAAAATACCTCGTGGGGGGAGTTTGTGGCCGAGCTTAACGGGGCCAGTCTGGCGGGTAAAACCGTTGCCTTATTCGGGTTGGGCGATCAGAAAGGTTACCCTGATAACTTTGTCAGCGGGATGCGCCCGTTGTACGACGCACTGAAAAACTGCGGCGCACAGCTTATCGGGCAATGGCCAAATCAGGGATATGAATTCACCCGCTCAGCGTCACTGGAAGAAGGCGCTTTCGTTGGACTGGTTCTGGACCAGGATAATCAGTATGACCTTACCGAAGAGCGACTGGATGCCTGGCTGGAGAGTCTCAGGCCAGCAATTGTAGAGTAAGCTGGTTTGCAATAACGCGTAGCGGCGCGATTTATCGCGCTGTTTTCTGTGTTGTTAACCCCACGCGATACATCGCGCCGCTTGTATCTTGAAGTTGTAACTGGTTAGCTACCCGTTACACGAAACGGAGGCAGCTTGTCGCGCCGCTTAAGACCCGATCTTGTGCCGTAGCTTAAAGCCCTCCGTTTCTCCTTTCACGCCAGCATCTACTCTGAACGGTAACCAGAAGCTCTGACTTCGTATGTACAAGGCAAGATGGCGTGATGGTTCATGTGAAAGGGAGCTGTCTTATGATTTATCTCGGTATTGATGTCAGTAAAAACAAACTCGACCTCTGCCTGTTGCCCGGCAACGGGAAAAAGAAAACCAA
>NZ_CP024640.1:0-211441 GCF_009728735.1 Pantoea phytobeneficialis
GGGTGTGGTACCGGTGGAAAAAACGTCCGGGAGCTCAGTCAGGGGGCGTGCGCGGATGTCAAAAACAGGCCCGGCAGACGTAAGGGCGAAACTGTATATGGCGGCGATCGTAGCGATCAGGTGGAATGCCCCGGCGAAGGCGCTGTACCAGAGGCTAATCGCGAAGGGCAAAGCCAGCAAGGCCGCGCTTGGAGCGGTGATGCGCAAGCTGGTTCATCAGTGCTTCGGGGTGCTGAAAACGCGGATGAAGTGGGATGAAAATTACGCAGCTACCGCTTGACGTTCAAGACGGTAGCTACTAAGTCAAAATCCGGCAAATCTTATGCAAACACGGCAGTTGGAACACTGCCGTCCCCATCTTACCCTCCTTTTAATGTTAAACATCAAAAGGAACGGCCATGCACACGCGACGTCTATTGCTGGCAGGAGCATTGCTGCTCACTGCCCTTTTCTCTTTGACCACCCAGGCAGAAGAAACCTTACGTATCGGCTATCAAAAATCGTCAACCCTGCTGACGCTGATCAAACAGCGGGGTGATTTGGACAAGACGCTGGCCGATCAGGGGATAAAAGTCAGCTGGCACGAGTTTTCCAGCGGTCTGCCGCTGCTTGAAGCACTGAATCTGAATAACGTCGATCTCTCTGCCGACGTAGCCGATACTGTGCCGGTGTTCGCTCAGGCCGCAGGAGCCGATCTTACCTATTACGCGCGAGAAACGCCGTCACCCACGGCGCAGGCCATTCTGGTTCCCGCCAACTCGCCGATTAAAACGTTGCAGGATCTGAAAGGCAAAAAGATCGCAGTGACTAAAGCGGCAGGCAGCCATTACCTGTTGATCGCCGCCTTACAAAAGGCCGGGCTGTCATTCAGCGATGTTAACACCGCCTGGCTGACACCGGCTGACGGGCGCGCGGCACTGGAAAATGGCAGCGTTGATGCCTGGGTAAGCTGGGAACCTTACGTCACCAGCGCGAAGGTAGAGCAGCACGCGCGCGTGTTGGTAAGCGGCAAAGGTCTGGCGAGCTATCAACGCTACTATCTGGTTTCGACGCCTTACGCTAAAGCGCATTCTCAGGTACTGAACACGGTATTTAACGCCCTGCATCAGGAAGCGGCATGGCTGAAAGCCCACCCTGCGGCAGCGGCAAAAATCCTGTCACCGTTATGGGGGAATCTTCCCGTCGCGACCGTGGAGCAGGCCAATGCTCAGCGCAGCTACCAGATTGAACCGGTGAAAAGCAGCGACCTGAGCGAACAGCAGAAGATTGCCGATGCGTTTTATGCTGCGAAACTGCTGCCAAAACGAATTGATGCGCAGGATGTGGGGACATGGCAGCCGGGTAAGCCGTAATGTCTCAATTTTTTTGATAAGTTGACCACGATAAAATGGATTAATCACACCACCTATTACAATGCACTTGCATTGCACAATGCAAGTGCATTACTATGCATGGAAACAGTCAACGTTTCTGCGAATAGCTCGTGGCCTGATATTGAGTGAGAAGGAGCCAGGAAAATGATGATCAATTTAAATATTGCAGACGTCTCTCTGCGCGCAGAGTCCCGTCTCACGGAACGCAGTCAGACCACCATCCCCGCAGCAATTCGCGATGCATTGCACCTGAAGCCGGGGGAATTTATTGCGTATTCCCTGCTACCGGGCGGCAAAGTCATTATGTCCCGCCAGGAAGAAGAAGAAGCTGACCCAGTGGTATCTCAGTTTCTCGCGTTTCTCGAAAACGACATGAAGAAGAACCCGCATCATATCCAGCCAGTGCCAGCGGCATTTTGGACAGGGATTCAAGAATTGACCGCTGGAGTAGAAGTCGATTTAGACGCTCCGCTTACGGATGACTAAGCTGGAGGCTACATGGAATGTTTAGAAATTAATGGATGGAAGATCTACTTTCATGCGTGTTTTCTCTCGCAGTTGACAGACCTGGCGAAAGAAGTTCAAAAATTAAAAACGTCGAAACCGGACGAGTACAAGAAAAAGAAAGAAACTAAGTTACTTGCAGCAATTGAACGTGTGATTACTCAGGTCATTGCTGCTGATCCTCGCGACGCGCAATTTCGCCAAGGGGACACCCTTGGGCCGGCTCATAAACACTGGTTTCGCGCAAAATTTATGCAGCAATTTCGACTGTTCTTTCGCTTCAGCGAGCAACATAAGATGATCATCATTGGCTGGGTGAATGATTTTAATACCCTTCGTGCCTACGAATCGAAAACTGATGCTTATAAAGTTTTTGAAGGTATGCTAAACGCGGGTGAGCCGCCTGATGACTGGGACGCGCTATGTAAACAGGCTCAGCTAGCCACAAAGGCTCTACCGGAAGATGTCTTTAAATTGCCTTAGTCTTGGCAAAAGCCACTGCATGCCAGTGGCTCTTCTTATCTCTCCTCCCCACAATAACCCACATACGGTTCTAAGACGTGGCAGCAACTGAAACACCGATCTCGCTGATCGCCAGTTCCGGGTATTGCTGCATCCGTTTAACGGCGTCGTCATAACGCGGCATTGAGTTCGCTGCCCCGGCACGTTCGACACACACCGAGGCGTACGCCGAAGCGAACAGCGCCGCCTGCTCCAGCGGTTCTCCGGCCGCCAGCCGCGCCGCCAGTGCGCCATTAAAGGAATCCCCCGCGCCAGTGCTGTCCACCGGTTGCGCCGGAAAGACCGGCACCAGCAACATCCGTTCACCGGTTGAGAGCAGCGCGCCCTGGATACCGAGGGTGATGATCAACTGACGCACCCCTTTGCCGTGCAGGATCTGCGCCGCCACCTGTGCTGAAGCCAGGTCGGTCACTTTGGTGTTGGTCAGTTGGCCGGCTTCCGTGCTGTTCGGCGTGAGCAGGTCAACATGACGCAGAAAGGCATCGCTCACCTTTTGCCACGGGGCCGGGTTCACAATCACATAGGTTCCCGCCTGACGGGCGTTATCCACCATGCGTTGAATGGCGCTCAGGTTGTTTTCGAGTTGCACCAGCAAAATGTCAGCGGCCGCCACCGTAGGCTGGCAACGGTTCACCTCCGCCGCAGTGACCATCAGGTTGGCACCGGGATAAACCGAGATCATGTTTTCGGCATCATCACCGGCTACGTAGATCATCGCGTTACCGGTCGGTTTTTCTTTGCAGGTGAACAACGTGATGGCGTCAAAGCCGGTCTTCTCGAGATGGCGACGGGCGAACAGACCGAAGTCGTCATTACCGACCTTGCCGATGTAGTGCACCCTGGCACCGGCTCGCAGTGCCGCCGTGGCCTGATTAGAGCCTTTACCGCCCGGCCCCATCATGCTGCTGTGCGCGACCAGCGACTCGCCAGGCTGCGGAAAGCGCGACATTTTGGTGACGATATCGAGGTTGAACGAGCCAAACACACACACTTTGCCTTTCATGTTTACCTCCCAAACTGCCGTGCTGCCGCCAGACAAGCACCACGGCAACCGGTCTGATCGGTGGCATGGCTGATGACCATGCGCAATCCACTGCGGGTTACCGGTGGGCGCAAATGCCGTACGATCTGGCTGCGCAGCGACGCCAGCGGAAAATCATTCATGGCCAGCACGCCGCCACCGAGGATCAGATATTGCGGGTCAATAATGTTCATCTCGCTGGCGATGATTTTTGCCAGGCGGCTGACAAACTGCTGCAAATCAGGATGATCGCCGTACAGCGTGAACAGTTGCGACATATCGGTTTGTGCGCAGTGCTGACGCGCCCACTGGCTCAGCCAGTGTCCTGACGTCAGGGTTTCAGCACAGCCGTGATTCCCGCACGGACAGGGCAGATCGTTATTTGCCAGCGGGATATGGCCAATCTCGCCCGCGCCGCCGTGCTCGCCGTGGTAGAACTGACCGTTCAGCCACAAACTGTTGCCCATGCCGGTGCCCAGATATAAACCCACGGCGTTATCCGGCAGCGTTTCCAGTTGCATTAAATCCCATAACATCAGATGGTTAACGTCTTTATCCATCGCCACCGAGATACCGGTCATCTCACTGAGATGCGCCGCCACCGGGGTGTCGTCCAGCGCCTGGATAAAGGGTAACGACACCACATGCTGACGATCGCGGCTCAGGATGCCCGGCAGGCCGAGCATCACGCCATCAATCGGTTGCTGCGCCAGCACCTCATTAATCAACCCCGCCAGTGCACCCAGCGCATCGGCTGACTGTGCCCAGCTGGCGGTCGGCAATTTGCGAAATCCCGCCCACTGATCCCCTCCGCGCAGGGTGAGCAACCGGGTGCTGGTACCACCAATATCTATACCCAGCCAGGTTCGACTCATGCTGACTCCCGTAACGCACCTTTTGCCTGCTCGATGTTGTCCATCATCTGGTCCCAGGCGGTTTCAAGGTTGTCATCGAGGTTAAACAACCCGGAGGTGCCGACAATCAGCACTTCTGCGCCCGCTTCCAGCAATGTACGGTAGGTGCGCTGATTGCAGGAGCCATCAATCTCAATCAGATAGTTGTAGCCGTGGCGTGCTTTCAGGTCGCGCAGCTCCTCAATCTTCTTCACCATCTCGGTGATAAACGGCTGGCCCGCATAACCAGGATCAACGGTCATCACGGTGATCTTATCCAGCAGATGGATGTAGTGATGGATGTACGACACCGGCGTTGCCGGGTTCAGCACCACACCCACTTTCTTGCCGAGTGAGCGGATCTGGTTAATCACACGGAACGCATCGCGGTTGATGGTTTCCGCATGCGGGCAGATGTAATCCGCGCCTGCTTTAGCAATCACCTCGATAAAGTCAGTCGGTTCCTCCACCATCAGATGTACATCGAGCGCCACTTTGGTGTGCGGGCGGATCTGCTCGATAAAGAACGGCGACAGGGTGATGTTTTTGACGTAGTGACCGTCCATGATGTCGATGTGCAGGAAATCAGCTCGGGTGTCGAGCACGGCCAACTGCTGTTTAATTTCCATCAGGTTCATGCACATCAAAGAGGGAGAAATTTGGGTACGCATCAGACTTCCTTTTTTTTAGTCAGGCCGGCCTGGCGTGCAAGTAAAGTACTGCGACGCACCGCACGGGAATGAGTGAATTTGGTTTTAAAGAACTTCAGGCCCAGTACCACAATCAGTACCGCACCCCACATCGCCAGGCTGAAGTGCTGGCTGATGTTTAACAGGTTGAATCCGGTGGAGAGGATTTGTAACGCAATCAGCGACAGCACCACGCCAGTGACGCGACCAAAACCGCCGTTGGGATCCGTACCACCGAGAATGATCGCCAACACGGTGATCAGCAGATAAGAGTCGCCATAGCCCATACGCGCCGAGTTAAACCGTGCCATCATCACCAGACCCGCCAGCACACACAGCAGGCTGGAGATGACGTAGACCAGAATCAGCAGACGATGGGTATTCACGCCACTGAACCAGGTGGCATTGATGTTGCTGCCGCCCATGTAGATACATTTACCGGCACGGGTTTTGCCAAGGAACAGCGCCATCAGTCCTGCGGTGGCGAAGAACAGCCACAGCGGCAACGGAATGGTCAGGAAGGTGTCTGCACCGAGCGCACGCACCACATCCGGCATTCCACTGACGGCGGCACCGCGTGTCAGCCAGATACCAATGCCGTTGACCGTCATCATGGTAGCCAGCGTCACCAGAATCGGGTGTGCCCCAACCCGGCTGACCATCAGCCCGGTGATCACCCCAATCAGCGTGGCGATCAACGCCGCACCCACCAGCGCCATCACCAGCCACAACAGTTGCAGCCCGGTGCCCGCGCCGGCAGGCATAAAGTTCAGCAACACCCAGGCAATAAACAGCGCCGTCAGGTTAGCGGTGGCGATGATGCACAGGTTAAGACCGCCGCTGAGAATGGCGATAAACATCGCCAGCGTCAGCAAGCCCAGCTCCGGCAACTGGAAGGCCATGCTCATAAAAGTCGAGTCGGTCAGGAAGCGGCCTGGCAGCATAATGCTGAACACCGCGACACCGAGCGCAATCAGCAACAGCAATCCGGGATGCGCTTTTTCACTGGTCAGAAAATTCAGATGTTTCATCACACTCTCCCCGATCAGACGAAGCTGACGTCGGTTTCTTTGCGCTTTTTGTAATGGGTGACGGTGATGGCAACCATAATCACCACGCCGATCACAATGTTCATGAAGTAGCTGGAGACACCGACCAGGTTGAGGCCGTTTTTCAGGATGGCGATCAGGAAGACCCCCATCAGTGTCCCGGTGACGGTGCCTTTGCCACCCATCAGGCTGGCACCACCCAGCACCGTGGCCGCCAGTACATCCAGCTCGCCGCCAACCAACGCATTGGGCACCACTTCACCGACACGGTAGACCTGTACCAGGCCACCCACCGCCGCCAGCGCGCCCAGCCAACCGTAGGCAAGGATATGGATCAGTCCGACGCGAATGCCGATACGGCGAGCCGACTCCTGATCGCCACCAGTGGCGTATAACTGACGGCCCAGATGGGTTTTGTTCAGCAGCAGCCAGGTGATGGCGGCAATCACCAGCATGATGGTCAGCGGCAAACCAATCTGGTAGGTCTGGCCGTGGACGCTAAACGGTAGAATGTTGTGCAGCGTCACCCACCACTCCGGCAGGTTGTAGAGGCTGCGTCCCTCGGTAATCCACATCAACATGCCAAACAGCAGCGACTGCATGCTGATGGTGATGATGATCGAGACAATGCGCAGCCAGTAGATCAGCACCGCATTGATCACCCCAAACAACGTGCCGCAGGCAATCGCCAGCAGGATGCTGAGCGGGGCATTGTCGAAACCGAACTGCACAAATAACGAGGCGATGACGTACTGCACCACCGAAGCCACCGCCGCAAAGGAGATGTCGATCCCGCCAGTGACCAGCACCACAAACAGGCCGAGGGCGAAGATGCCGGTGACAGCATAGGTTTCCGTCAGGTCGAGCAGGTTCTGCAACGTCAGGAACTGATCGCTGGCAAGGGAGAACGCTACGAAGAAGAACACCAGCACCCAGGCCAGCCAGCCCTGAGTCGACTGGGGTTTGAAGAACGATAAATCAGGCATTGATCACCTCCGCCAGTTGCTGCTGCGCCACCTGTTGCGGCTGGTACTCGGCATGCACGGTGCCGTCACGGAAATGCAGAATGCGGTCGCAGTTGTAATAAACCTCCGGTACTTCATCGGAAATCAGGATGATCGCCAGCCCCTCTTTCGCCAGTTGATGGATCAGGGTGTAAATGCTCGCCTTGGCGCCGACATCGACGCCGACGGTCGGCGAATCGAGGATCAGGATTTTGGGTTGGGTCAGCACCCATTTCGCCAGCACGATTTTTTGCTGGTTCCCCCCCGAGAGCGTGGAGATGGCGTGTTCCGGGTCGGCCACGCGAACGCCCAACTGCTGAATCCAGTCGTGGATCAGTTTGTTTTTGCGGTATTCATCGATGATGTGGAAGCGGTTGCGCAGTTGGTCGAGAATCGACAGCACCATGTTATCGGCGACCGACTGTTGCTGAACCAGGCCGAGCGTCAGACGGTCTTCTGAGACGTAGCCAATGCCAGATTTGATAGCATCTTCATGGTTGCGAAAACGCACCGGCTTGCTGTCGAGCCAGATTTTACCGCTGTCCGGTTTGGTCATGCCAAACAGCGACAACGCCAGTTCGGTTCGCCCGGAACCCAGCAGGCCACACAGCCCCAGCACTTCGCCTTCATGCAGCGAAAAACTGACATCATGGTATTGGTCTTTGCGACTGAGGTTTTCCACCTCCAGCAGCTTGCGATGTGGATTCAGGGTTGGGGTTTTCAGGTGATAATCGAGTGTCAGCCCGGTCATCAATTCAGTCAGGCGATGGCCGTCCATTTCGCTGGCAGGCCAGGTACCCATTTTGCGGCCATCACGGATCACGGTGACACGATCGGAGATCTCCAGCACTTCATCCAGACGGTGGCTGACAAACACCACGCAGATATTTTTCTCTTTCAGGTAACGCACGGTACGCAGCAGCTGATTCACCTCGGTGCGGGTCAGCGACGCGGTTGGCTCATCCATGATCACCAGACGGGCGTCCGCCACCAGCGCACGACAAATCGCCACCTGCTGACGTTGTGCAATCGACAGTTCAGCCACTTTGGCATCGAGATTCAGGTCAAACTTCAGTTCGGTGATGATTTTCTCAGCGCTGGCACGCAGTTTTTTCTTGCTGTACCAGCCAAGCAGGTTACCGAGGTTGTGCTCAAACGCGATGTTCTCGGCGACGCTGAGATTGGGAAACAGCGACAGATCCTGATAAATCACCTGCACACCAAAATCGCGCGCCTGTTTTGGCGTCAGGCGCGGAAAGCGTTCGCCACGGTCACCGAGGATGATTTTGCTACCTGCATCCGGGGCATGCACCCCGGAGATCACTTTAATCAGGGTGCTCTTACCACAGCCGTTAGTACCAGCAAGGCAATGCACTTCCCCAGCCATTAACGACAGTGAGATATCACTTAATGCCCGGTTGCCGCCAAAGGTTTTCGACAGGCTCTCGAGGGCAATCAGCGTCTGTGGTTCGATCAGTTGCATATTACAGCCCCAGTTTGACCAGTTTTGGCAGGTTGGTTTTGTCCAGACTTTCGGTGTTGTTGCCGAGGATGGTGTGGGTCTGCTCATCGACCTTCACCTTGCCCAGACCTTCGATGGTCATGCCGTCGGTAATCGGTTGGTTTTTCTGCATCATGCCCGCAAGACGCACGAAGACTTCACCTGCCGTCATCGGGTTCCAGATGTAGCCACCTTTAATGGCACCACGGTTAACCAGCATCTGACCCTGCCCTGGGCTAAAGGCCCCGATCACGCAGACCTGGTCAATTTTGTTACGCGCCATCACCGCGCGACCGGCACCGATTGGCCCTTGTGAACCAAAGGCGATGATACCTTTCAGATCCGGGTATTTAGACATCACTTCGTTGGTGGTACGGATGGAGTCATCCAGTGATTCGCCAACGCCAAACTTGTCGCCAACCATCTGCATTTTCGGGAAATGGGCTTTTTGATACGCCACGGCGGAATCCACCCAGGCGTTGTGCAGCGGCACCGTCAGGCCGCCCATGTAGGCGACATATTTGCCCTCGCCGTGCATGCATTCGGCCAGCGCCTTCATATGGTTTTCGCCGTGGGTTTTGGCATCGACCAACTCAAAGTCCCAGTTGGCGTACTTCTGATCCGGCGATTCATGCACCAGCACGCGGATACCAGCATCACGGGCGCGTTTCAGTACCGGCTCCAGCACTTTCGGGTCATTCGGTACCACGCCGATGATGTCAACTTTCTGCGCAATCAAATCTTCAATCGCCCTGACCTGTAACGCCGGGTCAGCCGAGGTAGGTCCAACCATCCAGGCATCGATCCCCTCCTTGGCCGCTTCGCTCTTGATGCCCGCTTCCATCGCGTTAAACCACGGAATGCCGCCCACTTTGACCACGATCCCCATGCGCAGCTTGTCAGCAGCATGGGCGGTGGTGGCAGCAAACAGCGCCAGCAGGGAACAGGCGATAAATGTTTTTTTCATAGGGTTAAATATCCTGAGAGTTCATTAATTGCATGGTATTCTGGCGTTGTGAACAATCGATAATATTGACGCCGTTCCAGGCCAGTTCCTGTTGTAATTCTTTATCTTTCATACTGTCGGTAATTAAAAAATCCACTTCACGGTAATGGCAGATTCTGGCAAAAGATGGCCGAAGGAATTTCCCCGCATCAATAAGCAGATATTTTCTTTCTGATGCCATCAGCATTTGTTGTTTTAGATGTGCGTTATTTTCGTTCGCCGCACGTAAATATCCGTCATTGCCCAGGCTGCTACAGGAGAAAAATATTTTGTTGATTAAATAATCTTTCAGCGGCTGCTCGGCAACGATGCCATTAAAATCTTCATTGTGATCGGAATACTCTCCTCCCAGGCAGATGGTGCGGATATGGCCTTTGGCGGCCAGTGTCTGCACGATACGTAGCGAGTTAGTCAGCACCGTCAGTTCGATGTCTGGCAATTGTCGGGCCAAAAACCAACAGGTGGTACTGCTATCCAGCAATATACAGTCGCCCGGCGTGATAAAATCGAGCGCTCTTTTAGCAATTAATGTTTTCGCCTGAGTATTCTCATTCATGCGCAGGCGAAATGTAGATTCATACTCGTTCGGTTTATTATTTTTTCCTGCCAGATTCCCCTGGTGTTTCTGCGCCATCACCGCACCGCCGTGACTGCGTTGTAATAATCCTTTTTTTTCTAACTGAGATAAATCCCTGCGAATGGTTTCCTGAGAAACCCGACAAAGTTTAACCAGCTCAACCACCAATACCCGACCATGTAAATTTAATTCCTCCATGATCTGACGGTGACGTTCAATCGGTAACATGGTGACCTCCGATGCCATTAAGTTAGTGGATTCGACCGGTGCAAAATGTGCACCAGGCAAAAGTGTCAGGCAGCGCTTTTACCGCCACCAAAAAAGTGACTTTTATTGAAGAAAAAATGAAACGAGGCGTTATATTCATTTAGCAACGCGACCTTTATCACAAATAACGACGGTTTTAAGAAAAAAACACAATAAATCACAACGCGGAGAAATAGTTTTAATATGAAACTATCATGACCGACTATGACCGTTTATGTGTGGATGACCGTTTTGCGAACAAAAGCATACTTCGGAAATAAATAAACCCGACGAGGAGATTTGCGTTAAGTGGGGAAAAAAGAATGGAATGATGAGAATGATTGTTGCTCAATCTTTTTGACACAACACCGACGGTTGAACCATTAGCGACAATCCTGTGACAACGGCATAAGAACCTACCGCACTGAATGGCGCTAAATCATAGCCCAGGCTATTATCAAAAGTAATGGATTCCTCCAACTGACTGCACAAGGCGACGTCCCAAACTCAGAACAGCAGCAGAAAGGAAAATATGCTGGTCGCCCTGAAGGCAGTTCGCACCATTATCTGTGTCGTTATCTTCCTGATGAGATGATGCGCTAACTAAAACCTCGCCGATTAACGTCGGGGCTTCGTTTTTTTGCTCAGGAACTTTACATAAAATCATGCCGTTGAAAGAAAGATTTATCCTTGTTAAACCTCAGAATGAATTGGTGTCGCAGTACAACAATGTTGTTGAATTTGCCATCAACCATGCCAGCCAGTCCGGACGTAATGTCAGGATTTGCGTGCCAAACAAATCTTCCCCAATCTGTGAAGATTTTCTCAGTCAGGTGTTTGACGGGCAAATTTACCGCGCGATGCGTAATAAAAAACAACTGATCTCATCAGGCGTTAAGATTGGTTTGTTCTCAAGTCAGACGCTCAGGAAAGAACATATCCTACTGGACGCTGTTTATCTGGTGACGTTTCCCAACGCGGAGCTGTTGAATGTCATTGAATCACACGGTCGTAAAGCCACGGTGATTGTGTTCGGTACCCTTGATGGCGACACCGACGTGTTGGATAGCTGGGCACAACGTTATCAACCTAAACCCATGAATCTGGCATAAAAACGGTGTTTACCGGCAGGTATGATGCGATATTCAGCGTGCGATATCGCATCACCCGCGCTGGCTATGCCGTAAGCATCCGGCGTAGAAACTTTCCCGAAAACGTTTTCGGCAATGAACGGCGGAAATGGATTTTTCTTGGCAAGGCAAACCGGCCACAACGACTGACCAACCGTTCACGTATCTGCTGTTTCAACATCCCTTCCTGCTGCACGGTTAACCCCTCGGTGACAACAAACAAAGCCACCATTTCGCCCAGTAAATGGTGCGGCGTACGGGTGGCGACGACTTCAATAATACCCGCGATACCAGCCAGAGCATTTTCCACCTCGGCTGTCGCCAGACGTTTACCGCCGATATTGATCACATCATCCATCCGTCCCTGAATGACGATGCTGTCGTTTTGCCGTACCGCACAATCATGCGTGGCGTAAAACCACCGCCCATCACGCCGCAGCCAGTAACGTTGATCATGTTGTGTGTCGTCCTGCCATAGGGTCGACATTCCCCCTGGCCCAAGGGTGTCCTTAATCACCAGCATACCCGCCTGCCCCGGCGTGCAGGACTCACCGCTGGTGGCATCAACAATGTCCACCGCGCGCGTAAATACCGGCGCTAAACCGCTGCCGGTGCCTGCCAGCAACGGCCAGCCAGATTCAGTCTGCCAGTAGTGATTTTCACAGGTAACGCCCATCCCGCGGGTGACCCAGCTGTGGGTCGCAGGATCCAGCGGTTCCCCCGCAAGATAGAGAGAACGCAGCGATGCCAGACTGGCATGGGGTTTTCCCTGCTGCCGTGCCAGACGAATCGCCCCGGCGATGGTCAGCATACGGGTGATCCCCAGCTCCGCCACCATCTGCCACCAACTTTCTCCAGGGGTATTGACCGTACTGGCCTCGTACATCACCGTGGTGATCCCCGCCAACAACGGCGCGTAAATACCGTAGCTGTGGCCCGTGACCCAACCCACATCCGCAGTGGTAAAGAAGATCTCATCATCCTGAACATGAAACAGATGTCGGAGGCTGGCCAGCAAAGCCACCGCATAGCCGCCGGTATCCCGCACAATCCCCTTTGGTGCCCCGGTGGTGCCGGAGGTAAACAACAGATGTGAGGGCTGAGAAGACTCCAGCCAGACGCAGGGCACGACACAACCGATATGCTGTGCCAGTGCCTGGGTAAAGTCCGGGGAATAGCAATCCACCGCCCGTAAGGTGGCGCTGGCTGTCGGGATCGACGGTAATTCCTGACGGCCACGGTGTTCGCTGCAATGCAGCAGCAGCGCAGGCTGACAAGCAACGACACGTTGCGCCAGCGCATCGCTGGTCACGCCCGAATAGACCACCACATGCACTGCCCCTAATCGGGCACAGGCCAGCATGGCAACGGCAGCCAACGGCGTCATCGGCAGCACAATCATTACCCGGTCACCCTGACGGATCCCCCAGCTGATCATCAGGTGGCTTAACGCATTCACCTGTTGCCATAACTCATGGTAGCTGAGTCGCTGCGTCGCTCCCCGGTAGTCACGCTGGATAATCGCACAGCGATCGCCTTTTTCCGCCAGATGACGGTCCAGCGCGTTATAACTCAGATTGGTACGCCCGCCAGGAAACCAGCGGCAACGTGGCCCACCGTCGATCTCTTCTACCACGGAGGTGAAATCCTGCTGCCAGTCGAGACGCTGCGCCTCCTGTTGCCAGAAAGCCGCGTCATTAACGGTGATCGTGGACATAAACACCCTCCGCATGCGTGGCTTGCAGCGGGTGTGCGGCAATGGCCTCTGCCAGCCAGGCCGCATCTTCCCCTACCCCCTCAAAACGGCCGGAACCCCATGTCCACAACCAGGGCAAGCCAAGGAAATAGAGGCCCGGCTGTACCGAAACACCCCGGCTATGCAGGGGATAGCCGTTATCATTAAATGCAGGCGCCTCGATCCAACTGAAATCGGTGTGAAAACCGACCGCCCAGATAATGGCTGAGATAGCGGTCAGATCAATGCAGGTGGCGGGATTCTCCGGTTGCCACAGCGGTTGATAGCGTGCCTCTTCCGGTGCATCGATACCCTGTTCTGCAATCCAGACATCAATGCTGTCTTTGATTTTTTGCGAGGTCGCATCCGCGCCGTCAAGATTCTGTTGCAGGTCATCAGCGGTCAGTAACACGCCATCGCCATAACCCAGCAGACGGCCATAAAGCTGCATGCCTTGTAACGCAAAGGCGCGCAGGTCGATATCACGTCCACCATCACGTCCGGTGACATAGTGGTTGGTCTTGCGTCGCGCATCTTCGCCGAGTGGATGATCATCCACCGTCAACCGGTAATGGCCCATATCATCCAGCCAGTCCACCACGTCACGCCCGCGATAGAAACGCGCCACACGCGGTGCACTTCCCACACACAAATGGACGCGGCGACCAGCCAGATGCAGATCTTCAGCGATTTGCGCACCAGATTGCGCTGAACCGACCACCAGCACCTCGCCTGCCGGCAGTTGCTGCGCCGATTTATAGTTGGCGGAATGCACCTGCATGATATGTGCGGGCAGCTCTGCGGCAATCGCCGGGAAGCGTGGACGATGGTAGTTACCGACGGCAACCACCACCTGATCCGCGCTAAATTCACCTGCCGAAGTATGCAGCAGGAAGCCGCCATCGGTTCTCACTACCCGCAGTACATTGACCCCTTCACGCAGCGGCGCGTCAAAGCTCCGCGCATAACGTTCGACATAATCGACGATCTCATCGCGCAGCATAAAGCCGTGCGGATCGTCACCGTCATAGGGAAAACCGGGCAGTTTGCATTGCCAGTTCGGCGTCACCAGACAAAAGTTGTCCCAACGCTGCTCTCGCCACGCCCAGGCCAGACGGTGACGTTCCAGCACCAGATGACGGATATTTTTTTGTGCCAGGTTCCAGCTCATGGCGAGACCGGCCTGCCCGCCGCCAATAATGACGACAGGATAATGGTTGTTGTTCATGGTTTTCTCGCTGGTTATCAGGCCGGGACGGGAGTGATCTTTTCGACAATGACCTGCTGCTCGACCCCGAACTGCCGGGCTTTTTGCACGATCACCGCTGACTGATCCTGGGCGCTAGAACAGAAATAGCCGAATTTCGCTTTCACCCGCTCACTGGCCTCGTCGAGGGCGCGGGTGGTGATAGTCACGAATTCTTCCAGAGCATAAGGATGGTTAACCTCCAGGTGCTTCTCAATCGCGGTGGAGGGGGAGTAGCAGGTATCTTTGCTGCCGTCAGGCCAGCAAACGACAAAGTGCATAGCAGGCATGATGTCTTCCTCTGTTAACAGGTCATCCCGGTGAGGGATTGTTGTGTAAGATCCCAGTAGCAGGCGTGCTGCTGCCGGAAATGCAGGTCGAGCTTTCTGTGCGGGGTGAAACGACCCACCGCTGCACAGGCGATGTCACAGCGGGCAAAGCGCTGTTGTACCGCCTCGCGATGTTCTTCCTCCACCGCCAGCAAAAAACCAAAGCTGGGAAAGGCGCACAGCCACTGCTCCAGCGTGACATCTGGCGGTATCGGGATCTGATCCAAATCCAGTTCAGCGCCCAGACCACAGCTTTCCAGCATCATCACCAGAGTCCCGGTCAGACCCGCCTGGCTGATGTCTTTCGCGGCGTGGATTAACCCGGCTTCCGCCAGCTCGGGCAGCAATGACCAGGCCTGGCGCAGTGCCGCAGGAGACGCCTCGGTGGCGGCATCCCAGTTGTAACCGGGAGGATGCCAGCGTCCCTGAAGATTGATCGCTACCATCAACGTCTGACCCGATTGCACCGCAAAGCTACTGAGCGGGATGCGGGTTTCGCCCAAAATGGCCACCGCCAGTTGCGGCTGATCGCTACGCAAATTGGTATGCCCACCCACGATCGGCACCTGATACGCGCGTGAGGCCGCAGCCATGCCCTGTAAAATCTGTTCCGCATGGGGCAACGCGTCATCCCACAAAGCGTTCACCACCGCCAGGGGACGTCCTCCCATTGCCGCGATGTCGCTCAGATTCACCATCACCCCGCACCAGCCAGCGAACCAGGGATCATCCGCCACAAAACGGTTGATGAAGCCCTCCATCGCCAGCAACTTGTAGCCGTCGCCGTCAGGGATCAGCGCACAGTCGTCACCATTCGGGTTGGGATTCGGCCAGGCTTCCCGCAGTTGTTTTGCCACCTGCTGGATATCTCGCTTGTGTGCGATGCCGCTGAAGGTATGCAGGCGCTCAATCAGCGCCGGTAAACTCAGGTTCATACCGTCGCCCCCGTTAAAAAGGTTGGCATCTCCACAACCCGCCTGCGTGTCGCCGCGCTAATGACCATGCCGCTGAGGGGATCGTGACAGGGCGGGTAGAAGTTGAGGTCGGCCTGCATGCGTGCATGTCGCACGCCGCGCAATTCCAGCCAGTCCAGCGTGTGCCAGTGCATACGGCGAAACAGCGGTTCGTTTTGATGCTGTACCTGCGCATAAAATTCCCGACAGCCCAGCGCATGTGCGCTGCACACCGCCAGGCGGATCAACGTCGGGCCAAGCTGTCCCTGGCGACGGTAGTCGCTATCCACCGCCAGACGCGATCCCTGCCAGATGCCGGGAGCTGTCTCATGAATACGCACCGTACCGACCACTGCATCGTGCCACCCGCCAACACTGCCCAGCGCCACCAGCAGACGGGCATGGCGATCGATATCATCAAGATCATGTCCGGCGAACAGCCCCTGCTCCTGGCAAAATACCCGCTGGCGCAACGCATAAGCCTGCTCCCGTTCCCACGGCAGCGTCACCCACTTGATGGTGTAACCCGCGTACTCGTTCATCATTCACTCCTTACGCCATCGCCTGCTCGAAGCTGGAAAGTGACGAGCAGGCACCGCAACGACCGCAACCCGCCTTGATATCACTGGATCGCAAACGGGCCTGACTCAGCATCTGCCCCAACGGTTGCAGAATGGATGACATAAACTGGCTGTCGGGTGCCGGATGGTGTTCCAGGGGCGTGCCGCTGATCGGCACAAACGGCACGACGAATGGATAAACACCAAGCGCGATCAGGGTTTCCGACAGCGACAGAATCGCCTGGGGGGTATCGCCCAGTCCCGCGAGGATATAGGTACTGACCTGACCGCGACCAAACACCGCCACCGCCTCGGCAAACGCCTCAAGATATTGATCAACGCTGACCTGCGCCTTGCCCGGCATAATGCGGGCGCGCACTGCCGGGGTTACCGCCTCCAGATGCATGCCGAGCGCATCAATCCCGGCATCTTTCATGCGCTGAAACCACTTCGCATCGCCAGGGGGTTCACACTGCCCCTGCAAAGGCAAATCCACGGCGGCTTTAATCGCCAGCGCACTTTCCACCAGAATGCGTGCACCGCGATCGCTACCGGATGGCGTGCCGGTGGTCATCACCATATGCTTGACGCCATCCAGCTCAACCGCCGCTTTCGCCACCTCGGCCAGTTGTTCCGGTGTTTTACGCGCAATGGTGCTGCCCGCCGCCAGCGATTGGCCGATGGCGCAGAACTGGCAAGCCTTCGCGCGATTTTCATAGCGGATGCAGGTTTGCAACACGGTAGTCGCCAGCACATCGGTGCCGTGTAACGTGGCGATCTGTGAATAGGGAATACCCTCCGCTGTCTGCCGTTCATAAAACCTGGGCTTATGGGCGATGCTGATTTCCCGCACCGGAATGGTGTTGTTGTAGAGCCGGGTGGCCCCGGACGTCTCATGCTTCACCTGCCACGGCGACTGACGGGCGGAATGGGTGTAGATCGGCACCATCACCGTCACGCCATCAATGTTCATCGCCTGGTGGTCAGACGGCCCGGCACCACCATGACGACTGACATGCTCCTGCTGCGGGTTGATGACGTTGACCCCCTGGGTCAGTAACTCAGTGATCAGCTGCTGGCGAGTAGACGGAACGTTCTGCATCGCGCTCTCCTCCGGTTTCGGATTCATCATCACGCGCCACCACGTAGCGGGCAGGGGTCGCGTCCAGACGCAGGCTCAATAATTCCGGGCGCGCGTAATGCCCGACGGAATCCATCATGCGTTTGCGTTTGGTGATTAACGCCATATCCAGGTCGGCAATCAGAATGCCTTCACCTTCCGTCAGCGGTGGCACCAGATGACGCCCTTCCGGGGAAATGATGGCGGTATTGCAACCACCCCGTAGCCCCTTCTGCATCGCCGGATCAGCGGTGAGTTCATTGATTTGTTCCTCAGTCAGCCAGCCGGTGGCATTGATCACAAAACAGCCGGACTCCAGCGCGTGATGACGGATGGTGACGTCCATCTGCTCGGCAAAAATCGGCCCCACCAGTGAACCGGGGAACTGGCTGCAATGGATCTCTTCGTGCTGCGTCATCAGGCTGTAGCGAGCTAGCGGATTGTAATGCTCCCAGCAGGCCAGCGCCCCCACGCGCCCAACGGCGGTGTCGACCACTTTCAGCCCGGCACCATCACCCTGCCCCCAGATCATCCGTTCATGGTAGGTCGGAGTAATTTTGCGGCGCTTAAGTACCAGCTCGCCGCTGGCATCAAACA
Organism: Pantoea phytobeneficialis; assembly: GCF_009728735.1. NCBI lineage: Bacteria > Pseudomonadati > Pseudomonadota > Gammaproteobacteria > Enterobacterales > Erwiniaceae > Pantoea > Pantoea phytobeneficialis. Next base: position 18,056 of record NZ_CP024640.1, read on the forward strand.
CCAGTTGGGTGTTGTAAAGCGTGCCGTGATCGCGCTCATTGACGCCCAACACCACCACCATTTTGCGCAGACGGGCGCGCTCCCCCACCGCGTGGGTAATCGGACCGGGGACCACCACCGCCTGGTCGTAAAGTTTCAGATGGGCGGCACCGGCAGTCATTGCGGGTGTGATGAACGAGAAGTAAGGGTAATAAGGCACAAAAGTCTCAGGGAAAACGATGATCTCTGCGCCCTGCTCTGCCGCTTTATCGATTGCCTCCAGTACCCGGGCCAGCGTTTTGCTGGCCTCATGGAGATCTGGCGCAATCTGGGCTGCGGCGGCACGGATAATGCGTGATCCAGCCATAGCGCGCCTCCGCTTACATAGTCCAGGTGTCGATAATCACCGCGTTGTCACGAACATGCAGCAGCTTCAGATCCAGCACATCAAGCGGATTGATCGGACGCACGCCTTCCAGCAGCGACGGTTCACCATGACCGTAGAGCGCCTGAAGCGCGAAGCGGCAGGCGTAAACCTTGCCACCTTCCGACATAAATTTATTCAGCTGGTTGGCGTAGTTTTGGTGCCCGGGAAAGGCTTCCGCGCCGAGGGTAGGAAAGCCGCGCTGTACGCCGAGCAGCACACCCGGTCCATACAGCAGAATGGAGGTTTCGAAGCCTTTGCGTTGCAGACGGGTTGCCTGCAACATATTGACGAAGCCAATGGAACCTTCAAACGCGACTGTATGAAAGGTCACCAACGCTTTCTGGCCCGGTTCCGCTTTTACGTCCTCAAAAACCTTCTCTTCGTAGTCAACAAAGAAATCACCGGTCTGGTGGGCAGGCATCGTAACTTTTGGCATAGCACTTTTCTCCCAGTCTTTATCAGGGGGGAGCCACGCTCCCCGTTATGGCACATCCGCAGGTGATGTAGGGAGAATGGAGCAAGGGTCGTGCCAGCCGCCAAATGCAGGGATGCAATCAAGATCCCATCAACTGCTCAACTTGTGAGCTAAAAAATTTTTAAACCCTGTCAATCGCACGGGATTAGCGCAGGGGCACAACAGCGTTACGCGGAATTTTGCACCAGATTGATGCCAATTCGCACCAAAAATGCACACAATCAAAATCATCATGCAATCATTGATGCAATCAATGATAAAGGTGATTGCAGAATAACCTCCACCAGGCAATAGTGATGCTCTCTTCTCCATCTGTCGGAATCGAATCCATGCTTACCAAACTCGTCAGCCGCTGGCATCACCACCAAAGTCAGAACACCGCACGTCCGGCTTATCTGTTGATTGCTGACATCATTGCTGATGGCATCAACAGCGGCGAGTTTCAACCACGCGACCGCCTGCCGCCGCTGCGCGAACTGGCGATCCAGCTCTCCCTGAATTACACCACCGTCACGCGTGGCTATGCCGAGGCCACCCGGCGCGGCTTGATCGACTCGCGCCGGGGGCTCGGCAGCTATATTCGCGGTAAGGTGCCTGCGGTACCGTTGAGTGGCGGCAGCAGCTATGAAATGACCATGAATTCACCGATTGAGCCGGGAGAAGAGCTGGCGCAGGCCATCAGTCAGGGAGCAATCAATCTCTTTAGCCAAAAAAATATTCTTGGCTTGTTGCGTTATCAGGACTTCGGCGGCCAGGCGGATGATAAAGCGATGGCGAAAGTCTGGCTGGAGAAGCAACTACCCTCGGTGAATATGGATGAAATCCTGATAGCACCGGGTATTCACAGCGCGCTGGTGGGATTATTGACGCTGCTGTGCCGCAAGGGAGGCAGCGTGTGCGTGAGTGATTTGATTTATCCCGGCCTGAAAGCCATCGCCAGCCAACTGAATATTACGTTGCAATCCCTGCCCTGTGATGAAGATGGCCCGCTGCCGCGGGTGTTTGAATACCAGTGCCAGACCGGTAACATCAGCGCCCTGTATATCAATCCCACGATCCAGAATCCCACCACCCTGACCCTGCCGTTAAGGCGACGCGAAGCGCTGGCTGATGTGGCAGCACGCTACAGCATTCCGGTGATTGAAGATGAAGCCTATGCGGCGCTGGCGACCCAACATATTGCGTCGTTCAGTGAACTTATCCCTGAACTCACCTGGTACATTACCGGCATGTCAAAATGCTTTGGTCCGGGGCTGCGCACCGCCTTTATTAAAGGTCCGGGCAAACACCAGACGCAGCTGCTGGCGGGGGCATTACGCGCCCTGAATGTGATGGCCAGTCCGATCACCAACGCACTGGCTTCGCAGTGGATCAACGACGGCACCGCTGACCGGGTGCTGCAATCGGTACGCGCGGAATCGGTGATTCGCCAGAAAATGGCATCGGAGATCCTGAAGGAGTTTACTTTCCGCGCCACGCCGCAGGGTTTCCACCTTTGGTTACTGTTGCCACGTCATTTTGACTGGAATCCGGCCGAAATGGCGGTACGGTTGCGTGAACTGGGGGTCAGCGCAGTTTCAAGCGCGGCTTTCTGTACCGATAATAATCCCCCGGACGCGTTGCGTATCTGCCTCGGGGGTTCCTGGTCACGCGAGATGTGCGCAGAGAACCTGCAAACTATTGCTCATGTCATGCGTAATCCGCTGCATTTTGGCAGCGTGATCCTGTGAAGATCTGATCTTCAGGTCATGGGCCACATATCCGACCAGGGCATACACAAGCGCAACTGGTCGGCCGAAAAACGTCGCTTATAAAACCGGCCATTGTCTGTCCAGCCGCAGGTGATGCTATCGCCCTCAGTTTGCAGGACCACCATCACTTTTCTTCTTCTCTGGCGACGAACCAGCGCCCCGGGCATCAGCATGCTCACCTCTGCCCTGCACCGGCCAGTACGGACTGGATAATGAATTCATTACTTTTTCTCAGCACGCTTATCTCCGGTTTGATTTTGCCGTAGACGCGCATGCCCTCCAGCAGCATAAAAATGCATTCCGCCATCACTTCTGCCGGTTCGTCAGAACGGAATACCCCCGTTTCCTGACCTTTGCGCAGGATGCTGTTCAGGCGCGCCACTATCCCGCGAAATTTGTATTCAACCCGGCTTCTGACTTCATCATCACCCGGCAGCAACTCGCAGGCCGCAGCGATGGTGAAACACCCCTTCTCGCCTTGTGGCCCGGAAGAAAACAGCGCGACAAATTCCAGCGTTTCCCGCAATGCGGTTTCTGGTGCCAGTTCCTCGTCACGTTGTTGACCGCGAACCAGTCCGGCATCCATGTATTGCTGGAGAGCAGCGAGAAAGATTGAACGCTTATCGGGATAGAGTTTGTAAATGCTGGCGCTCGCTAACCCGGATGCCTGCATTAAATCGGCCATTGATGTCGATCGGTAACCTTTTTGCCAGAAGCATTCGAGCGCTGAATTGAGGAAAACCTGCGGATCAAATTCTCTGGGTCTACCTGGGCCTGATTTCATGATTGCATCATTCTGGGTGGATGTTGCGACAATTGTAGATCGATCAATCTACAATTGAAAACAAAAAATCAGCAGATTGAAAAATCCGTAGCGTCGCGATTCATCGCGCAGGTTTAAACAGTGCGATAAATCGCGACGCTACGGGAAATGTGCTCGTTAAGATTTTTTATCCGCGACCATTTTTTCCGCCACCGCCCGGATCGCCGCATCAAGCTCGGCCTGAAATTCCGCAGAAATACGCGAGAATTCATACGTCACCAGACGTTTTTCCGTATCGACCTTTTTACGGGCAAACTGTTTCTTGTCTTTAAACACCACCAGATTTTCCGCCGCCGCTTTTTTGGTCGCTTTGGGGGTTTTCAGACGGCTGCTTTCGGCCCGGAAATAGCCAATGATTTTCGCTTTGGTGACCGGATCATCAAATTCCGTTTCGCCCTGTTTCTCAATACGCTCGCGCACCCCAGCCACAATGTCGCTGATAGCCAGCTTTTTGCTTTTGGCCTTTTCCGCCACATCGAGCAAAAACTGGTAATCGGCAATCGCGAGATCGCTGCCTGACGGGAAAACGGCGATCATCTCTTCCGGGACGGATGCCGCCTGGAATGCACGGGTGATTTTTGCCGCAGAAATCCCTTCTGATTTCGCAATCTCTGCCTGGCTCATATCACCGGGATACATCAGTTCAAGACGTTTACCCAGTTCACGCAGGGTATGTTCTTTAGCGGTCTGAATGTCCACGGCCAGCTGGCGCGCATCAGCCAAATCCAGCTCATCTTTGGTCACCAGAACCTCGAATGGCGTCCCGTTGTACAGACAGGCAGCACGGCGACGCGATCCGTCGAGAATTTCGATACGATCATCGACTTCCCTGCCAATCGCCGGGAAGAACTGTTGCAACGTAATGGTACGGGAAATATCCGCTACGGATTCAGGTGTCAGCAACGACTGATCACGTCCATTAACGGAAGAATCGATATAGGTCTGCGCTTCAATGTCGTCGTGCAGTACTTTCGTGAGGACAAAACGGGCTTCTTTTCCAGACTTGAGAACGAATACTCGGGCACCTTCGCTTTCACTCAGCATTTTAGAGAAATTAGAGTTCCCTAATGTGCGGCCCATTTTCTTCATGACTTTGGTCATTTGATACCCCTCACAAATTCGATCCTTTTGAAAACCGCCTGGGTAAATCGCTCCGCCTCGCGCTTAGCATTTTTCAGCGCTTCGGCACTACCAGGATAAGATTGTGGGTCAGCACTTACTATCGTGTCGAAGGTTTCCCCACAACGCTCGAATCCGTCAAGACGCGGCAAAGTGGCGTCCAGTATGTAGGATGTAAATACGTCGCGGGCCAGACCATGTGTCATCTCATGATCACGTTTGGTGGTCATTTTTGACATGAATCCGATATTGCCCTTAATGCGCGGGTTAATCCCCTCCTCTTCCAGTTGCTCCAGCATTTCTGGCAGACGAGTCAGGTATTTCAGTGTCGAGTGAAAATCGACCTGGGCCGGTGGTGTCGGGGTGAGCAGCAAATCACTTGCCGCAATCGCGTTGAGCATAAAGGCATCCAGATGCGGCCCGGTATCCACAAAGATGAAATCGTAATCGTTCCCGACACGGTCGATAATATTGCGACGCAGCACCTCAGAGGGCAACAGGCCAGGCAAATGTTCGTGCACTAACTCATTCCACTGGCTGGCGACAAAGCCATCATCGATGGAGGCTGGGATGATATCCACACCAGGAATGATGGTTGGCTGGATGATGTCCTTGTGCAGTTGTTCGGCATCGAGGTCATTCAGCATAGCCTGTGCCGCTGTTTCCATGATGGAACCGATACTGTTGGTATGGTTCAGGAACATAGTGCTGGAAGCCTGCGGGTCGAGATCGATGACAAGGTTACGCAGATCATACTGCAACAGATCCGGATGCACGCGAAGCCCGTGCGCAAGCGTTACGGTGCTGACGGTTTTAGATACCCCACCCTTCAGGTTCACCACAAAGATAACGAACGGGCCTTTGCCGGCGTGAATATCGCGATACTTAGGCACCTTACGATGGGCATAAATATCCACCACATCCTGCACGGTCAGCGCGTAATGTCGGGCATTACCGGCATCTTTCTTACCAAACTCATGACCGGCGGCTTCCATTTCATCAATGGCCTGCTCAACGGCACGACGGCTGAGTTTCGGCATGTTTGCAACTGAATTTCGGGTAAAGGTTTGATAGTAACGGTCAAGTCCAAATTCATGACGTTTATCGATGATGTCGTCACTCATACTGCGCAGCATAGCGTTCGCCCTGCGGGCAGTTTCGTCCACGCCACCATAGTTACTTTTCATACCATTACTCCATTGGCAAAATTTTTCCTAAGTGTACATGGCATTTTGCTACGTGCAACATTTTTCGTTTTTCAGAAAAAAGTTGTACGCGCCGACAATGCCAGTACATCTCCTGAACAAGAGGTGTGCGTTAAATAGAGGGTTCTGTTCTCAACTATGCCGTGTCACAAGAATCAATTTGTGATCCTGTCACATTGCTGATGAATATTTGCGCATTGGTTTCCAGTTATATGCTCCGTAGAGGTTCAGTGAAACACGGTCAGACGGATTAAAATGAAGAAAATATGAGCTAATCTCTATTGGAAATATATAAAATTCATATGGATACATTAATATTCTACGGCTGGGTCTTCTGGGTATCCCCCAAAAAGGTTATCGGTCATATGCCAAAATGTTCAACGTGACAGGATCACATATCGGATCCAGGCTGCGATCTTTTAAAGCTACACCGCAGTGTTTGCTCAAAGGTTTCCAGTCGTATGCTGAAAATTGGCATTCATACGCTTCTACCCTTTGATAATTCAGCGATCTGGAAAAATGTGACGTGGATCACTCATCAGGATGGAGCGAAAGGTTATCAGTCATATGCAAAATGACTTCTTCTTATTTATCAGTGAACTCACCCACTTTCGATCTTTCAAGGTTTCCAGTCGTACGCAAAAAGTTATCTGTCATATGCCAAAAATCAGCAGTATTGGCGGTCGTATGAAGATCGTTTACGGCCCTTTTCAGCTCAATTAGGGTTGGCCGTTATATGCAAAAGGTTTCCCGTCATATGCTCTAAACACGTCGAGGATTCTCTGGCCGTTTGAAGTTTAAACACAATGTACGCAGACAGGGTATTTGCCGGGTTAAAAGGTTATCTGTCGTATGCAAAAAGTTTCCCGTCATATGCCAGTCACTCGGAATGACGCAAATGCATTAACTTCCTGTTTTTTGCCATATGATGCATAAAAGGTTTTCAGTCGTATGCTAAAAGGTTATCTGTCGTATGCTGAAGATACCGCACTTATTGATGCATTGTGGCAACGTGTGATGCTCGTTTTTCCATTAAATATCAGAATATTAGGTTTATTTTTCAGGGTTTCATAACTGGAAGGTTGGCTGTCGTACGCAGATATTGTATTGATGAAGCATATGGGGGTTTAAAAGTTATCGGTCGTATGCTTATCAGGGTTGATTAAACGGAAAGGTTATCGGTTGTATGCTGTTTTGCGGTTATGTTTGCAGATAACCGCAGTGTGAAAGCGATGGTTTGCACCAGAGGAACGCAATCAGCTCATCCATAACTGGCTGAATGAGCTGATGAAATTAGAAAGGTTAGCCGTGGTATGCTGGCAAAGTTATCACTGGGATGCCACTCACCGGGAATCGAGACTGATCAGGATCTTGGCTATCTCTTCCTCGCTAAAGCCGGAATCTTTCAGCTTACTGATTTTGGCGATCATCGCCTCATCAACGACCTGAGGTTCATCCTCCGTGCTCCTGTCGAGTTTCAACGACTTATCCGGGATAAGATTTGGATTTCGCTTGGTAATGTTGAAATAGACCGACCTGCCCCGCTTGGTTTCGGTGTATTCGAGATAATTGATCTCTTTGAGCTCCTCCAGCGCCTTACGCACAATGTGATTTTGGTAAGCAATGCGCGATTTCAGCCTCAGACGCTCTCTCAGGCGTTTCATTGAGACCGGGGCCGGATTTCTGGGAAGGCTTTCAATAAACGTGTAGAGGGCCTGTGCAGACTCTTTACGGGGCAAATGATCGATAGCCTTGAGACGCAGATAAACTTTGTAATCCATCTGATAGAGGTCAGCCAGCCGATGATCTCCCTCAATTTCGACTTCGTTCTTCACCATGTTGTAATGCGCGCTATTGACCAGGCCGGTAGTCAGAGAACCTGTGTCATTACGGAACTGAATTGTCACACCACGCAGGCGCATCAATGAGTCATCGATACGCTTCTTCATGTCTTTGTTTGAACGTTTTGAGTCGAACCCACAGTTCTGTAAAAACTTGGTGAAAGGGAGTTTTAACTTACCGGCAAAGGTGCCGTTATCGTAGATCGAACGAATGATCCCCAGCCAGACACGGAAATCTGTCGCCATATCAAGGCGTTCAGAGCGGATAGAGATATCTTTATACCCTTCCCGCTTTACGACTTCCAGATGGTAAAGATCCTCGGTAGCATCCACGGTGGACTTAACCGTATTGACGGAGCTCTTAGCCTTCGCGTGATCCGTATTTGGCACGAAAAGCCCCAGCCGCATCAGAGCTACAGGCTGCACCGTTGCAGTTGCCGAAGGATTTAAGTGGACAACTTCGCCCGTTTTCTTATTAACTTCCTCGGTCATGCTATCTAAGTCATTGACTTTCTTAGCCATAAACAGGATCCATTTATCAACAGTTAAATTTGCCACCGCATATGACCGATAACCTTACCAGCATATAAGCGGAAATCAAAGTGCACCTGACAGATAACCCTTTGCATATGACCAGAAACCTTTTGCATACAGGCGGAAACCTTTTGCATATGACTGATAACCCAGACCTTAACGTAACCCAGAGATACCAAGGCCTGTAGCGATCCGGGGATCGTTTTGGCTTTTATAGGATCGATATAAGATCGTATTAAGATCAGATTATTGGATCTACCCTGTGAATAACGTGAATAAGTCGGAATGGATTTCAGCAAGACAGAGGAGGTGGATTCCCGGTAATGCCAAAGGCTATAGCAGGCTTACTGATACCGCGTAACACACTCGACTCATCAATAAACAACCCATAATAATCATATCCCAACATAACTATATAATTAACTATATGATTTAATTCATTAAATTTAAAAAATTTCAATTTGAAATTCCCATTTAATCGGTAAAAAAGAGCTTGAGAGTTGGGGTAACCAATGATGATCTGGCTTTGGTATCCGGTCAGTGACATAAATTGCCGTATCTCAATGAGTAACATTCTGTCATCACCCCTGCTCACTCCCTTTCACCTCTTTGTTATCCTGGAAAGCGCAGCCGTCATGTACATACTAAGTCGCTTTTAAGCAAACAGGAAAATTATGCTGGAGCTGATTGCGAAAACCTTGAAACACGAATTTCAGTAGCGACAGGATGAGAGAAGAACAAAATCGTAAGGTTTTTGGTTCTTTAAAATGACGTCGTTACGTGAAAATTCGGCAGGAAAGACCCCGAAACATTCTCAGAAATGACGTAGCGGCGTCATTAAATTTACATGCATTTGCCATGACTCATTAACTGATTGAATAATCTGCTTTATACAGACGGATAATTCTTTCCCCCTCCCCTCCCCTCTTCATAGTACGTACCTGGAGCATGGTTGATACATACAACTGAGGCATAACACCTGACGACATAGTCAGCCGCCATTATCCGTTGTCTGCCGTTACTGCCCCGGCAGTTGTCGTGGGCCGCTTCGATCACGACGCGCTGGATCAACTGTGGCAGAAGGACTTCAAGGGGCATTTTGCCTGGAACGGAGGATACAGCCATCTGCTGACCTGCTTGATGACCATTCACGGCCCGGTCATCCGCAGACGCAGGGCAAGCTTGAGCGGCTGCATGAAAGGCTGGAAATATGATGATACAGCTACGTTATGTGGAACATCGATCTGAAAACCAGGTCGATTTGGATGGGTACACAATATTGAAAGGTGTCTGCCATGTCCTCAGTACCTATATTCATCAAACGTTGTCAAATCCGGGAAAAGAGCCAATATTGGCAATTTACGCTACCCTTTCTCATCTGGATGAAATGGAATGACCAGAGTCACTGCGTTGACGCTGTCCTATCCTGGCAGTATCTCCTATGTTCTAATTACTTCTCGGCAAACGTATTGATGTGTCCTTGAATAGGGTAAAATTACCCTACAGAAAATTAAGCATAACTTATTGTTTAATATCGATTATATCGGAAAATTTCAAATTGAAATTCCCTGCATTCGTTCAATGAAACGTGAAGGAAACACCCGACACGGGATGTCCGTGGATGTTTTAAGACTGAATCCGCCGTGCCAATTTTGCGCGTTACCACCCGTCAGATTTTGAGGGCATATCAAATCAACTGATGATGTTAGAATCTATTTTTCTCTTTTCATCACTGCAATTCAGATATGCTACCTCAACTCGCTGTCGCATCCTGTCGCTCAAAGCAATTACCACGCCGCCCTGCTGTCATGCATTGCGTTTACCTGAGGAGAATGGTTCAGACACTTACGGCTGTTCGCAATGTTTGGACCCGATATTAAGGAAACATCTGCGACCTGTCTGGTGACGCGTTATGGTACTAAACCTGGTGGTCAGTAAGTAACCGTCATATCTCTGAGCGTCATGACAAGCGAGCCGGTCAGTTTTATCCACAGGGTTTTGAGTCAGATATGCACCGTGATTGTGGACAACATTTAAAATGTACAGGGATAACAAGGATGCAATGGGAATCAGAAAGGTTGTTATACAGAAGGTCGACTCCTGACGATGTAGGCGATTTGTTCCGTATTTATGGTGACCCCGAAACGCATAGATTTAATCCTCGTGGTCCGTATCCGAATATTGAATATGCGCGCGCTGTGCTGGAGCGTACCCTGCTTGAATATCAGCAATATGGTTTTGGTGACTGGACCATTTTCGCAAAATCAAATCCTGACAGAGTCATTGGATTTGGTGGTGTGTTTGCCAGTCAATTTAATGGAAGTAATACCAACAATCTGGGGTATCGATTTGAGCCTGATGCCTGGGGGAAAGGTTATGCAACGGAGCTTTCCCTGCGCGCCATTCAGTATGGGTTTGAGGAAGTCGGGCTAACGGATATTGTGGGAGTGGTTCGCGAGAATCATCTGGCGTCACGTCGGGTGTTGGAAAAGGTCGGCATGACATTTCTGGAGAAAGTGATGGATCCAGAAGGTTTCGCCCCCAGTCTGATGTTTCGTATTACCAGGGAAGAATGGACGAAATTATGATGGCGTCTGAACAAGTCAAAGCAAAGTATCCGGCGGTCACAGCGTGGTCGTTTGGCGATTCTCCGGAGATGATGGATGAGCTGGCGGCATTGGTGGCGAGTGGAAAAAAAACCGCCACCTGTGGGTCAATGGCTGGATGTGCAGAAGATGAATGCTTTCCGGTAATCGGTGCCTATGCCCTGGTGGAGGATAGTCAGGGGCATGCCGTTTGTGTCATACGCGTTACCGCCGTCCATCTGCTCCGTTTTGAAGATGTCAGCGCAGAACTGGCAGCAAAAGAGGGCGAGGGAGACCTGAGTCTTGCATACTGGCAAACAGAACATCAACGTTTCTTCGAACGCGAAGGGACATTCTCAGCCACGATGGAACTGGTTTTCCAGGAATTCGAGGTTGTTGAGCTGATTACTCATTCAGTCTGATGCGGGGGGAAGATGATGGATGACCGACACTATGGAGTCCATCTCAATCCCCGGATAGTGCTCACGCATACCAGCCAGTAACACATCGTCTGGCCACGCCTGGATTTTGCCAAGATGCTGTGCTACGGAGAAGAGTGGCATGGTCTCCACATGCGTCACCCAGACAATGACCATGTCAGAAACATCCTCGGCATTCACATATAACATCGGGCCAGACGTGATTTCACGTTCCTGCCAGCGGATGGTGTGGCGCTTCTTCCCGGAACGCACTTCAGGGAGCAGTCGGGGAACAATTTCAAGGCTCTGCATTGTTTTGACTCTCCCTTCAGTGATCAGTGGTTATGATCCCGTAGAAATACCGTCATGACATCCTTCGGAGGAACGCCACCGCATTCTGATATCAGCCAGCCCACTGCTCCACGGTGATAGGTACCGTGGAAAAGGACGTGGTTAATCATATCGATGGCCTTCATTTCGCCGTCACCGCCGTCAACAAATCTGAAGTTAATGGTCTCGGCAAAATCTGCGTCGTTCATCGCACTGATATGTTCAATATACCAGTCAGTACAGGCGTTCATATTGGCTGCCAGTTCGTCACATGATGGTGTCTCAGGCGTATTCAGCGCGGTATATCCATGTGACTGGCCGGTGATATTGGCGCGAAAAATCATATCGACCACGTAGATGTGGTTCATCAACCTTAGCATCAGATGGCGCTTCTGGCTGTCAGCAGAAGCGTCGAGAGAGATTATCGACTTCAGGGTGGCCGCATCAGCCCACTTCTTATACTTCAATAACGTGACTACCGTGTTTCTGTCCATGACCTTCCCTTATGGTTTTTATGTATCAGCAGGATACGCGCACGATGACGTTCCTGTTGCGAGAAGAGTTATATATGACAAGTTATTGAAAGGGAACTTATACGGTGGATTTTAACCCTGAATATCCTGACGATGCTGTTTCATCACTGAATGCGGGGTAACGCCGAAGGCTTTGCGAAAAGCATGACTGAAGTGAGAGAAGTCAGAGAAACCGTAATCCATCGCCGCCTGAGACACACTGGCTACTCGCCCCTGTACCAGCGCCTCACGGCTGGCTTCAAGACGTTCCTGCCAGATTATCGCCGCCGGTGTTTTCTGATGCCGGGCAAAGGCGCGAGTCACCGTGCGCACCGAGACATGGTGGGCGAGGGCAATGGTTTCCAGATTCAGAGCTGGATCGGTAAGGTGTCGGCGGATGTAATTTCTGATTTTCGCGTATAAATCACGTTCAACATACTCTTTTTCCGGCGTCTGTAGTTCCAGGCTGAGTACCAGCAGGTCAAGCAGCGTTTGTGAAAAACGCCCGGCCAGATGAGGGTCGCTGAGAATTTCTGGAGATCGCACTGCCTGGTAGATCATCTCACGTAACGGAATGATGCCGGGACGCGCCTCATCCAGCACAGTGGCTGTCATCGCGTCTGCTCCGGGTAGTTTGCCGCACAGTAAATGTCTCGGGATACGAATCAGGTGGTTGTTTTGGCCGCCAATGCTGAAACGAAATGTCTGCGCAGCATCGTAAAGCACCAGGTTAGTTGAGCTGAGGTTAGCCTTTCTTCCCCCCTGTTCCAGTTGACCGTAGCCGTCCTGAAAACAGCCCAGCCATAAGTCATCCTCTGGCCCGGTGCGCAGATGTTTTGCCTTGCGTTCCCAGTAATGCAGGCTGGCACTGAGGGTGCAAATATCAACCAGTCCAACCTCACGTACGCCCAGCTCACCATCAAAGGTTCCCGAGAGGGGTTTACCATCAGAGGGGATGCAGTGGCGCAGAATCACATCATTCCAGTACTCAAAGCGCTGTGGTCCTGCAACCTGTGCGGTGGAATAGCGGACATTATCGGGAGCAAATGTACTGTTCACAATCACACCTCATCGTGGCAATTAATTGTCATAACTCATCATTTCTGACTGAAAGCAATAATTGCGCCATAACTACTCGGTATCTTTTAAATCAGTAGGTTACTGCCAGTTAAAAATGGAGGGTGCGCCAGATTAGGGCAATCCTGCACCATTTCCATCCCACCAGCGAGTGTTTTACCCCCTGTCCAGAACAACCAGGATGTTGTCCACCACAACCAGGTGAGCCGCCGATTTCTCCTTAATATCGATGATGATTTTTCTTAACAACAATAACGCCTCACCAGGGAGTCATTATGGAATCTGCCATCGACACGCATCTTAAATGTCCCCGCACGCTTTCCCGTCGGGTGCACGACGATTATCAACCGCCTTTCCCGATGTTCGCCGGACGAGCCGACGCCAGCCTGACTCAGGTGGTGATGGCCTATCTGGGCGTGCAGTTTCGTGAAGAACAACGTGCAGCAGCAATCAATGCCATGCAGCAGATGGTGCGTAGTTTCAGCCTGCACAACGGGCCCGCTAATCATGACGTGACCTTTCACACCGATAACCAGGGGTTTGGAAACTTTATTGTTGTCGGTTACTGGCGCGATCCGGCGGCATATTGCCGCTGGCTGCATCAGCCAGAGGTAGTCGATTGGTGGTCATCGGATGATCGTCTGCACGAAGGCCTGGGATATTTTCGCGAGATTATTGCCCCGCGCGCGGAGCAATTCGAAACGCTTTACGCGTTTAAAGAGGATCTACCCGGTGTTGGTGCAGTGATGGATAACCTCAGTGGCGAAATCCAGGAACATGGTTATTGGGGTTCCGTACGCGACCGCATTCCGGCGTCCCAGACGGACTGGCTGCAACCGGATGGCGAACTCCGCATTCTTTCCGGCAACCCGGCGGTGGGGGGGAGGGTAGTGGTGCAGGGGCATGACAATATCACCCTTATTCGATCAGGCCAGGACTGGATGGAGGCAGATGAACAGGAGCGAGCGCTGTATTTCACCGAAATGTTGCCACCTCTTCAGGCTGGGATGGATTTTCTGCGTGATGAAGGGCAGGCGCTCGGCTGCTACAGCAATCGTTTTGTGCGCAACGTAGACATCGACGGTAACTTGCTGGATGTTGCCTACGATATTGGTTTCTGGCGCTCACTGGATCGACTTGAGCGCTGGGCGGAATCTCATCCCACCCATCTGCGCATCTTCACCACCTTCTTTCGCGTAGTGACCGGACTGCAAAAACTCCGGCTCTATCACGAAGTATCGGTTTCAGATGCGCGCTTTCAGACGTTTGAGTACATCAACTGCCATCCCTGTACCGGGATGCTGCGTGATGCCGTGCGCTGACCCCCTTTGTACGCCATTTTCCGAGGAATGATTATGCCAGGTTTACGCTTTTGCCTGCTGGGTATGCTGTTGTCTGCGACATCGGCGTTTGCTGTTGAAGTCGCGCCAGGCGATTACAGCCAGTTCCCCGACGGTACCACGGTTGGTCTGTTGTATTATCAACACGCCACCACCGGCTCGGCCCGCTCTCACGGTGACAAAATCAGTTCTGATTACAATGTCACGTCCGATATCGGCATGTTGAGGTTATTGCATACCGTGCAAATCACCGAGACGGCAACGCTTGATCCACAGTTTCTGCTGCCGTTCGGTCGGGTTTTTGGCAGCGGGGATGCCGCTTCACTGGGTTCAGCCAATGGCACCGGTGACCTGATCCTGACGGTTCCGCTCAAAATTCGGCTGAACAGCGGGGGAGACATCTTCGGTTTTGCCCCCTATCTCTATGTCCCAACCGGGAACTATGACCATGACAACGCGCTAAATCTGGGTGAGAACCGCTGGAAGGTGGATTTACAGGCCGCCTGGGTGAAGTTCTTCAGCGAAAAATGGGCGCTGGATATGGTCGGGGACGCCATCTGGTATGGCGACAACAACGATTACGGCGCGGCGTCATCCCGTCTGAAGCAGGACAACTCGTGGGCTGCGCAGATTATGGGGCGCTATATCCCTGATCCGACGCTCTCACTGGGCCTTGGTTTCGGGCAGACCTGGGGCGGTGAAACCCGTATCGACGGCGTAGAGCAGGACAACCAGAGCCAGACCACCAACGTCAGACTGACGGCCACCAAGTTTGTCACGCCACGCGATCAGTTCCAGATCCAGTTGGGCAGGGATCTGCGCGTCGAAAATGGCGCGGCAGAGGATTTCCGCCTGAATCTGCGCTACGCCCGTGTGTTCTGAGGTTGTCCTTCCTGACCAGGAGTTTGTCCGTCTCAACCATGTGAACAAACAACAACCACGTTATGTTCGGGTCAGGGTTAACACCGTTAATGATTTAAATCAGGGAAAAAATGATGGCTATTGAACGTCCGGATGCAGCGCAGCTGCATCACCTTGCCAGCCAGCTCCATCTGCAACTCAGTGATGAAGAAGCGGCTGAATATCTGGCGCTTATGCAACCCAATCTGGATGCCTATGACCTTATCGATGAGCTGTCAGATGAGATGCCGCCCGTTAATTATCCGCGGCAGCAGGGCTACCGTCCGGCCGGAGAGGAAAATGCACTGAATGCCTGGTATTACAAAAGTGAAGTCAAAGGGGCAACTGAAGGGCGACTGATCGGCAAAACCGTGGCCCTCAAGGACAACATTGCCCTCGCCGGAGTACCGATGATGAACGGTGCGACGTCGCTGGAAGGGCATGTCCCCCTGTTTGATGCCACAGTGGTGACCCGTCTGCTGGATGCCGGCGCCACCATCCTGGGCAAAGCCACCTGTGAACATTTTTGTCTGTCGGGTGGCAGCCATACCTCCGATCCTGCTCCGGTGCAGAATCCCTGGCGACAGGGCTACAGCGCGGGAGGCTCCTCGTCAGGCAGTGCAGCGCTGGTCGCGGCTGGCGAGGTGGATATGGCAATTGGTTGCGATCAGGGGGGATCGATCCGCATTCCCTCCGCATTTTGCGGCACCTATGGCATGAAACCCACCCACGGGCTGGTGCCTTATACCGGCATCATGCCGATTGAAGCCACCATTGATCATGCTGGTCCTATCACCGCGACGGTGGCGGATAACGCTCTGATGCTGGAAGTGATGGCCGGTCCGGATGGCCTCGATCCCCGACAATATATGTCACGCGGTGGCAACTATAGCGCGGCACTCGGCAAGGGGGTCAAAGGGTTGAAAATTGGCATCCTCACCGAAGGATTCCAGTTGCCCAATCTACAGCCTGATGTGGCCCTTAAGGTGCGTAATGCCGTGGCCAAACTGGAAAACCTGGGTGCCGTGGTTGGCGAAATCTCGGTGCCGGGTCATCGGCTTGCCGCCGCCTTATGGTCACCAATTGGCTGCGAAGGGCTGACTATGCAGATGATGCACGGCAATGGCATGGGTTTTAACTGGGAAGGGCAGTATGACGTTGCTCTGCTCGACAAACATGCCGCCTGGCGCGACCACGCTGACTCGCTCTCTCCTTCACTCAAAATTTGCATGCTGATAGGCCAGTACGGACTGTCGCGTTACCACGGCCGGTTTTATGCCAAAGCACAGAACATCGCCCGGCGTGCGCGTGCTGATTATGACCGTGCCCTGGGTGATTTTGATCTGCTGGTGATGCCGACGGTACCGATCACCGCACAACCCCTGCCCGAACCTGATTGCTCCATCACTGAATACATTTCTCGCGCCTTCGAGATGATTGGCAATACCGCTGCGCTGGATGTCACCGGCCATCCGGCGATGTCGGTTCCCTGTGGAATAGTGGACGGACTGCCAGTTGGCATGATGTTGGTAGGTCGCCACTACGCGGAAAGCACGATTTATCAGGCCGCTGCTGCATTTGAAGCCAGCGGGGACTGGAAACAGCTGTAAGCAATTAACCCACTGTCATTACGGAGAAACACGATGGCACACGACCATGATCATGAACATACCGAACCCCCGGCAGAGATCGCTTTACGGGTGAAAGCGCTGGAGTCGCTGCTGGTTGAGAAAGGGTTGGTGGACCCGGCGGCAATGGATGCGCTGATTGACACCTATGAACACCGCATCGGTCCACGCAATGGTGCCAGGGTGGTGGCAAAAGCCTGGAGTGATCCTGATTACAAAGCACGTTTGTTGGCTGACGGGACTCAGGCCATTGCTGAGCTGGGATTTTCTGGCGTGCAGGGCGAAGACATGATGGTGGTTGAGAATACCCCGGAGGTCCACAACGTGACGGTCTGCACGCTCTGTTCCTGCTATCCGTGGCCGACACTGGGTTTGCCTCCGGCATGGTACAAATCCGCGCCTTACCGCGCACGCATTGTTATCGACCCGCGCAGTGTACTGGCTGAGTTCGGGGTGACAATTGGTGCAGATCGCGAAATCCGCGTGTGGGACAGCAGTGCTGAACTGCGTTATCTGGTGCTGCCGGAAAGGCCAGCCGGAACCGAGGGCTGGAGCGAAGATCAACTGGCCGATCTGGTGACGCGAGACGCGATGATTGGCACCGGCGTGGCATTACAACCTGGCAGCAATTAACGGGAGACACCGATGAACGGGATACACGATCTGGGCGGCATGCACGGTATGGGTGCTGTCATTACCGAACCTAACGAACCGCCTTTCCACCACGAATGGGAGCGCCGGGCTTTCTCGCTATTTGCTTCGTTGTTTGTTGGCGGTCACTTCAACGTCGACATGTTCAGACATGCGATTGAGCGCATGAACCCGGCGCATTACCTGGAAGAAAGCTACTACGAACACTGGATGCATGCCTTTGAGACTCTGTTGCTGGAGAAAGGGGTGATTACCCGCGAGGAGCTTGCAGGCAAAGTCGCAGCCGTGCCCGCCAGCGCGGAAACACCGGTGCTGCGTTCAGATATGGTGCAGGCCGTGGTCAACACCGGCGCTTCAGCTCGGGTGAATGAAGAGGTGAGCGCCAGATTTCGTGTTGGTGATCAGGTCAGAGCGAAGAACCTTAACCCTGTCGGTCATACCCGACTGCCACGTTATGCACGCGGGAAAATCGGCACCATTGAGATTGATCACGGCGTGTTTGTCACACCAGACACGGTAGCGCATGGGCTGGGTGAACATCCGCAACATGTTTACAGCGTCAGGTTTGCCGCCACCGAACTGTGGGGAGCTGATGCGCCACCGAAAGATACGGTACGTATTGATTTGTGGGACGACTATCTGGAGGCCTTATGAGCAAAGATGTCGCGATCGTTATCCCTGGTCAAGATGCCGACAGCGCGCCTTTTGAACATCCGTGGCAGGCACAGGTGTTCTCGCTGATTGTTCACCTGCATCAGGCGGGAAAATTCAGCTGGAATACATGGGTGGAGGTCTTCAGCCGAGAAATCAAAGCCGCACCGGCACGGGCGGATGAAAGCATCAACGATGCTTATTACCGCCAGTGGGTGTCTGCGGCTGAGAAGTTGATTTTGTCGCTCGCAATGACCGAAGAAGCAGACATTGCACAACGTGCTACGGAATGGCGTCAGGCGTATTTGCATACGCCGCACGGCATGCCGGTAATACTGAGTAACGCCAGTTGCCCGCCCGCGCACAGCCATCAACACCCAACATTGCGGGTGCCGGTGGCGGTTAGCCCGGCCGCCCGTACCGCTGAACTTTCATAATTTAAGAGGAATTTGTATGAGTCACGTCGCGACATCGAGCCAGATCCAGAACACACCCATCCCGCTGGTATCTTTGCTGCCCTGGGCGGCATTCATCACCTTGATGGTGTTGCTGGCTGTCTATTTTGTTGGTGCCGAACAGGGGGCTACCGCCGTCTTTTCTGGTAACCAGGTCCATGAGTATTTTCATGATGCCCGCCATTTGCTGGGTTTCCCCTGCCACTGAGGATAAGTCTATGACCGGAAAACTCCTGTTGCAGGGCATGATGGCCGGGATTCTGGCGGGCATCATCACCTTTGGTTTTGCACATATTTTTGGCGAGCCGCAGGTCGATCGGGCAATTTCTATCGAAGAACAACTTTCTCATCCGCATCTGCCTGCCAGCGCTGAGAAGGGTCATCACCATGATGAGGCTGATGGGGAAGTCTTCAGTCGCCAGACCCAGTCCGGTGCCGGATTGTTGAGCGGGATGATCCTGTTCAGCGCTGCAATGGGGGGCGCGCTGGCGCTGATCTGGTCTTTTTGCTGGCAACGCACTGGCCCGGCGCATCCTCGCGCCCTGGCACTGAGTCTGGCGATGGCCGGGTTTCTGGTGATGAGCCTGATGCCGGGCCTGAAATATCCACCGAACCCTCCGGCGGTGGGGGATCCATCCACCATTGGTTACCGGACCAGTCTCTACTTTGCCATGCTGCTGATCTCCGCCGTCATCATCGTGGCGGCGGCGTGGAGTGCGCATCAGATGAAACGTCGGCTGGGGGCATGGAATGCCGCGCTGTGGGGCGCGATGTCAGGCTGCGTGATGATGATTGCCGCCTGTATGCTGATGCCCGCGATCAATGAGATCCCGGCCAGCTTTTCTGCGGATGTGTTGTGGCGCTTTCGCCTGAGTGCCTTCGGTACCCAACTGACGATGTGGTGCGTGATGGGAGTGCTGTTTGGGGCTTTCGCCGAGAAGATTGTGCAAAAACCCGCCCTGCGCCAGTGGGCGGATGTGCACTGATCCCGATGGCAATTACCCTGCAACTGATTTGCCAGGGGGAAACTCTGGCAAACCGGCAATCACGGTTTCCCGCTGATGACCCTTTGTGCGAACAGGCTTTACCACAACGGTTCGGGCCTTACAGTCAAATCTGGATTGCGGCGAGTGTGGCGAGCATCCAGACGGCCCAGGCTTTGGGGCTAAGCGGAGAGCAGGTGACCGCGCTGGTGGAACCTGGTTATGGTCGCTGGTCGGGTTTAGCCATCAGGGATGTGATGACACAGGAGCCAGACGTTTTTATGCGCTGGCTCAAAGGCGAGGCACCACCTGATGGGGAATCTCTCCAGCAGTTGATGGCCCGCTGTGAGGGATGGTTGACGCAGTGCGTCGCGCTACAGGGACTGCACTGCGCCATCGTGTCTTCAGCCGTGATCCGCGCGATGGTGGTCACTGTCCTGGGCGCGCCACCGCACGCGTTTAACGCCATCGATATTCATCCCTTGAGCGTGACGCAACTGCGCAGCGACGGTAAACGCTGGCATTTGTGCCCTGGCAAGTGACAGGTTGCGCGTCAATATTCTCGCTCTTCTTCGCTGTGCATAGCTCGTTCTGCTTCAGATGAAATGAAGGCGTGCTGTTAACATCAACGCGTTTTGCAGGTGAGTGCTGCCGGAGCGTGGCTGCTGTTATCTGCTTTCTTCCACATCTAAAGGAAAATATTGTGTCGATCGTTAATGAAAAACTTGCCTGGCGCTATGCGACCAAAAAATTTGATGCCAGCAAAGTGGTGCCTGAGGATAAGCTGGAACGCATTATTGAAGCGGTACGCTTAACCGCCACCTCCAGTGGCTTGCAGCCGTTTGAGCTGTTGGTTGTTACCAATACTGAAATCCGCGAAAAAATTCGTGCGGTTGCCTGGGATCAGGCGCAGGTGACGGATTGTTCTCATGTGTTGGTGTTTGCTGCCTGGGATGACATCACGCCAGAACGCGTCCATATGATGTTTGATCTGACCAATGAAGTCCGTGGCTTCCGTAATGAAGGCTGGGAAAACTATCGTCAGATGTTGCTGGGTATTGTGGGTGAGCGTGGTACTGAAGCAAACTATCAGGCGGCAGCACGTCAGGCGTATATCGCACTGGGTAGCGCCCTGATTGCGGCGGCGTTTGAAGAAGTTGATGCTACACCGATGGAAGGTTTCGACCCGCAAGCCGTGGATGAAATCCTCGGTCTGAAGGAGAAAGGATTACGCAGCGTGATCATTCTGCCGTTGGGCTATCGTGCGGCTGAAGGTGACTGGCTGGTCAACCTGCAAAAAGTTCGTCGCAGCCGCGAAAACTTCGTCACTGAAATCAAGTAAACGAAACCGTAGCGGCAAGACAATTCGCGCCGTTACGGCTTAGGTTCCGCCATTATGCCGAACGTAAACGCAGGGTGGCGGGAA
The DNA here is from genome assembly GCF_009728735.1 of Pantoea phytobeneficialis. Taxonomy (NCBI): domain Bacteria; kingdom Pseudomonadati; phylum Pseudomonadota; class Gammaproteobacteria; order Enterobacterales; family Erwiniaceae; genus Pantoea; species Pantoea phytobeneficialis. The sequence continues at coordinate 39,167 of NZ_CP024640.1, forward strand.
GTATGACCTGGTTTTCTGCCGGGTCTTGTCCCTGAATCATCTGTGTCATCATGGTGAAACACTCCTGCGCCAGGCGTGGTACGTTCTGTTCGACAGTGTCAATCGGCACCGACAGCGAATCGTACAGGTAGTGATCATCAAAGCTGGCGATACGGATATCACTGGTCAGTAAATGATGCTGACTCATATAACGCAACACCCCTTCCAGCAGACCACAGGCGGCGGTAAATAACGCTTTTGGCGGTCGTCCCAGACGAGCACACAATGCCGCAAACATCTCGTAACCACTGCTCGGGTGATAGTTGCCGTGAATGATCCACTCCTGACGCGGCGTGACCCCTGCGCGTTCCAGTCCCTGCATAAAACCCGCCAGGCGGTCTTTGGTGGGGGACAGACGCGGCTGCCCGCCGAGAAAATAGATTTCGTCAGGGTTGGCGCGCGCCAGGCGCTCGACTAAATCGGCGGTAGGAGTGATGGAGTCGGTAATCACCAGCGGTAACCGGGTGTCATTCATATGACGGTCAAACAGCACCACCGGCAATTGTTCGCTCAGCTTCACATAGTCGCTGTCGCTTAGCATACTGGATGCGACGATCAGGCCATCCACCTGACGCGCCACCAGATTGTTCACCACCACCATTTCCTGACCGGCATTCTCGTCAGTGCAGGAGATGAGCAATTGCAGACCCGCTTCGCGGCAGAGATTTTCCAGTTCGTGAGAAAACACCGCGAAACCGTGGTTGGTGATTTCCGGCACCACCAGCCCCAGCGTATGGCTGCGATCATCGCGCAACAGACGCGCATGGATGCTTGGCTGGTAGTGGTGTTGTTGGGCGAGGGTGAGCACTCGCTCGCGTGTCTCCTTCGCGACCCGCAACTCTTTACCACGGCCGTTCAGCACCAGGCTGGCAGTGGCTTTGGACACCCCTGCCAGCGCGGCGATATCACTGATGGTAACGCGTTTGGTTTTTCTCACGACAATGCATCGGTTAATGAAACAATAACTTATTCTACCATGCAGTGTCGTAACGACCAGTAGCGGGCCTGCACTTCTGCGCGACCGATCAGGGTTAATTGTGCCGGATGTGGCGGGAAGTAGCGGCTGCTCATTACCCCTTCACCGTCGTTGATAAAGATCTCCACGCTGGAATGATCACACAGGATTTGTAAACGGTTTGCCGCACCGACCCAGTAGCGATAAAGCCACTCCCCGGTTTTCAGGCTGCGACGAGCCAGGCGCAGTTCATGCTGATGCCATTGCAGGATCACATTGTCGGCAAAGTTCAGCGTGATATCACCCTGACATTCCAGCAACAGCTCCAGACGCTGTGCCTCCAGCACCGGTGCGTTATCAGCGCTGCCGTGATAAACCTTTTCCTCTGCGCGTAATGTCTGCAATTCGGCAACCGGCTGTTGATACAGTTTGCCATCGCGGGCGCTGAGTTCGCGCAGGCAGGTCATCTGATGGATCCACCCGTTGCTGACCGTTGGCTGGCACATCTCTTCACCATCCGGCACCCCCATCCAGCCCACCAGCAGACGACGACCATCAGCTGTCAGGGTGGTTTGCGGGGCGTAAAACTCGAATCCTGCGTCCAGTTCATGAAACGCACCGTGGCGGAAGCTGGCTGTCTCATAATCGAGTTCGCCGCTGATCCATGCACTCGCGTGGGTATTCAGGAAACGCTTTTCCTCGCGCGCGATGCCCTGTGGACAACAGATAAGCCAGTTGCGATCGCCAAGGGAAAACATATCCGGGCATTCCCACATATAACCCGCCTGACCAAGGCCGCCAAGGCCACTTCCGGCGATTTCGCCGAGGTTTTGCCAGTCGTGCAGATTCTCTGAACGCAACAACAGCACTTTACCCTGAAATTGTTGGTCCTGTGCCCCCAGCACCATGTACCAATGCTCTCCGTGTCGCCACACTTTGGGGTCACGAACATGGCCGGTATAGCCTGCCGGCAGTGCCAGCGCCGGTCCGAGTTTATCGAAGCCACCTGTGCTGTTTTGTACCGCCAGGCACTGCCAGGCTGTGCGGCTGCCATCCTCGAATTTGACGTTACCGGTGTAGATCAGGGTCAGAACTCCCGCGTTATCCACGGCGCTACCCGAGTAGCAGCCGCTGCGGTCATAGTCGTCATCGGGCATCAGCGCGATGGGTTCGTGTTGCCAGTGCAGCAGATCTTCTGAACTCCAGTGCCCCCAGCACTTGTGCTGATGCTGGCAGCCCAGCGCATTCCACTGGTAAAACAGATGGTAACGACCGGCGAAGTGGATAAATCCGTTGGGATCGTTAAGCAGTCCGGTGACCGGCGCCAGGTGCCAGCTAGGGTAGTGGCTGTCATTAAGGGCGTTGGGCTGACCGTGCATCACCGCTTTTAAAATGGCGGCCAGGCGTGTTGATGATGCCATTATTCAGAGTCCGTTTTGTATTTAAGCAGGTAGGAGAGAATAAACGCCGTACTGAAGGCGATAACCATACCCATCGCATAATTGAGCAGCGAACTGGCTTGTACGATGGCCATACCCGGCAAACCGGTCAACCCGACAGCCGTCATATAAACATGCACCGACACTACCCATGCGCCACCGACAGCCCCGCCGATCAGCGCCGCGATAAACGGCTTCATAAAGCGCAGGTTGATACCAAAGATCGCCGCTTCGGTAATCCCCAGCAGGGCCGAGAATGCAGAGGGCAGGGTGATGGCTTTTATTTTCGCATCTTTAGTTTTAAACCAGACCGCCAGGCAAGCACCGCCCTGCGCGACGTTTGCCATCGCCCAGATGGGTAGCAGGAAGTTGACGCCAATCGAAGGATTACCCAGCAGCCCGGCTTCAATGGCATGGAAGCTGTGATGAACACCGGTAATCACAATCACCGAATACAACCCGCCAAACAGCAATCCGGCCAACCATCCTGCATGGGCGATCAGCGTGCTGAGTACAAAGGAGATGCCGTCGCCCAGCATACGCCCGGCCGGGCCGATCACCAGCAACGCGATAAAGCCGGAGATGATCACCGTCAGGAAGGGGGTCAGGATCAGGTCCAGCGCATCCGGGATCACCCGGCGCAACTGCTTCTCCAGTATGCTCATAAACCACACCGCCAGCAGCACCGGAAACACGGTGCCCTGGTAGCCAATCATCGCGACTTCAATGCCAAAGAAGTTCATGGTGTGGAAACCTGCCGCCACGCCCCAGGCGTTGGTGAGTGCCGGGTGGGTGAGGATGCCGCCAAGCGTTGCCCCAAGGAATGGGTTACCGCCAAATTCCCGCGCGGCGGTAAAACCAATCAGGATGGGCAGAATGATAAAGGCGGCGGAGCTACACATATCGAGCATAATGTAGAGCGCGTTATCCGGGTTGACCCAGCCATACGTTTTCACCATCCCGAGCAGGCCCATTAACAGGCCGGAAGCGACAATGGCCGGGATAATCGGCACAAAAATATTCGACAGCAGACGCGCAATGCGCTGGAACGGGTTCAGCTTACGGGCGGCAATGTCGGCAGCTTCCGACTTGCTCGCTTCGCTAATCCCGGCTTCGGCGATAAAGGCGGCGTAAACTTTGTTAACGACTCCAGTGCCAAAAATCACCTGAAGTTGCCCGGCATTACGGAAACAGCCTTTCACTCCCTCGAGTTTACCAATGGCATCGGTATCCGCCTGGGCGTCATCCACCAGCACCAGACGCAGGCGAGTGGCGCAGTGGGCGGCGCTGGCAATATTGTCCCTGCCTCCCAGCAGTGGCAGTAGCGACCGGGAAATGTTTGCAAAATCCATACTTACCTCTGTTTTTCGTTTTTATGCTATCAACCCGTCTGAAATGGCCCCCACAGGGGCCAGGCGGTCAGAACCAGGTTTCCATTTGTACCCCGAAGTTCCATTCCCCACCGGCTTTGAAGCCATTGCTGCCGAAGGCATCATCGCTGGCGTAGTTATCCAGCCGATGATCCCAGTCCATCCAACTGGCGAAGAGGCGTATTTCCGGGCGTTTCAGGAACTCACCCACATCACTGGCTTTCAGCGTGGGGGCGACGGTGAGTTTGTAGAAGCTGCCGCTGACGGCATTGCGGTTGTTGTAACCTTTCGGACGCAGATCCATGTATTGGTAAGATCCTTCGTACTGCATCTCGAAATTCTGCGTAAGCTCCTGAATCAGGCGCAGGTTGGCGGTTGCCCATTGGTAGCTGTCGCCTTTGACGTAACGATCCTTGCTGCTTTGTGCCAGTACCGCCGGGGCGATATGCCAGCCTCCACCAAGCGGTGTGATGCCATAACTGGCGAGACGCCAGGTGTTGGCTTCTGGCAGCAGTGCGCCGTCGGAGCCGATTGATTTGACCTCAGCCCCCAGGCCGTGGCCGTAGAGCAGGGCGGTTTTGGCCGAACCTTCACGCAGGCCGTAGAAGCTGTCGTTATGCAGTCCAACCAGGGCATGCAGGCCGGTATTCGCCGCATCGCCTTTGACTTTGTTGCCTTCGGTATCAACACGATCATCGTTATCTTTGGCGCGCATTCCGCTTACCATCAGCTGTAACGGGCCATAGAAGTTATTCAGCGACAGGATGTAGTTCTGCGAAGTGTTGTCGTTGTTTTCGATATCGCCAAAGGTGCGCCCATACAACGAGAAGTTACTGCGTGCGTCATCGCTCCACTTCATGTCGTAGATACCGGCACCAGTACCCGCAAGAAACACCACATCAGAGTCGATCCAGTGGATATCGAAGTTATCGCGGTCAAAGCGCTTCCCGGCCCAGACGGTGCTGTCCTGGAACGCGCCGGTAAAGGTGGGGAGATGGCCGATTTCCGTAAAGGCCTGACGCAGGTTGAGATCGCTGCTGGAAGCGGTCCAGTCGTTGTAGGTACGCTGGCCGTCGGCGAGCATCACTTTAAAACGCGTAGTCGCGCCATTCGACAGCGTTTGTTTATGCTCCAGATTCAGTTCGACGTAAGTGTCGGGTTCGTTGCCCAGACGACCGATATTGCCACCGGTTTCACCGGCGGGTGTCACTGTCGGGCCTCCCTGAGTTTTTGACGCGGAGTTGTTCATCAGCAGCCCGGAACGGGCATAGCCGTGGAACTCAAAACCACTGTCATCATGGGGGGCTTGCTGCTCCAGTTTGGCTGTGCGTTGCTCAACCTGCGCGGTAGTGGTTTGATTTTGTTGTTGTGCGGCGGCAAGTTGTTGCGCCTGCTTTTCCGCGACCTGAGCACGGTTTTCGGCGGCATTGGCGCGTTGCTCAGCCGCCTGCAAACGTTGTTCTAATGCCGCCAGACGTGCCTCGATACTGCTCATGCTGGGGTCTGCCGCCCAGGTGTAACCGGAACCCAGTAACACTCCAAGGGTTATAGCGAGAGTACTTTTTTTCATTGTTTTGCGTCCCTGAGGAAAGGCTATCATCACAAAGTTATTTTTTGCTAAACCGGTTTAGGCGTTGAATCATAGCCACGGGTAATTTCTCCGCGCAATGAAATTTGCTAAACCGATTTAGTGATTGTGAGATAGCTCGCAAAACGCAGCGGCAAATGGTCCTGAATCAGCTGAGCTGTTGTTCCAGTTGCTGAAGTCGGGGTAGCGCTGTCATCGCACCTTTAGCGGTGGTCGCCAACGCGCCGCAAATTTGGGCACAGGTGAGACGTGCTGCCAGTTGGGGTTCATCATGCGGCAGGCCATGCTGCGCCAATCCCCACAGCAAGCCAGCAACAAAAGCGTCACCCGCACCGGTGGTATCCACGCTTATCACCGGCAGGGTGGGGTAGTGGTAGATCCGGTTATGATGCCAGGCCAGCACGCCTGCTTTTCCCTGCGTTACCAGCAGCAACTGAATATCAAAAGTGTCGGCCAGTTTTTGCATGGCGACATCGGTCTGATCCGATCCGGCAATAAATGTCAGTTCCTCTTCTGACAACTTCACCACATCGGCTTGCTGTAAGGCCTGACTCAGACAGGTTTGTAACAGATGCGCGTCTGACCACAGGTCGTGGCGAATATTCGGGTCGAAACTGACCCGGCCCCCTGCGGCTTTTACACGCGCCATGGCGGTGACGGTGGTGGAGCGTGAAGGTTCTGCGGCCAGCGCTATCGAACAGCAGTGCAGCCATTCACCCGGCTGAAAGGGGGGCAAATCAGCAGGCTCAATAAAAAGGTCTGCCCCCGGTCGTACCATAAAGGTAAACGAGCGCTCACCCTCTTCATCCAGCGAGACCACCACGGTTGAGGTGCGATAGGTCGGGTCGGCGGTCATAAAATGGATATCCACCTGCTCATCAGCCAGCGTTTGACGCAGAAAATGACCAAAGGGATCGTCACCGACCCGACCAATAAATCCACTGTTACCCTGCAATCGCGCAATACCAACGGCAACATTTGCCGGTGCGCCACCCGGACACTTCATCAGTCGTCCATCCGCCTCCGGCAACAGATCAACCACGGCGTCTCCCAGACACCAGACTCGTGCTGACATGAAATTTCCTCCATAGAATGAGTCTGTGAAAACTAACTAAACCGGTTTAGCAAGGCAACAGAAATTTTATCTGAAGTCGGATGCTATAAGGAATTCTGAGGTTCTGCCGATACTCAGATTTAGTCAGAATGGTCGAAATAGATCTATTCGTTTCAGCAGGAAGCCGGTAATGATGAAAAAGAGAAACGTAATATTTATTGCAGTAGGCATTTTATGGCACATGCCGGGATACGCAGCTTCGTTTGATTGCAAAAAAGCCAGCAGTTACGCCGAATTGACTATCTGTTCCACACCGTCTTTATCTTCCCTCGACGATAAACTGAATGCGCTGTACCGCAAAGCATTAACAGAAAAAGCGGATCAAGCGACGATGATAAAAAAATCACAGCTGTTGTGGCTGAAGAGTATCAGAAACAAAGCGACAACAGTTTCGCAACTTGATTCGGCTTATAAGGGGCGAATCAATGACTTAGTGGCTGTGCTGGGCGTGCTTTCGGAACAAAAAACCGCTGAATCTGCTGCACCTTCCGTCCGTCAGGTAAACCCGGCATCACCACCAGCACCAACTAATCTTCAGCAAGCGGTACAAGATGATGGTGGTGTCCCGCCGAGTTTTCCTTCTCACACGGATCCGGTGACAAAGGTATGTAAGGTATCCATGCAGTATGGTCGTGGATTTAAGGACAAATATCTCAGTGGCAAGAAAAATGATCCTTACACCATTAAAGTGACGGATTCTGGAGACAGCTTTGTTATTCATTTCGACCAAAATTACGGGCTTGGCGATATGGACAGCGGAGAGATAAGTGCTCTGGGCCAGGAATACTTAAATATTAAGAAAGAAAGTGACGGCAGTACCTCCTACTATACGCGCCCTGCCAATGCTAAATTTTCCAGCTATAGACTCAAATCAACCAGCAATAACGAAACTCAGCTACAGGTGATACTGTATGCTTGTAACGTTGCTGCGGCATCTTGAATCGAGATACAGTCTATTCGTCTTGTCATTTTCTGACACAGGGCTGCTGTTGCAGCCCTGAACTCACCTTCACAGAATACGAGCGCAGTAACCCCGTTTCCGCATAACTGTATGATTTAAAAGTAAAGTTATGTAGGGTGGGACATTTTTCAACCCTGCCAGCCCTGACCGTGATTCTGATCATGAACATGACTCATGCTGTATTGAAATTAAATCACTTTTCTCCATCCAAAAGCTCTGGCATAAAATATGCATTATCAATGTTAAATCAGATAAAAAATACTGAATGAGAAAACCCCAAAAAAATTGGGTGACTTTCAACCAACCAAACGTCTTTTCAGTATTTATCTCAGATATCAGGGTGCCGGATTGCGATGAATAAAGATCTTACATTTTCTATTAAGCGTATTTCTTTCGACGAAAATTATAACCCTTCCAAAAATACGCGCATCACGACTAACTTTGCGAACTTAGCACGAGGCGAGAAACGTCAGGAGAACTTGCGTAACGCCTTAGTGATGATTGACAATCGTTTCAATTCGCTGGCGCACTGGGATAACCCTAATAGCGATCGTTATTCAGTTGAACTGGAAATAATTTCTGCTGAGTTGAACATTGGTGCTGAAGTTACCTTTCCGGCGATTGAAATATTAAAAACAAATATCGTTGATAAGAAAACCCATGAGCGTATTGACGGTATTTTAGGCAATAATTTCTCTTCTTATGTACGGGACTATGATTTTAGTGTGGTTCTTCCTGAACATAATAAAAAACAATCTGGCTTTAGCACGCCCGATAACTTTGGTGATCTTCATGGAAACCTATTCAAGTCCTTCGTGAATTCCGATGCGTATAAAGAGAATTTTAAAAAATCACCGGTTATCTGCCTGAGTGTTTCCAGTAAGAACGTCTATCATCAGACGGGAAATCAGCATCCGGTACTTGGCATCGAATACCAGCAAGATGAGCTATCCCTGACTGACCTTTATTTCAATAAAATGGGGTTACAGGCACGTTATTTTATGCCGGCGAACAGTGTTGCGCCTTTGGCCTTCTATTTTACTGGCGACTTACTCAGTGATTACACCAACCTTGAGCTGATCAGCACCATCAGCACAATGGAGACGTTCCAGAAGATTTATCGCCCTGAGATTTACAATGCTAACTCTGCGGCAGGAAAATGCTACCAGCCAAGTCTGAAGCATCAGGATTATTCCTTAACTCAAATTGTTTATGATCGCGAAGAACGTAGCCAGTTGGCTATTGAACAAGGAAAGTTTACTGAGCAGCACTTCATCAAACCTTATCAAACTGTTCTTGAGCAATGGTCTGCTGCGTCCGTTCTTTGATTAACCGAAAGTACAAGGTCACCTGTGATGAAAAAATTATTACCTACTTCAACTGCTGGCAGTTTACCTAAGCCTTCCTGGCTGGCACAACCTGAGACACTTTGGTCACCCTGGAAATTGCAGGATGCGGAATTAATTGAGGGCAAACATGATGCGCTGCGTTTGTGCCTGGAAGATCAATTAAAAGCCGGTATTGATATCGTCAGTGATGGTGAGCAAACACGCCAACATTTTGTCACGACCTTTATTGAGCATCTCAGCGGCGTTGATTTTGAGAAACGCGAGATCGTTAAAATTCGTAATCGCTATGAAGCGAGTGTACCGTCCGTTGTGGGTGAAGTTGCTCGTCAAAAGCCCGTATTTGTCGAAGATGCTAAATTTTTACGTCAACTAACCAGTCAACCGATCAAATGGGCCTTACCAGGTCCGATGACGATGATTGATACACTTTATGATGGACACTATAAAAGCCGTGAAAAACTCGCCTGGGAATTCGCCAAAATTCTTAACCAGGAAGCCAAAGAGTTAGAGGCGGCAGGTGTTGATATTATCCAGTTTGATGAACCTGCATTTAATGTCTTTTTTGATGAGGTGAATGACTGGGGGATTGCTGCTTTAGAAAGAGCCATCGAAGGGCTTAAATGTGAGACGGCTGTGCATATTTGCTATGGCTATGGCATCAAAGCCAATACCGATTGGAAAAAGACTCTGGGGAACGAGTGGCGCCAATATGAAGAGGTGTTCCCTAAACTGCAAACATCCAACATTGATATCATTTCCCTGGAATGTCACAACTCGCATGTTCCAATGGATCTGATTGAACTGATTCGCGGTAAAAAGGTGATGGTGGGGGCGATCGATGTGGCAACCAATACCATCGAGACCCCGGAAGAAGTCGCCGCTACGCTGCGCAACGTGCTTAAGTTTGTCGATGCTGACAAACTCTATCCGTCTACCAACTGTGGCATGACGCCGCTATCGCGCCGGGTCGCCAGAGGCAAGCTGGAGGCGTTAAGCGCGGGTGCAGAAATCGTTCGAAAAGAGCTGCTGGGCTGACGCTAACAAACTGTGATTGATGGCAGGGCGCGATTTATCGCGCCTTTTTTTATATTCAATTTTTTTGAATTATTTCAGCAAATCCCTCAGCTTTTACTCCCCCGCCGTCAGGTCTATTCTCTCTCACATCGAGGCACAACGCCTCACCGATTAAACAAACTTCTGAGGAAATGACCATGAAATCTATCAAAACTTTCGTTGCAGTTGCCGCCCTGTCACTGGTTTCTTTCGGTAGCTTTGCGCAGAGCATCACCGCTTCCGCTTCCACCCTGGATGGCGCAGAAGCCAAAATCGCTGCTCAGGCCGCTCAGCAGGGTGCGCAGTACAAAATCACCGGCGCACGCGTGGACAACGGTGCTTACCTGTCAGCTGAACTGACTAAATAAGGTAATAATTAGCACGATCACAGTTATCGCACTAATTATCAATCATGAAACGATAACTATGGTTATTATTACTTTCATCGAAGGCACACAGCCTTCCAAACAAACTAATTAAGGATTAAGACCATGAAAACTATCAAAGCACTGTCAATCGCCGCTGTAGCCGCTCTTTCCCTGATGTCAGCAGCCAGCTTCGCGCAAAGCATCTCTGTCACCTCTTCAACCCTGGACGGTGCAGAAGCGAAAATTGCTGCACAGGCCGCACAGCAGGGTGCACAGTACAAAATCACCGAAGCGAACACTAATAACCGTGTTCACATGACCGCAGAACTGTACAAATAACGGATGGTCGTACAGGGAAGTGCCGGAAGAGGTCGCCGCAAGGCGGCCTTTTCCGTTTTAAATGCAAGTCAGTGCACATCATAGCTGCCGGGCTAAAGATGGCAGCAGGCGGCTTTCTGTCAGAAATGCATCCCGAGCTCCATATAATAAGTCCGTCCCGACTCGTTATAGGTGCGCGCTCCTGCACCATAAGCGTAAGTGCCGTTGGCGCCCGAGGTCAGCGCGTTGCCTGCGCGGAAGTGGCGTTTATCTAACAAATTATCGATACCCGCTGTGATATCGATATTTTTATTGATGTTATAAACTGCGCTCGCACCAAAAATGGCATAGGGGGAAACCTGCCATTTTTCACTGCCGGACGTGTCCTCACCCTGGGAGTTATATTTAGGCGGCTTTTGGCGGCCATACCATGTCATGGTTCCCTGGACAGAAAGGGCGTTGGTTGCCTGCCAGTCCAGCGTCGAGTTAATGGTATATTTCGGGATAATCGACAGGTAATCGCCAGAGGTTTCGTTTTTATTGTCGATGATGTAAGTGAAATTGTTGTTCATGGTCAAATTTTCGCTGATCGGAAAATTCAACGTGCCTTCCAGCCCCTGAACGACAGATTTTGGCACGTTCTGCCATTTATAGATGTTTGATGTACCGTTGCTGTACGCCGGGGAATAGCCTGCCTCGATTTTGTTGTGATAGTCGTTACGATACCAGGTCAAACCGGCCTGCACCCCTTCATGATGGTACTCGATACCGATCTCTTTATTGACGCTGGTTTCGGCTTTGAGATCCTTATTACCCTGTAAATAACAGCTGGTGGAACTGGCGTAGCATCCGTTGCCGCTGCTGTAGAGCAGATAATTGGGGTTGGTCTGGTACAGGTTAGGTGCCTTCCAGGCACGGGCAATGCCCAATTTCAGGGTAAAATCTTCCCCCAAATCCTGCGACAGGTTCAGCGAGGGGCTGATATTGCTGCCGGTGTAGGTTTGATGATTGAAACGTAATCCCGGAGTCAGTCGGGTTGAGTCGGTCAGATCAATATTATCTTCAGTGTAGACGCCATAGATATTGGCTGAGCTATAGATGCTCCGACCGGAACTGGAGACGCCGTCGACCTCCGAAGTATTGGTCAGAGTATTGGAGGTGGGATCTTTCATCGTTTGATGATTCATCTCCGCACCAAAGGTCATTGTCTGGCTAACCCATCCGTCAAAGGGAATGTTTACCTCGGAATGCAGGTTGGTATCATTCAGAACAATGGTAGAAAAACCTTCATCGGTCGTGCTGAATAATCCCTCCAGTCCACCGGACAGACCTTCGTTAAGTCTTTTATTACGGGTTTTTTCGAACTGAATGTAATTGTTGGTGGTCACGCCGTTATCCCAGGCACCGGTATATTTCAGGGAGAGTGTTTGCCGGTAAATCACGTTGGTTTCTTTACCGTAATTTTCCTTAACCAGGGTGCTGCTGTTGGTGTTCTGCGTGTCACCGGCGTAAAGGTTGCCCTGGCGGCTATAACCCGCATTCAATTCCAGCGCCTGCATGGGCATAAACTCCCAGCGCAATACGCTATTAATGTTTTTATTGATCACCCCTTCACGGCCTGCCGGCACCATACCTGCGTATTTACCGCTACGCTCAGCTTCATGCCCGCTGTTAATATTCTGCGCGTCTGCCTGTGTTTTACTCCAGTTGCTATACAGGCGCAGGGTCAGATTATCCGTTAAAGCGCCGCTCAGGCTGGCGTTATAACGTTTGGTGGCCCCTTCAGATTTGTGTTCTGGCACGTTGTAATAAGTGTTGAAATTACCATGCCACTCTTTTTCTGCCGGTTTGGTGATGATGTTGACCACGCCTCCCATCGCGCCATTGCCATACAGCGCGGCCGCCGGGCCGCGAATAACCTCAATACGATCGATCATTTCGGGCGGCACCCAGTTGCTGTCGCCACGGGTATCACGCTCACCACGCCAGCCATAGCGCACCGAGTTGCGGCTGCTGACCGGCATCCCGTCAACCAGAATCAGGGTGTTTTCGGGACCCATACCGCGAATATCAATCTGGCGGTTATTACCACGCTGGCCGCTATTGGAATTACCGGTTAGATTCACGCCGGGCATGGTGCGGATCAGTTCAGAAACATCACGCTGGATAGGGTATTTTTTGATGGCTTCACTGTCGATGATGGAGACGCCAGGCGCTTGCAGGGTTTGCTCGCGGGCGGTGACGACCAGAGTATTGTCGCTACTGCTTTTTTTATCGCTAATCGCCAGTTGTTGCACTGGCGTTTCACTTATTATTTCGTTTGCAAATGCAGGGGAGTTTCCAAGGCTGTACGCAATAAGACAAGCCAGTAGAGAATAGCGGGATATTGTTTTCATCATGAGATTTGTCATCTGTCCTTTGCCAACAAAAATGAAAACGCGAACTATAATGAGAATTATTATTAATTACAATAATGGTTTTTTATTGATCAATAAATGGCGGGAATAGATGCCGTTTCGTTATTATTTCGTCGGTTGACTTTTTGGCAGCGGTGGCAAGAAGGGAATGCGTCGCACCAGGTTGTGTGAAAGACCCATTAACCTTATATATCGACCTGGCATCTATTTTATTTTATCGGCCAGAGATTCAATCAGAGGTCTGATGATATCAGGTATTCAGAAAGGAATTCGGAAACCTCATTCTGGCAAATCCCCAAAGTGAAACTGATGCCTGCATGCTGCAATATTTCAATGCCCGCACCCTGATTCTTTGGATGAGGATCGAGTAATGCAATGTAGATATGATTTGGTTTCAGTGAGGCCAGCGTCTTTGCACACGAGGGGGTTCTTCCCTGAAACGAACATGGCTCCAGCGTGACGTAGATATCGCAATCATTCACCGACATTTCAAGCTTCGACAGGGCAGCAATCTCTGCATGGTGCAAGCCCGGTGATTGGGTAAAACCGGAAGAGACCACCTCGCCATTTCTCACGATCACACAACCCACGGGCGGGTTTGGCCGACAGTCCGGCAGCGCATTTCTGGAACACTCCAGTGCTAACAACATATACGTTTCCGGCTTATTCATTTGATCTGCCTCAGTGCCAATCCAGGTAAATAAAGCAACTACCAAATTTAGTAGTGACGATAATCACGGGTAGTTTTACAGTGCATACCGGGCCTCGCGGCCATTTTCTGCTAGTAGTAACGGTTGTCGGACACATAATCCAGTCTTAATTTGCCTTACGTAATATTTACAATTTCTTTTCGATATTCTTATTATGTGTCGTACCCCAGTGATTTCATAAAAAGCGTTGGACTGCAATGGTCCGAAAGCGCGAGGCCGTTCGTTCAGCAGTTATTCATAACTATTGATCTTATCCAGGGGAAGGGAAGGCATGGGAATTTCACAGGCAAAACTGATTACTTTGCGTCGTATGCAAAGTGGCACTAAGCACCGGCTACGTGGTGATAAAGCCATAGGGCTGGAAATGAAATGTGATTTTGAAATTGAAATGTGCAAACGAAGGGATATTACCTGCCGAAGTTTGGCGTCATTGATGCGGTCGGGGCTGATTGAATTCATTGCCTCGCCCACGGATATGTCACGCTATTACGAGGTAAGACTAACGGAAGAGGGTGAAAGGGTGGTGAATGACAATCGATGAATTCACCTGACTGATCCCGGCCAGCACCCCGAGGTGCTGGTTTCAGCCCGACAGGGCTGATGATAAATCAATCGTTTTATGCAAAAGGAAGCTTTTTAATGAATGGAAACCTCCGCATTGTGAGTGTTGTCGCTTTATCTCTCCTGTTACTGAATGGTTGTGCGCAAACGGATATCAGCGCCAAACGGCATGCGACTAAATTCGTCTATAAAGTCGAAGATTCGGATCCCAATTTTGTGATGAACAAGGCTGACTCCATCCGCATGGCGACGCCTTTTTTTGCCCAGTTCTGGCAACTGGGCAAAAAAGATCGTGCACAAGGTGTCTCCAGCGCCGATGCGCAGAAAAGAGTCAGCTATTTCCACAGCGATGAGTTCATAAAATCAATCAGTGGAACGTCGCACTTTGCCGGTAAAGAATATAAAGATGACGCCACGTTATCACCGCGCTGGCGCAACAATATGTCGGAGGCGATTGCACAAACCTATATGGACGGTTATCTCGGCATAGAATAACTGTCCGTATCTGACGGTGTCCGGTTATGCCGGGCACCCGCCATCCTGCTGAATATCCTTGGTAAATATCAAACATCAAAAAAACATGATTTTTTTATTATATATTAGAGTGTTATGCGTATCGCCTCTCGTTTGGTCATGAGTTTTTCAGGTTGTTTTTGTTTATATATGAAATGTATTTAAATAAGAAATTTATCCTTTTCATAAGGAAGTGGAACATATATAGAATTTGGATGGATTACTATTTGATAAAGGGATTTTTATGAATTGTCGTTGGGTTATCGCAGCCGGAGCGGTGGGTATCCATATTTCTTTAGGTTCAGTTTATGCCTGGAGTGTATTTAAAAAGCCTTTTATGGATGCCTTTGGCTGGAATGAGTTTGAAGCAGGGTTGCCATTTGGTCTGGCTATTTTTGTACTGGGGATGTCTGCTGCGGTCATGGGGCATGTTGTTGAACGACGTGGGCCGCGATTTTCGGGGTTTCTCGCCACGGGTTTATGGGGTGTCGGTCTGATGGGGGCCGGTGTAGCCACCTCTGGCATGATATCGAACGATACGTTGCGCTTAGGTTTGTTACTGTTTTTTTGCCTGGTCGGTGGCTTTGGGCTGGGGACGGGGTATGTCACCCCGGTATCGATGTTGATGAAATGGTTTCCTGACCGGCGCGGTCTGGCAACGGGCCTCGCCATTATGGGCTTCGGCTTTGGGGCTTTTTTAGGCGGGCCGATTCTGAGTTTACTTATTGGCTCGGTAGGTATTGCTCAGACCTTTTTCCTACAGGCAATCAGTTACACGGCAATTATGTTGTTATCATCAGCCTGTCTGAAATTACCGCCACCAGACTGGCAACCCGCGCGGGAAAAGGTGAAGCCCGGCAAAATACCGGCTCAGGGCGTGATGCCAATGACAGCCAATCAAGCGGTCCGTACTCGCTGTTTTTTAGGGTTGTGGCTGATGATGTTTATAAATATCACCTGCGGTATTGCGTTAATTTCCGTCGCTTCTCCACTGGCTCAGGAAGCAACGGGTATATCAGCACTGGCAGCGGGGTCGCTGGTTGGGATGATCGGGTTATTTAATGGGCTGGGGCGAATTGCGTGGGCATCTTTCTCCGATATTATTGGTCGTCCCAATACCTACATCCTCTTTTTCGCTCTGCAAATTGTCGCGTTCTGGCTACTGCCCTCATTGCAGCACGTCTTACTGTTTGAAGCGGTTTTGCTGTTGATCATGACTTGCTATGGCGGTGGTTTTTCCACGTTGCCTGCCTATATTGGCGATATTTTTGGCTCCCGCCAGGTCAGTGCTATCCACGGATATGTGCTGACCGCCTGGGCGCTCGCAGGGCTGGTCGGATCGTCCGTATCCTCTCTGCTGCGACAAAGTACCGGCAGTTACGAGGCAATGATGCAGGTGTTTGTCTGGGGATTAGCGCTGGCGTTGCTGGTGTCGGTGGCAACGAAAATGTACCTTGTACGCCAATTGCGTCCCGACGCTCGTAGGTAATCAGCGGATACCTGCCTGCCCGTTTATGCTAAATCGGGCAGGTCAGTGCGGTCGCCTCGCGTGGTAGGGTGGGAAATAACAATAAACTCTACCGCGTCATCGCTGTCGTTTCTGGCCTGGTGTTTTGCCTCGGGAGGAATTTCGATGCCCTGCAACGCAGCGATTTCCTGCTTTTCACCTTCCAGCTCCATGGTCAGCACGCCCTTCACGACAAAGAAAAATTGTCGGGATACGGCGTGGTAATGCCGCTTTTCCTCGGTATGCGGTGGCATTTTTTCGTGAATAACCAGCATGTCCTGGCGTTTGACCAGATACCATCCATCGCATCTTTCACCCCAGATGTAGTGCTCGGCATTATCTTTAGAAATCATCTGATCCTCTGGCCTGATTTAACGGTTCATAACGCGGTGGAAAACAACAATTCTCGCAACCAGCGATGTCCCGGATCGCGATGGGTGCGCTCATGCCAGGCGACGGATTTGGTAAAACCTGGGATATCCAATGGCGGTGCCACGATTTTCAACCCGGCGGTGTTCAATGCCAGCCTGCGCGGTACCACGCTGATTAAATCACTCACGCGCAGGATTTCCGGCAGAACCAGAAAACTGCACACCGAGAGCGTTACCCGGCGAGAACGCCCCAGTGTCGCCAGTGCTTCATCGGTGACACCATAAAAACTGCCTCCAACATACGACACCAACGCATGATCCTGGGAGCAGAACTCATCTAATGACAGGACGCCGGATTGTGCCAGTGGATGATCGGCGCGCAGCAGGCACACATAATCTTCCGCATATAGCGTTTTTGCGTGTAACTCGGGTGGGGTGGTTTCTGGGGTAATCAGCGCGACATCCACCGCGCCACGTTCAAACTGCATCGGCAATAGGTCGTTATTGACCGGGAGTACCGCCACACGGATGCCCGGTGCCTGCTGACGTAAGGCGGCCATAAACGGCACCACGACAGCGCGCAACGCATAATCTGTCGCGGCGACGTTGAGGGTCATCTCAGCGGTTGCCGGATCAAATTCACGCGGCTTCAGCAGCTCCCCAACTTCGGCAAGGATGTTTTTTACCGGCGTTGCCAGTTCAAGCGCACGCAAGGTGGGCACAATGCCACGCTGCGCGCGGGTGAATAACGGATCGTCAAAGCATTCACGTAACCGGGTAAGCATACCGCTGACGGCGGGCTGCGTCAGTGATAGCCGCTCCGCAGCGCGCGTGACGCTGCGTTCATCCAACAGCGCGTCGAGTGCTTTCAGCAGGTTGAGATCCAGATTTCTGATATCGGTTTTCATGTTATTCACCTGGCGGGTGAGAAAAGATATTGCGAAAAACTATATCACGGGAAACAAACTTCGGTTCTCGTTATTTCACCGTTGGATCTTCAACGTTCCACCGGCGGCATTGATGCCGACCGGGTCAGGTGCTGAAGCCGTCACTTTCCAATGTTTAAAAATGTGATCAACCTGCGATATATTTATTTTGTAATCGATTACTTTTCATTTCGTCGTGAATTGTAATCGATTACTTTTCTCTGTGAGGCTTATATGCTGTCTACAACACAAGATTCTGAAAACACAGCAGTCGCCCAGCGCATGCTGGTGCCACGCCTGTCATTGATGATGTTTCTGCAATTTTTTATCTGGGGAAGTTGGTCGGTCACCCTCGGATTGGTGATGACACAACACAATATGGCGTTACTGATTGGCGATGCGTTTTCCGCCGGACCGATTGCGTCGATTCTCTCCCCTTTCGTATTAGGGATGCTGGTGGACCGCTTTTTTCCGTCGCAGCGCGTGCTGGCGGTGATGCATCTGGCAGGGGCGGTGATTCTGTGGTTTGTCCCCCAGGCGATGATCGCCGAAAACGGCGCGCAGCTGATCGCGTTGTTGTTTGGTTACACGCTGTGCTACATGCCAACCCTGGCATTAACTAACAACATTGCTTTCCACAGCCTGGCGAGCAGTGAGAAGAGTTTTCCGGTGGTGCGCGTGTTTGGCACTATTGGTTGGATCGTCGCGGGTATTTTTATCGGTGTCACAGGCATTGCCGCCAGCACCACAATTTTCTCCGTGGCGGCGATTTGTTCGGTGATGCTGGCGGTTTATAGCCTGACGCTGCCGCACACCCCTGCGCCCGCTAAAGGTCTGCCGTTCAAAGTGCGGGATTTGTTCTGCGCTGACGCCTTTGCGCTGCTGAAAATTCGGCACTTCTTTATCTTTGCGTTGTGCGCCACGTTGATCTCGATTCCGCTCGGTACCTACTACGCCTATACCGCTTCCTGGTTATCTGACGCCGGGGTTGAGAATGTCAGCACCATCATGTCCTTCGGCCAAATGTCAGAAATCTTTTTCATGCTGGTGATCCCGTTGCTGTTCCGCCGGCTGGGTGTGAAATACATGCTGCTGGTGGGGATGTGTGCCTGGTTCGTACGTTATGCGTTGTTTGCCTTGGGGATGGGGGAAGAGGGACGTGCCTTGATCTGGCTTGGCATTCTGCTGCACGGCGTCTGTTACGACTTCTTCTTTGTTGTGGGTTTTATCTACACCGACCGCGTTGCTGGCGAAAAAGTGAAAGGCCAGGCGCAAAGCATGGTGGTGATGTTTACCTACGGTATCGGCATGCTGCTCGGCTCGCAAATATCGGGTGCGCTGTATAACCACCTGGTCGCGGGTCAGGTATCGGCGCAGAGCTGGGCCCTGTTCTGGTGGATACCGGCGGTTGCCGCTGCCGTTATCGCTGTCATTTTCCTGTTTTCATTTAAATATCGCGATTGATGGTTTTGGAGGTGGTTGTGCAGACGTTAAAAGGTCCGGGTATTTTTCTGTCACAGTTTATTGGTGCCGGGGCACCTTACAACTCGCTGGAGGGATTGGCGCAGTGGGCTGCCGCGTTGGGGTACAAGGCGTTGCAGATCCCCTGTAATCATCCACACATTTTTGATCTCGCAAAGGCCGCGACCAGCCAGACCTATTGTGACGAGGTGATGGGTTCGCTGGCGCAATATGGTCTGGCGATCAGTGAATTATCCACCCACCTGGAGGGGCAGTTGATTGCCGTACATCCGGCACATGATGCGGCATTTGATGGTTTCGCCCCGCCGTCAGTACGTGGGAATGCGACCCAACGCACCGCATGGGCGACGGAGCAGGTGAAACGGGCCGCCGCTGCATCGGCCAGGCTGGGATTAACGGCACATGCCACGTTTTCGGGGGCGCTGGCGTGGCCCTATCTTTATCCCTGGCCGCCACATAACCCGTTGTTGCTGGAGGAGGCGTTTGCTGAACTGGCACGTCGCTGGCGACCCGTGTTGGATGTCTTTGATCAGCACGGCGTGGATGTGTGCTATGAACTGCATCCTGGGGAAGATCTGCATGATGGCATCACGTTCGAGCGTTTTCTGGCGGCGGTGAATAACCACCCCCGTTGCAATATTCTGTTCGATCCCAGCCATCTTCATCTGCAACATATTGATTATTTGCAATTTATCGATATCTACCATGCGCGCATCAAAGCCTTTCATGTGAAGGATGCTGAGTACTTACCCAACGGACGCAGCGGCGTATATGGCGGCTATCAACGCTGGATCGATCGTGCCGGACGTTTCCGCTCACCCGGCGATGGACAAATCAATTTCAAAAGCATTTTCAGCAAGCTGGCGCAGTACGACTACGACGGTTGGGCCGTGCTGGAGTGGGAATGCTGCCTGAAAGATGCCGATACCGGCGCGCGCGAGGGGGCAGAATTTATTCGTCAGCACATTATTCCGGTGGCGGATCGCGCGTTTGATGACTTTGCCGCAGGCAGTGACTCACGCGCCAGCGTTCGCGCTCAGCTTGGCCTGACGGGAGGTGTCGGAGATGATTAATGTTGGCATTATTGGTACCGGCTTTATCGGTCCGGCGCACATTGAAGCGCTGCGCCGACTCGGCAATGTTCAGGTGGTGGCGATTTGCGATAGCGACCAGGCGAGCGCTGAAGCGCGGGCGTCGCAGCTCAATGTTCCGAGTGCGTATAGCGATGTCGCGGCGTTTTTACGCCATCCCGGTTTGCAGGCGGTCCATAACTGCACGCCGAATCATCTGCATGCGGCGATCAATCGCCAGATTATTCAGGCGGGTAAACATGTGTTTTCAGAGAAGCCGTTGTGCATGACGCTGGAAGAGGCGGCTGAACTGGTGCGACTGGCGGATGAAGCGGGCGTGGTACACGGCGTCAGTTTTGTTTACCGTCAGTTTGCCCTGGTGCAACAGGCGGCCAGCATGTTGCGCCAGGGAGAGTTGGGCCGATTATTCGCGGCGCAGGGAAGTTATTTGCAGGATTGGATGCTGGAAGAAACCGATTATAACTGGCGTGTTGAGGCCGGGAAGGGAGGAGTGTCGCGCGCGGTAGCTGACATTGGTTCACACTGGTGCGACACCATTCAGTTCATTACCGGACGTAAAATTGTCGCGGTGCTGGCCGACCTGGCAATCGTCTGGCCGACACGCAAAGCCAATCTTAACGCGGTATCCACTTTCAGCGCCCGGCAGCAGCAAGTCTGCTATGAAGACCGCCCGGTGACTACCGAAGATATGGGATTCGTGCTGTTTCGCTTTGACGATGGCAGCAAGGGGTGTTTCAGCGTGTCGCAGGTTTCTGCCGGACGCAAAAATCGTCTCAACCTTGAGGTGAGCGGCAGTGCCGCCTCGCTGGCATGGGATCAGGAAACGCCGCAACAGTTGTGGCTGGGTTACCGGCACCAGGCTAACCGGGTGCTTTCAGACGATCCATCCCTGATGAATGCCGACGTTGCCGGACGGGCGCGCTTTCCGGGCGGCCATATTGAGGGCTGGCCGGACGCATTCCGCGCCATGATGCAACAGTTCTATGCGGCGGTGCAGCAGGGAGGGATGCCTGCGGGCGGTACGGCAACGTTTGCCACTTTTGCTGAAGGCGCGCAGGTGATGGCGATTGTTGATGCCATTGTGCAAAGCCATCAGCAACAGCGCTGGATGACGGTTGCGTGATGACGCGTAAGCCCGGTCGATGCCGGGCTTACGTATTTATGGTAGCCTGCATGCCATCAGTTTCTCAGCAGGAAATATTGCCAACATGTCCATCCAAAAAATCGCCAGGCTGGCGGGCGTTTCCGTTGCCACGGTTTCGCGTGTGCTGAACAACAGTGACACCGTAAAGGAAAAAAATCGGGTAAAAGTCCTGGAGGCAATCAAAGCGAGCAACTATCAACCGAACCTGTTGGCGCGTCAGTTGCGTACATCACGCAGTTCCATGGTGCTGGTTCTGGTTTCTGATATTTCCAATCCCTTTTGCGCTGAGTTGGTCAAAGGGATCGAGGAGCAGGCCGAGCAGAACGGCTACCGAATTTTACTGTGCAACTCAGGTTCAGATATCAATCGCTCACGCTCCAGCCTGCAACTGCTCTCCGGCAAAATTGTGGATGGGGTCATCACCATGGATGCCATCACCACCCTGCCTGAATTAACCGAATTGATTGGCACCACTCCCTGGGTGCAGTGCGCCGAATATGCCGACGCCGGGAATGTTTCCTGTGTCGGCATCAGTGACATTGATGCTTCACGTCAACTGGTACGCTATCTGGCCGGGAAGGGCCGCCAGCGCATTGCACTGATTAATCACGATCTCAGCTACAAGTATGCCCAATTGCGTCAGCAGGGTTATCAGCAGGAACTGGCCTCGCTTCAACAGGATTGGCAGGCGATCACTTACGCCAGTGAACTGAGTTTTCATGCCGGTAAGCAGGCAATGGAAATGTTGTTGAAGCGCGAAACGCGACCGGATGCGGTGTTCGCCGTTTCCGATACGCTGGCTGCGGGGGCGATGTCAGCGATTGAGCAGGCAGGCCTGCGGGTGCCGCAGGATATCGCGGTGGCTGGTTTTGATGGCACGGAACTGGCGGAAATGGTTTCGCCGCCGCTAACCACCATCGTACAACCCTCACGCGATATTGGCCGTAAAGCCTTTACCCTGCTGCTGGCGAAGATCGAAAACCCAGACTCCCCGCCGGAGAGAGTCATCATGGACTGGCACCTGGAAGTACGTGCCAGCGCCTGACAACTCACTGCGGCAGTTTTTCCAACGCCGCACGCAGATTCTGATGTGAAGTGGTGATGATCTGCCACGGATCTTTTGGCAGGTCGTGTTCAACGATAAACCACTTCACGCCGCTGGCTTTGGCGGCGGGTAAAATGGTTTTCCAGTCGAGCAGACCGTCACCCAGCGGTGCAAAATTCATTTCATCATCACGCACCCCGATACCGGCGTTGTCTTTGGCGTGAAGGGCATAAATCCGCCCCGGATAGGCTTTCAGCAGGCGGGCAGGGTCCTGACCCCCGCGTGATACCCAGGCCGCATCCATTTCCAGCTTGAGGTTATCGCGTTTTGTGTGGTTGAGGATGATTTCAAGCGCGGTGATACCACCGTATTTCTTCATCTCAAAATTATGGTTGTGGTAGCCCAACTGGATGCCATCCTTGCGTAATTTTGCTCCCAGCTTATCCAGCTTTTGTGCGTAATCGATCCAACCTTGTTGGCTGTCCGGGCGATCCTGTGGCTCAATCCACGGCACAATAAGGGTGTGGTTACCGATCGCCTTATTAAACGCCACGGTGGGTTGATAATCCTGCTCCAGCGCCGACAATTGTACATGCGCTGAGGTGACGGTGAGTTGATTGTCTTGCAACAGCGATTTCATTTGCGCTGCACCCAGCCCGTGCGTCCCCACCAGTTCCACATGCCTGAAGCCCGCTTTATGCGCCATCGCAAACTGCTCAGCCGGGGTGCCTACATTGCGCAGGGTGTACATTTGCAGTGCGATTTCATTTTCCACATCGGCCGCGCTGGCCTGGGTAATGGGGAGAGCCAGTGACGTGACTAAACCAGCCAGTACCATTAGTTTTCTCATAATTTTTCATAGCCTTATTTTTAAGTAATCGATTACAATTTGTATTGGCCTGAATGTATATCGTCAATGGCAAGAACATGAACTTGTTCGCAAAACGGTAAAAAAAGCGGTTCTTTGCCGTATCCTGTGTTTGGGAATTGCGAGAATCAGTGGCATGTCACCTTGTGCATCACCAGGCTCATCGCCGCAGGCAGAACCGTCAGGGTCACCACGGTGGCAACACCTAGCCCGCCGATAATGGCATAGGCCATCGGTCCCCAGAATACCTGTTCTGCAATCGGCAGCATGCCGAGTATCGCCGCACAGGCGGTCAGCAGGATCGGCCTGGCCCGGTGTTGCGCTGCTGTGATGATCGCCGCCTCACAGGACATCCCGTGACGGAGATTGCGGTCCGCTTCACTAATAAGAATGACCGCGTTGCGGATGATCATTCCCGCCAGGGCGATAACGCCCAGCAGCGCGACAAATCCCATTGGCGTCGCGGTTGGCAGCATGGCCAGCACCACGCCAATCAGCCCAAAGGGTGCCATCAACAGGGCCAGTAACATCCGTGAGAAACGCTGTAGCTGGATCATCAACAATACCAGCATCACGACAAGCGTGAGTGGCAGCATGGCATACACTGAGCCGTTGCCTTTATCCGACTCGGCAACCGCACCTCCTTCTTCTATCTGATAGCCGGGTGGCAGCTTGGCACGCAGGCGATTTACTGCCGGTCGCAACTGTTGTGAGACGGTCTCAGCACGCATCCCCGGTGCCAGGTCGGTTTGAACTGAGATATAAGGCAGGCGCTGGCGTCGCCAGATAACCGGATCATCCACTCCCCATGCAGGTGTAGCCACCAGGCTGAGGGGAATTTTTTCCCCCTGGTCATTCGTCAACAGCAAAGCGGACAACGTGGTCAAATCCTGGCGCTCCGTGTCATCGGCACGTAGCACCACGTCGATAAGACGATTGTGGTCGCGCAGGGTGGTGACGGTCGTACCGGACCAGATGGTATTGAGCATCTGCGCGATACTTTGCGAAGAAACTCCCGCCGCCCTGGCGGCCGTTTGGTTAATTTTCAGGGTGATGGTTCGCTCCGGTTCCCCGGCTGTGAGGTTGACCTCGCGCGTGTATGGGCTCTGGCCGAGCGTTGACGCCAGCGTCTGTGCGATCGCCTGCACCCGACCATAATCCGGGCCGGTGATGCGGTATTTCACCGGCCAGCCGACCGGTGGGCCGAGTTCCAACGGGGAGACGCGGGTGGTGATGTCGCTGAACTGTTGGGCCAGTAGGTTTTTCAGCTGTTTTTTCAGCCGGTTACGTGCGGGGAGGTCTTTCGCCACGATAACCAGCTGGGCGATGTTTTCATTTTCCAGCAGAACATCCATTGGCAGGTAGAAGCGTATAGCCCCAGAACCCACGTAGCTGGAAAAGTGGTCTATGTCCGGATTGTGAATCAGCGCCTTTTCCAGCCGCGACGTCTGCCGCCCGGTTTCTCTCTGAGAGGCGTTAGCCGGTAGCGTCAGGCTAACCAGTAACTCAGGCCGATCGGAAGCGGGGAAAAACTCGCCCTGCATCAAGGTTGCACCGTATGCCGCCAGGCCGAGCAGGCCCACGGCAACTCCGATCGTCAGCGCCCGGTGGTGCAGAACGGTAAGCAGCAGACGTTGATAGCCACGCCTGAGTCTGCCCGGAGGGCTGCTGTGATCCAGCGCGTTCAACTTAACCGGTAACATCCACACACCGATCAGCGGCGAAAACAGGATGGCGACCACCCAGGAACAGAGCAGAGCAATCAACATTACGGCAAACAACGTAAAGCAGTATTCCCCGGCGCTTGAGGCGGCGAAACCCACCGGAATAAATCCGGCAATCATTACCAGCGTACCGGTTAACATCGGGAATGCCGTCGTCTTAAAGGCATGCGTGGCAGCGTCCCGAGCGGAGTCTCCAGCCTCCAGCCGAGAAATCATGGTTTCCACCGTTATCATGGCATCGTCCACCAGCAACCCGAGTGCGATAATCAGCGCGCCAAGCGAGATACGTTGCAGACCAATACCGGCAAACATCATGCCGGTGAAGGTTAGCGCCAGCACCAGAGGGATCGCCGCCGCCACCACCAGGCCAGCACGCAGGCCAAGTGATACAAACGACACGGCAAGCACGATAACCACCGCCTCAGCCAGCACCCTGATAAACCCACTAATGGCGCTGGCAACCACGGCTGACTGGTCGGCAACCTTCGCCATCTCAATACCGTGCGGCAGTTGCTGGCTGAGCGTAAGCATGCGTGCGTTCAGAGCCTGGCCAAAATTCGTCATGTTGCCGGTGGCGGCCATAGAAATGGCCAGACCGATGGCGGGCTGGCCGTTCACCCGAAAAACCGGTGCGGGTGGTTCAGCCGTTTCTCTTCGGATGGTGGCAATGGCGCTCAAGGGGATATACCGATCATTAATGTGCAGCGTGACGTCACGCAAGCTCTCTGCCGAGGTCAACGCGCCGCTGACGCGCAGGGCCACTTTCTCGTGGTCTGTGCGCAACGTACCGGCAGGCTCGACGATGTTCTGCGCCTTTAGCGCGTCACTGATCTGTTGCAGGTCAAGCCCCATGCCAGCCATCTGCCGGGGAGAGAAGGTGATCACCAGCTGTTCTTCCTGCTCCCCGATAAGACGGATTTTGCCCACGTCCGGCAGCGACATCAGGTCGCGACGGATCGCTTCCACCCGGTCACGCAGTTCTCGCGGGGTAAATCCCTCGGCGGTAAATCCGTACAGGGTGCCAAAGGTGTCATCGAACTCGTCATCAACCGACGGCCCCTGCACGCCTGACGGCAGCGACGCGACAATATCCTGCATCTTATTGCGCACCTGATACCAGATGCCTGCCACCTGTCCGGGCGGGGTATCATCCCGCAGGTTGACAAATATCACCGCCTGACCGGCGTGAGTGTCACTTTCCACATAATCCAGATACGGAATCTCCTGTAGTTTTTTCTCCAGCGTGTCGGTGACCAGATTCACCGTATCCTGCACGTTGGCTCCAGGCCATGAGGCTGATACCACGGCGGTTTTGATGGTAAAAGCCGGGTCTTCGTTACGCGGCAGCTGTTGGTAGCTGATGATGCCTGCTGCCATAACCAGCAGCATCAAGAAGGCGATGAGCTGCTGATGATTCAGCGCCCAGGCAGACAGGTTAAAGGTGAAGGGTGAGGATGGCTGGCTCATTGAACGTTATCCCCGAAGGCGACAGTCTCTCCCGGTCGTAGTTTGCTGACGCCAGCGATCACCACAGCCTCTCCCGGCACGACACCCGCCGACACCAGGATATCACTGGCGGTATAGCCACCAGGCGTGATGTGCCTCAGTTCCAGTTGGTGGGAGGCTGTGTCAACCACGAAGACTGCCGGTTTCCCCGCCGTCCAGGTCAGTGCCTCAGCGGGCAGCACAATCATGGCTGGCCCGGAGCCAGGCTGCATAACCTGTATACTTGCCCCCAGCGCCATGTTGGGCGGTGGGTTGTTGAGACTGATGCGCACGCGCCAGGTGCGCGTCTGCGGGTCCGCCTGCGGACTGATATCCCGCAGGGTGCCACTGACGATGACGGACGGGTCGTTCACCAGTGAGATGCTGAATACGCCGGTGTGGTGAGAAAAACTCTGTGGATCCGCCACATCAATGACGGCGTCACGACCACTGCTGACCGCGAGGGTCAACACCGGTTGTCCGGCACTGAGCACCTGTCCTGGCTGCGCGTTGACCTGTGTAACCACGCCCGCAGCAGGGGCGGTCAGGCGTGTCCAGCTCAGATCTTCACGCGCTGTCTTCAGCGCGGCCTCACTGCTCTCACGGCGGGAGACGGCGGTTTGCCAGTCTGAGCGGGCGGTATCAAGCTGGACACGGGCAATGGCACCGGAGGGCATCAACGCGGTCATGCGTTTCAGGTTAAGCGTTGCCAGACGCTCAGCGGCAACAGCGCTGTTAAAGTCGGCGCGAGCACTGTCGAGCTGGTTCTGCGTGGTATCACCCTCCAGCGTACCCAGTAGTTGCCCGCTGGTCACACTTGTCCCCACATCCACCACTCGTGTCAACAGACGGCCATCAAGACGGAATCCCAGCATCACTTCATCGTGCGGGCGGATTTCACCGGTCTGACAGAAGATGCTGGTGCGTGATGGCGGTGGTGCTGTGATGGTTCGAACCGGTCGTGGCGGTGCTGCCGCTTGCGTGTCAGGCTTGCCGCCACAGGCGGTAAGCAGCAGAGCGACTGGCAGCGCCAGTATGCAATATCCCAGCAGGGTCAGCCGGTAGGGAGTAAAGAGATGGCGTAATACCTGCCGCGCGCAGTCGGGCAGGTCAGAAAAGTTTTCCGTCATGGCAGTGTTCCTGAACAAGGTTACGGCCATTCAACCGCAACAGTGTCAGGATTTACCCCCGCGTTCTGTCAGGAACCTGTCAAGACGGAAAATTTAGGCGCGGATATTTCCAACCGGTAGCGTGATGGTGATCATCAGCCCCTGGTCTTTGCCCGGAGAGGCGTGAATGCTGCCACCGTGCGCTGAGCAGATACCGCGGGCAATGGATAATCCCAGTCCGCTGCCACCGGAATGGCGCGCCCGTGATGATTCTGCACGGGTGAAGCGCTCAAACATCACCGGCAGAAAATCAGGGGGCACGCCGGGACCGCGATCGCAGAAAACCAGTTCACATCCGGCTGGGGTTTGCCGGGCCAGGGCGGTTAACTCGCCCCCCTCTGCTGCATAGCGCAGGGCATTTTCCATCACAATGGTCACCACCTGTCCGAGACGGACCGGGTCAGCTTCGCAGCAGCAGGAAGCGTCAGAGGTGATACTGAACTGCATGCCCGCCTCCTGGGCCTGGGGTGCCAGCCATGCTGCTCGCTCGCGCAGCAATACGGTGAGATCCGTTACCGATTTATTCAGGCTGAGCTGACCGGCATCAGCCAGCGACAGCAGGTGCAGTTCATCTGTCAGTCGATTGAGGAGTTGCAGCTGTTTCATTACCATCGCCAACTGCCGGGGTTCAGGGGTGAACACGCCATCCATCATGCCCTGCAGACGACCGATGGCCGCCGTCAGTGGCGAACGCAATTCATGCGCCATCGCCACATGGGATGCCCGTAGTTCACGATCGTAGCGCGCCAGTTGCTGCATCATGGTATTAAAGTCCTGGGTAAAGCGGCCCATCTCCAGCGGGGCATTATCTACCTGCGCAGCCTGCGCACTGAAATTCCCCTCTGACACCGCGCTGGCGGCAGCCGCCAGGTGACTGAACTGCGCCGCAAGTGGCCGCGCGGAGCGTAACCCCAGCACCACAATAAATGGGATGATGACCACCACCAGGATAGCCACCGTCAGCCAGTCGGCTGAGGCGATAGAGGGGTCGGAGTAGCTGATACCCCACCATGCATCGACAATCTGATGAAAGCGAACGGGATCGGAGGCCGGATGCGCGCGCAGCAGCGCAAATTCGTCGCGCAGGGCCTGCGGCATCTGGTGCTGTATCCACAGGCTTTCAACGGCAAAACGCAGCCACATGCACAGCGCGATGACCACCACGGAACCGACCGCCAGCGCCAGAATCCGTACGCAAATCCAGCGCCACAGCGTCTGCTGCTGTAGCGTCTTCATGGCTGACGGAACCGATAGCCGATACCGCGCACGTTAACCAGCACGTCAGAAATACCGGCAGCTTCCAGCTTTTTGCGCAGGTTATAGACGTGGGTATCGACGGCCCGCTCCAGGGCATCACTTTCTGGCAGACAGCGTTCAAGCAGGGTCTGGCGTGAGAAGGGGCGCACGGGTGCTCCCATTAATGTGGTCAGCAGACTGAACTCGGTGGGCGTCAGTTCGAGGGTGGCGAGACCGCCCTCGTCATGACGGACACTGGCCGTCATCATGGCGGTGTCCACCTCCAGACCCTGCCAGCGCAGTGACTGCACTTCAGGTTCTCGCGTGACACGGCGCAGCACGGCCTGTACGCGTGCCACCACTTCACCGGGATTATAGGGTTTGACCACATAATCATCGGCACCGTAACGCAGGGCACCGATCTTATCCGGCATATCACCCATCGCCGTCACCATGATAATCGGCGTGTTATCTTTGCGTCGTATCGCTGCC
Source organism: Pantoea phytobeneficialis (assembly GCF_009728735.1). Taxonomy (NCBI): domain Bacteria; kingdom Pseudomonadati; phylum Pseudomonadota; class Gammaproteobacteria; order Enterobacterales; family Erwiniaceae; genus Pantoea; species Pantoea phytobeneficialis. The sequence goes on from NZ_CP024640.1 coordinate 68,462, forward strand.
AGCACCTCAGTACCATTCATTCCCGGCAGCATCACATCCAGCAGAATAAGGTCCGGGCGCAGACGTTGACTCATCTCCAGGCCAGCCGGACCGCTGTCTGCCACAAAGACGTCATAGTTTTCCCGCCGTAAATACGCGTCCAGCACATCGGCAGCGTCCGCATCATCTTCGATAATCAGTATTCGTTTTCCGGACATTCAGACACCTTGACCGTTTCTTCATAAATCCCTGACAGTTTACTGATACTGCCTCCGTATATTCACCTGGCATACACGGCCACCGCGACAACGGCACGTTAATGATACAGGTGCGGAGCAGTCTCAATGATATCCAGAAAACTAAAGTTGTATATGGTCTGTTTTACCCTCACAGCTGCCGCTTCGGAGGCCAGTGCGTCACCGTCGAGCCTGACGGTGGGGGTGGTGGGCCAGAGCCTTCCCCGCTATAGCGGATCTGACCAACGCCGCTGGCAGGTGGTGCCGTTGGTGCAGGTGCGGGATGGCGCATTGTTCTTCGATTCACAGAAAGGTCTGGGCTATGACTTGCAAAGTGACAGCGGGTTTTACCTGGAACATACGCTGGGCTATAACCTTGGACGGTCAGAGCAGAATTCGAACTGGCGCGATGGCAGCGACAAACTGAAAGGTATGGGAAATATTAACGCGTCGGTCAACACGGCCATCGCGGTTGGCTGGACAATAACCCCCTGGCTGACGTTGGAGAGCAAAGCGACCCTGCCGCTGAGCGACAGTCAGGGAGCGAATTACCAGACCTCCGCCACGCTGATCCCGCTTCAGACCAACACGGATACGGTGGCACTGAGTACGGCGGCATTGTTCGGCGACAGTCGCTATATGAATACCTTCTATGGTGTCAGCGCCAGGCAAAGCCGCCGCACAGGCTACACGCAATATCATGCGCCCGGTGGTTTTTATGGTACTGACATCAGCCTGACATGGAGTCACCAGTTCACCTCAAGTTGGGGCGCGCTGGTGAGTGCCGACTACATCTGGTTGGATAAGCACACAGAAGATAGCCCGATTGTGTTCCGGCATAATGAAGCGTCGGCACTTCTCGGGGTGCTCTACACTTTTTGAGCATCTTACCTTCAAGGGACAGGGCAGTTTTTCGGATGCGGCTAACAGAGCGATTTCCGCATAAATATACGACTCGTCCCCTCGGGTAAACAGTCGATTCGGCCGAACTCTTCCCAGCCATGCTTTTTATAAAAATCCGGTGCCTGGAAATTGATGGTGTAGAGAAAACCAGCAACGCAGCCCCTTTTCCGTCCCTCGTTTTCAAATCGCTGTAGAAGCTCAGTGCCGAGTCCTTTTTTACGTAACGATGATGGCAGATAGAACAGGTCGATAAACAACAACCCCAGAGAGGTACGTCCCTGCATGCCGCCCAGCACTTCCCCGTTGGTGGGGTTTTTGATCACCACAGCCAGCGGTTTGCGATCGCTAATACCGGTCATCAGGTCGTTAAATGCATTTAGCCCGGTTTCGATAGGCAGTAGCTGCTCATCCGTCATATTGTCAGAAACTTCCATAACCAGGTTTTCTACGACATTGTTCATGCGATGCATCCCTTATGCGGCGGTACGACGATGGTCAGTATTCTACCCTGACCTGGATTCTGGCAGGAGATGTGTCCGGCTGAATCTTTCAACCCGTTGATTATTCATTAGGATTGAGCGCGCTATCCTGTGATCCCATTTTTTATCAAATTTTCAGTGGACTAAATTTACATGCGTAAGCTTTCGATGCTGGTTGTCACGTTGGGCCTATTGTTGTCCGTCACTTCCCAGGCGCGGGCAGAAGGCTGCCTGAAAGGCGCTGCTGCCGGGGCAGCGGTAGGGCACCTTAAGCATCACGCCATTATCGGCGCTGCGGTTGGCTGTGTGGTGGGCCATCATTTGGCGAGTAAGAAGCAGGCAAACGCGGCAGAAAAACATTGATTTATCAGTCAGAGGGGCCAAAAGCCCCCCTCTGACTGAAGGCGAAACCCCTCAGATTTGCTGCTGATTAAGGTCCTGTGCCAGCTCGTGAGAAAGCGTCCAGTGTTCTTCAATGGACACGCGTGAACGTTTACGCTGCGTCACTGGCAATGTCGGTTCGGTCCACAAGAAAGGGAAAAAACTATACACCTCGTTTCCACTGAGTGAGGAGATCTCCTCCCGCCACCCATGCCACCGTACCGTCTGATAAAACGTATCCAGATCGCCGTTAAATGCCCACGCCAGAAAGCCAGAATAACCAACGCCCAGGCTTTCCCATATGAGGGAATCAGGTGCAAAGTAGTATATCCCCCCCTGATCGTCGCCCAACCCGCCGCCATTGAGGGCGAAAAAACCACCCGATACATCATCAGCGATTAACAGGGCCTGTAAAGCATGGCGTTGGGAGAGTATCCGTGTCCAGACAGCAGGGTTACGGGGTAATTCTGGATGACCAGAACCCAGGATACGCAACCAACCCCCATCAATTAACATGCCACCGGTTTCGTAAACGACAGCGCCCAGCGGTGAACGTGTTGTTACCTGGAGATCAATTAAAGCCTGCGCGGCGAGGTTGTTATCCTTAACCAGAACATCGACATGGTTGGTGGCATTAGTTAGCCATTGTTGTACGCTGTCCCAGCCTGGTTCCTGGCGATTAATTAATTCATCCAGTCCTTTCATAAATACTCCCGTAACGTTTTTAATCCCAGCTTACTCTGTTTCTACCACGATTCTACGGTACGAGGTGAGCGAAGGTGTTCCGCTATCGGTCACGGCCAGAATTACGTGCTCCGTACCCGGATTACGGATTGTTATCTCCGCCTGATTCCCGCTCTCTTTCGTTACCTGCAAAACTGGTGGAGCACTCAGATAGTCTTCACCACGCACCCCCTGTACTTGTTTGATGTCGACCTGCTGGGAAATGGCCGAGGTCGCTTCAGGATAGGCGAACCATTGGTAGCTGAGTTTATCGCCGTCAGGATCTTGCGTTCCTTTGGCATCCAGGCGCAGGGTTTCGCCCACTTTGGCCTTGATAAACAGCGGTTGCTGGCCTGATGAACCATTTACCACCACCTGCGGATTATGGTTACTGTGCTGGAAGTCCTTGATGGTCCAGTCCATGCGTGCCGCAAAATCGTGCTGGAAGGCTGCACGCCAGCGCCAGATGGTGGCCTGATTGGAGGTGTATTGTTGACCATCGGCCCCGGTCACCGTATCCGCGCCATTCGGGTTGCCGGGGAAAAAGTCACCGCCACTGGTCCAGATCGGATGCGGTTCGTTTTGCGGCGTACGCACGATGTAACGCCCACCCCAGCCGCCCCAGCCAGGGTTCATGTCGCTGGCAAGCCCGTTGCGAATCAATCCGAGAAATGCGGGGGTATCCCCTTCCATGATAAAGGCGTATTGCAGATAACCTTTGCCCATCGGTCCTTTGCTGCGGATGTTCTTGTCCAGCCAGGATTGCGACACGGTGGTGAAATCTGCGCCTGGGGCATTGCGGTAATAACGGTCGCCGCTAATTCCGGTCCAGGTCGCGCGCGCATAATCCTCACCTTTTTGACTGGAAGGATCAACGATGTAAGTGATCTGCGGGTAATGGACGCGAATCCAGTGCCCGGCATCATCCTGATCCGAGATGGAATAGACGATCAGGTTTTTCGTCAGCGCCGTTACCTTATCTGCCGGATGGCTGGCTGACAGGTCGGTCAATGCCTGTGCCAGCGTGTTAGCGCCGCCCCACAGATTGATATACAGCGGGCGTTTACTGTCCGTCGAGCGTTCAATGGCTTTGACCAGCAATGCCGAACCCGCAGTCGACTTCCCGGCACCGACATCGGCCATGCCGTAAGCGGCTTGTCCGGCGGCGATCAAGGCTTTCAGCGTAGCCGCACTCGGGTAATCCGGTTTATGTTTCAGGAGGTTAGGTTGCACCTCGGCATAATGTCCCACCACCAGTTCCATCATCTCCGGGCTGACTTTACTGCGTTGCCAGGTCGAAGTAGTGGCGACCAAACCTTCAATATTCATTTCATTGCTGTACAGCAGAAAACGCGTGAGTGACATCTGATCATCGGGTTCGTTACCGATATCGGATAATACAAATACCCGTGGCTTCGCCTGGAATGGCACCGTTTTTGCGGCAATATCCTGAACCGTTTCTGCCGCAAGGGCGCTGAGCGGGGCGATTAACGCCGCTGTCAGGGGGAGTAAAGACAGGGTGGGGTACTTATTATGAGGTTTCATCGTTTTCCTGTTGGTTGGCCAGTAAAGATTGAACCAACTTAGTTAACCAAGGAAACAAAGTAAAAAAATCGCTGCCAAAATGTCGTTCAGATCACAAAAAAATCAATCAATCAGCGGGGTTATGGCATCTGAACTCAACCGGACCAGGCCTTTCATGCTGTAAAAGCGCTGCGTTTTGATGTAGCGAAGTTGCAGGGTGTTGATATGCGGGCTGGGGTGGCTGGTCAGGCGCGCGACAATATGCGGGATAAAGTCGGCAGGCACGTCATCAAAGAACTCACCGGTCAGAATAACCTGCTTAATGTTGTGTACCGGGGCCGTGCAGTGAATGGCAAAAAGCAGCGCGTCGATGCTGGCAGCAATCTGCTGGTCATCCGGATCGCCGTCGAGGGCAAAGGCTTTTTCCAGCCCACCCGGATAAGGAAGATGCACAATCTCAGGATAGAAACCGTTAGCGCCAAACACCGGTTTACCGTCGATATAGTAGCCAAAGCCGAGGCTACTAAATCCGGGCATCAACGCAATCCACGATCCGGTAAGCCTCTCGGTTTTTGCCAGCATATAGCTGGAGCACCAGGCAATATTTACCACCGCGACACTCAACGCCGTCGCCAGCATCAGTTGCGCTTTAAGTGGGATATCACGTTCAACAAACGCCGGGCACCATTTGACCACACCGGTATCCTGCTCAATGCCGCCCTGGAGGGCAATCCCGATATGCTTCAGACGCGCAGCATCAATCCCAGCGGTTTGGCATAAGCGTGTCGCCAGATCCTGAACGTGGCTGATAAACCGCGCCAGCGTGACCGGCGCGTCAAACGTGATACCTGCTGCGGCCAGACTCAGTTCCCCGGTGTGGTAATCATTGATTGTCGCTTCCACCGTCAGCTCCCGCACCATAATATTGAGGCTGAAGTATTGACGTTTGCGCACTGCCAGCAGTGTTCTGGGCCGTCCACCGCCCGAACTCAATTGTTCCGTCTGCTCAATGACCCCTTCTGCCAGCAAGGCATTGGTGAGTTTGGTGATGTAGGGACGTGTGACTTCAAGCTGCTCTGCCAGCGAAATACGCGATTCGGGAGCGCTGTGCAACATGTTCAGCAGTTCATGCCTGAAGTTCATAAGTTCCTCTACAAATCCAGCGAGGTCGCCGCATCCGTTAACAACGCTGCGAAAACGTTAACGATATCGCAATTCAGCGCTAAAACATTACTTTTTCGCTGGATTCGTTACCTGATACATTTGCCGCAGACACGTCGGGGGGCGGCCTGTTACGCTTCGGTTGCCTACCTTCAGCTTGTTGACTAAGGTGATTACTAGCATCGCTACCCAGCTGGATGCCGTTCACCAACAAGGCATCAGGGGGGCTGATGTGTATGCCAACGCGAGGCAAAAACATGCAAGACGCCACCCCAACTCCCGCCACAGACCCTGATTTTCAAAACGATGTTGTCCGAAACCTGATTTGCCGCCAGGCGCGCTATCCGGATATCGCCACGCCGCAGGACTGGTATATGGCGCTGGCTTTCACCGTCAAAGATCGCATGCTGGAAAGCTGGGCAGCGTCGACCAAAACCTATGCGGAACATCATGTGAAGGTTGCCTGTTATTTGTCGGCAGAGTTTCTCATCGGGCCACAGCTTGGCTGTAACCTGTTGAGTCTCGGCCTTGAAGATGAGGCACGAGCAGCGATGCGTGCGCTCGGACAAGATCTTGATGCGTTGCTGGCGCTGGAGGAAGAGCCGGGGTTGGGTAACGGCGGTTTGGGTCGGCTGGCGGCGTGTTATCTTGATTCGCTGGCGACGCTGGAGATTCCGGCCATCGGCTACGGTATTCGCTACGAGTTTGGCATTTTCGATCAGGATATCGTCGATGGCTGGCAGGTTGAGCGTACTGACAAATGGCTGAAAATGGGCACGCCGTGGGAAATTGTTCGGCCGGACGTTAGCTTTTACGTTTGCTTTGGCGGGTACACGCAAATGCAAACCGATGCCCAGGATCGGTTGCGTGTGCAATGGATACCGGCCCGTCAGGTAAAAGGCGTGGCATACGATGTGCCGATCCAGGGATATCGCGTCAATACCTGCAATCTGTTGCGGCTATGGAAGAGTGAAGCGGTCGAATCTTTTGATTTTGAGGACTTCAACGCCGGTGATTATTATCAGGCGGTGGAGGAGAAAGTCGTTTCGGAAACCCTGTCAAAAGTACTTTATCCCAATGACGAACCGGATGTGGGTAAACGGCTACGCCTTGCCCAGCAATACTTTTTTGTTTCCTGCTCGTTGCAGGACATGCTGCGGCTGATAGATATCAGCCATACACCCGTTGCTCATTTTGCTGAGCGTTTAGCTGTGCAGTTGAACGATACGCATCCCTCAATCGCCGTGGCTGAACTGATGCGCCTGCTGGTGGATGAACGCCAGATGGCATGGGATGACGCCTGGTCAATCACCCTGAATACCTTCGCCTATACCAATCACACCTTACTGCCCGAGGCGCTGGAGACCTGGGGCTTGCCGTTAATGCAAAATCTGCTGCCCCGGCTGCTGGAAATCATCTATGAAATCAACCGACGCTTTCTGGAAGAGGTGCGTAACGCTTTTCCTGGTGATGAGGCGCGTGTCGCACGGATGTCATTGATCGATGAACAGGGCGAGAAAAAAGTGCGGATGGCCCATCTGGCCTCGGTGGGCAGCCATGCTGTTAACGGCGTGGCTGCGCTGCATTCTGAACTGCTCCGGCAAACGGTGCTACGTGATTTTGCCGACATGTATCCGAAGCGATTTCTTAATGTCACCAATGGGGTGACGCCACGGCGTTTTCTGATGCTGAGTAATCCCGGTCTGGCGAGTTTGCTTGATGAAACCCTGGGTGCTGGCTGGCGCAGTGACCTGACTCGGCTTGAAGCGCTGAGTGACTATGCTGATGACGTCGCCTTTCAGCAGGACTGGCGCGCCATTCGCCTCAACAACAAGGCGGCGCTGGCTGGACGTATCAGCCAATTAGTCGGCGTCAGGATTGCGCCTGAGATGATGTTCGATATTCAGGTGAAACGTATTCATGAATACAAGCGCCAACACCTTAATGCGCTGTATATGATCTGTCTGTATCGTCGTTTAGTTCGCCATCCTGACCAGCAAGCAGCTCCGCGCTGTTTTATCTTCGGCGGGAAAGCGGCACCAGGTTATTGGATGGCAAAATTGATGATTCGCCTGATTACCGGTATTGCCGAAGTCGTCAATCGTGACCCGGTGATAGGAGGACGGATGAAGGTGGTGTTTTATCCGGACTTTAATGTTAAGAACGGCCATTTAATCTATCCGGCAGCAGATCTGTCCGAGCAGATTTCAACCGCAGGCAAAGAAGCCTCAGGAACCGGCAACATGAAGTTCATGATGAATGGCGCGTTGACTATCGGCACGCTGGATGGTGCTAATGTGGAAATTCGGCAGCAGGTGGGTGGGGATAATTTTTTCGTTTTTGGTATGACCGCACAACAGGTGGAGGCGCTGAAACGCACCGGGTATCGTCCTGGGGATTATGTCCAGGTCAATGATGAGCTGCGTGATGCGATCGATCAGATCGCCGCAGGGCGATTCTCACGCGGGGACAAAGCGTTGTTCGCCCCTCTGCTCGATAATTTGCTTAATTATGACCCATTTTTGGTACTGGCTGATTATGCCGACTATGCAGCCTGTCAGGAGCGTGTCAGTGAGGCATGGCAGGATCAGCGCCAATGGACGCAAATGTCAATACTCAACTGTGCCCGTTCCGGTATCTTTTCTTCAGACCGCGCCATCGGCGAATATTGTCAGCATATCTGGCAAACGCAAAAACCGGCACCCCGTTTGTAACACCAGGCAAGATAAATCGCCGGGCAGGCCGTGCTAATTCTCAGACTTTACTCCTTTTTTCAATCGTACACGTATTGTATACTTTCCAGTAAATGTCTTAATGGTGAGTAGCAAGTGACCTCAGTAAAACAAGCCTCCGCAGAGAAGTTAGGTGAACTGGCCTATCAGACACTGCGTCGTATGATCCTGGAGAAAACCCTGCGTAGTGGTGGGGCGGTGGTTGAAGGACGACTGGTTGAAGAACTCAATATTTCCCGTACGCCATTGCGTGAAGCGTTGTTGCGGCTCGAAGGTGAGGGATTGCTGGTCAGGTCGAGCGCCCGTTCGTATTCCGTGCGCTTTATCAGCGCCCAGGAATATTTTCAGATCATGAAAGTGCGTGAGCTGCTGGAAACCGAAGCCATTGCGTTGTCCATCAACAAGATAGAACCTGATGTGATTAATCAGCTTGCCGACCAGGTGCAGTCTCTCGCAGCAGGTCAGCCTGAACAAGCCTACTGGGATGTTGACGATACCGTGCACACGCTGTTCGCGCAGCACTCGGGTAATGCGGTGCTGGCGCGGATGATTGAACAGGCGCGCACCCAGAGTCGAATGTTCGAGTTGATCACGCCGTTCAACCGCATCGAAGAAGATCGTGAAGAACATCTGGCGATTCTCAATGCGTGGAAAAGTGGCGATGCCGCGGCGGCCAGCCAGGCGGTGAGAACGCATATCAGAAACCTGTCAGCCTTTGTGTTGAAACGGATCACCGAAGGCAATTAATCGCCGCAAGGGTATGCGTCAACCGCATACCCTTCAGCCACTCACTTAATGACGCCGGGACAGCAGGGGCATCCCTCAACATGCAACGGGTTGCGCACCTCCGCGCCCGGTTTGCTGCGCAGCAACACCGGTTGAAAACTGACCTTCCGTTCGGCGTTTTTCTGGCAGATCGGGCAGGGCGCGGGTTCATCGCGCGCCGCCACAGAACGGCGCAACTCAAATGCGCCGCAGTCTGAACAGAGATAATCATAGTAAGGCATTGCGCTCTCCTACCATTTACCCACTTCACCACGCGGGATAAAGCGTCCCTGGCCGGTTTTGCCTACCCATTGGTCATCACTCACCAGCAGCTCGCCGCGCAGCAGCACTTTCTTCACTTTGCCCTGCACCTGATGCCCTTCAAACAGCGTGAAATCCACATCGCTGTGTTGTGTTGCAGCGCTGATGGTGTGTTTTTCGTTGGGATCAAAGATGACGATATCGGCATCGCTACCCACCGCGATGGTGCCCTTTTGCGGGAACAGACCGAACAGCTTGGCCGGGGCGGTGGACATCAGCTCGACAAAGCGGTTAAGCGAAATACGGCCACTGCGCACGCCGCCGTCATACACCACCGTCATACGGGTTTCGACGCCGGGCACGCCGTTAGGAATTTTGGAGAAATCGTTGGCACCCAGCGGTTTCTGATTAATTTTTCCTAAATGGCCTTCCTTCATGCAGTACGGGCAATGGTCGGTAGAAATCAGTTGCAGGTCATCGGTTTTCAGCGCCGTCCACAGCGCGTTTTGCGCTTCTTTCGAACGCAGCGGCGGGCTCATCACGAAGCGTGCGCCATCAAAGCTGTCGGATTCGTCGCTGTCAGCGTAAGACGACTCATCAAAGAACAGATAATGCGGGCAGGTTTCGGCGAATACCGGGATGCCGAGGTCGCGCGCTTCCACCACATGTTTCAACGCTTCTTTTGCCGAAAGATGGACAAAGTAGACCGGCGCCTCCGCCAGTTCCGCCAGCTTAATACCGCGATGGGTCGCTTCCCCTTCCAGCAGTGCGGGGCGTGTCAGGGCATGATGGCGTGGCGAGGTGTGGCCCTGTGCCAGCGCTTCCTGAATCAGCAATTCGACGATGGTGCCGTTTTCTGCGTGCAGTGCCACCATGCCGCCATGCTGGCCGACCATGCGCATCGCCTGGAAAATGGCCGCATCATCGGACATCACCGTGCCGGGATACGCCATAAACATCTTGAAGCTGGAAACGCCTTCATGACGGATGGCGTAGCGCATATCCTCCAGTACCTGCTTATCCACCTCGGTAATGATGACGTGAAAGCCATAATCGATGCTGGCGACGTTATCCGCTTTGGATTGCGCGCGCTCGATGGCCTGCAACGGGCTGGTGCCGTGATTCTGCAAGGCAAAATCGATAATGGTGGTGGTGCCACCATAGGCTGCCGAACGGGTGCCCGATTTAAAGTTATCGGCGGTCACCGACGGGCCAAAGGTGTTTTCCATATGGGTATGGCAATCAACCCCACCGGGGAACAGCAGCATGCCACTGGCTTCAATCACCTGGCAGTTAGCGCCAGGTTGCAGATTCAGTCCGATACTGACGATTTTTTCATTCTCGATCAGAATGTCGGCGTGATAATCGTCCACCGCCGTGATAATCCGCCCACCGCGAATCAGGGTACTGGTCATGTTAGTCTCCGCTTGTACTTAGGGGGTAGCCGTAAAGGATTGTGCAAAGGTCAGCGCTGTCGCTAACCGCTGGCGCTGCGCGTCATCGACGGCAGGCACTGGCGGGCGCGGCATGGCGTGAGGAAGATGCCCGGCAAGATGCAGACAGGCTTTTAAGCGCGCATTGGCATGGGTGCCCGGCCAGGTGCCGTAGATCTCCTTCGCCAGTGGATAAATAAATTGATGCAGGCGCTGCGCTTCAGCGAGGTTTTGCTGCTGCATCGCGTCGTACAGCGCCACCACCAATTCGGGCACCACCGCCGCCAGACTCACCAGGCTGCCATCGGTGCCAAGGGCAAAGCAGGTCAGCAGATGCTCGTCACCGGAGGCCATCACCGCCACATGCGGTGCAACTTCACGGACCAATCGCAGGTTCGCCTCATAGGTGGCGGTTTCCCAGCTCCCTTCCTTCACCGCGACCACGTTGGGCAGGCAGACCAGTTGCTGAAGCAACGCCGGGGGATACGCCATACCACCGCTGTTCACGCCGGACTGATACAACATCATCGGTAACGCGGCGTTGGCATTGGCGATACGGTGGTGATTCAGCACCGTTTTCTCGTCGGTGGAGAGCGTCCAGGAGTAGGGTGGGAACAGCAGAATGGCATCAGCACCGGCGGCTTTCGCATCGTCAGCCTGCGCCTGTGCATCAAAACTGTCCTCGGCGTTAAGACCGGCTACCAGCAGCGTTTCCGGCGGGCACACCTGGCGCGCCAGGGTTACCACGCGACGTTTTTCCTCACGCGAGAGCGCGAAGTTCTCACCGGCATGGCCGTTGATGAGCAACCCGCGAATCCCTGGCACCTGCGAAACCTGGCGCAAATGCGCAATCAGGCTCGCTTCGTCGATGTATCTGCCACTTTCGTCCATCGGACAAACAGTCGCCGCATACACACCCTGGTAATGGTGTAACTCTTTCATTTTATTATTGGCCTCTGGATAAGGATGCGACTGCCTGGTCATCAGTGGGCAGCAGTCGTGATGGATCAAAAAGCGGCATTTCGGGTTGCTGGCCCAGGATCTGCTGCGCCAGCAGCTTGCCCATATACGGCCCGCTGGTATAACCGGAGTGGACGCAGCCAATCACGAAGAGATCCGGGTGTTGTGCCAGTGGCCCAATCATCGGCATCGCGTCGGCGGTTTCCGACTCCAGACCCAGCCAGATGCGTGCAACACGGGCAGACGCCAGTGCCGGAACGGCATGCTGACCCAGCCGCAGGTTGCCGATCAGGTTTTCGGGGATGGTTTCCCGACCGCCCAGCTCACGCGACCCGATGCCCTGCCAGCCGCCGCCGATCACCACGGTGCCGTTGGCAAACTGCTTCATGGATAACAAACCATTGGCGATGCTGAGTACGGAACGCATCACGGTTGGCATTCTTTCGGTGACGATCAACTGGTTAATCAATGTCTTAACTGGGATATGGATGCCGATCATCGCCAGCATCGGCTCCAGCCAGACACCGCCCGCCAGCACCAGACGGCTGGCCACGATGGATTGGCTACGGTCCTCGGTTGAGACGCGATAACCGGCGTTTTGCCGCTCGATATGGCCGACGGAAAATTGTTCGATGATGGTTACACCGGCTTCACGCAGCGCGGCATAGAAGGCACGGCCTGTCAGGTAGGCGCTGGCAAAGCCATCGATCTCACAGAATGCCGCCGCTTTGATGGAGCCGTTGATGCCCGGATCAACCTTCATCGCCGCCTGCGGTGAAATCACCGAAATATCGGCACCATACTCACGCCGGGCTGCCGCGCGCTCTTCCAGCATCATTACTTCGGCATCGGTAAAAGCGAGAGACAAACCGGGTGCATGGGTTGCCAGCACCCCCTGGCCGAGCCAGGTTTCCGGCCGCATCCACATCTCCCACGCTTTCATGGCGTAGGGCACCAGCGCGGCGCGGGTCATATGCAGCGTGAGTGTCCCGGCATTGACGCCGGAGGCACTGCGACAGAGGGCATTGCGTTCCACCACCACCACACGCATCCCGGCTTTCGCCAGAAACAGCGCGGTGGAGCAGCCCATCACGCCGCCGCCAACGATGCACACATCAAAGCGTGTTGAAGTCACAGTGGGGCCGCCTTAGGAATCGGGATATCCGCATAGTCGTAGTCGCCGGTCATATCGCTGATGGTGAGCGGGCGCAGCGGAGTGCGGGGTGAGAAAATCCCCACCGTTTCGCGCGACACCCCCAGTTTGGTTGCCAGCAGTTCGGCGGCGATATCGCCGCAGGTGCGTCCCTGGCAGGGACCCATACCGCAGCGCGTCCAGGCCTTCAGTTGGTTAACATCATGCGCGCCGGCTTCGCAGGCTTGTTCGATCTCGGCGCGCGTGACGTCTTCGCAACGACACACAACGGTGTGCGGCGGGATACTGTCAACATGGCCTTCACGCAGCGCCATCATCGCGGCCATCTTCTGCCCGAAGCGGGCGGCGTGCTGCCAGGCTTTGCTGAGGTTTTCAGCTTCCGGTTCTGGCACGGTTTTGCCCTGAATGATGGCGACACAAGCCAGTCCGACGCGTTTGCCTTGTTCCATTGCCGCAGCGGCACCACGAATACCGGCACCGTCACCGGCAACAAACAACCGTTCACGGCTGGTCTGGCCGTTTTCATCGGTTTCGGCAATCCAGCCGCCGGCCTCGCGGGAGTATTGATGTCTGGCATGGAGCAGACGCGTGATGTCGGAGGAGGGGGTCAGACCGTGGCCGACGGCAACACAATCCACCAGAATTTTTTTCGTTTTACCGGCGACAGGTCGTGCCGCTGCGTCACAGGGTGCGATTTCAGCCAGCAATTGGTCGCCCTGCGCACTGACCTTCACCAGCGTATGACGTGAATACAGCGGGGTTCTGGCGCGCAGAATCGGCAGACCATACGTCAGGCTTTGCTTGAAAATCGCCGGACGACTGAGCAGCGCCGAAGCGGTGCCAAGCCATTCGCCGCGTGAAGCAATGTCAACAATCGCCTTCACGTCACCGCCTGCTTTCAGGGTATTTCCCGCCACCGCCACCAACAGGGGGCCACATCCCGCCACCAGGGTGGTTTTCCCCGGCAGGGTACGCTGCGATTTCAGCAAAATAGTGGCGGCAGCCAGCCCGATCACACCCGGTAAAGTCCAGCCTTCAAACGGGACCACGCGCTCGGTGGTGCCGGTTGCCACCAGCAGCACTGTGGTGGTGCAGGCGATTGAACCGTCCGGCCCAAGGGCATCGACACGATAGTCGCCGGTCACCGCCCACACGACATGCCCCAAAAAGAGGCGCACCTTGCTCCGCGATAAGGCATCGCGCAAGGTTTCTCCGGCCCTGAATTCAGCGCCATCCATTTTTGCATCGGGCATGATCGGCGCGCGATACACCTGTCCACCGGCCGCCGCGTTTTCGTCGAACAACGCAACCCGCAGTCCTTTCGCTGAAGCCATCAGTGCCGCTGAAACCCCTGCCGGACCGGCACCCAGGACGATCAGATCATAATGATTCATAAGGATCGCTATCCGAAACAGAGTGAACAACCAGATCGGCGCTGGCCTCAGTTTTGCAAGCTAATACCCGCTTACCCTCCACCATGACCAGGCACTCCTGACACGAACCCATCAGGCAAAACATGCCGCGGGGCTGATGTTGATGGGGACTGAAGCGTAACGTTTTGACGCCGCTGGAAAAAAGTGCGGCGGCAATGCTTTGGCCCGGTAATGCCATATATCCCTGATTGTCAAAAACGAAACGGACGTTTTTCCCTGAAGTGTGCTGCATAACGTCTCCCTTTTTGGTCGACAACTGCTCATTGAGACTTGACAAGATGGAAGGCATGGTATCGTATACCAATCGTATATGTAAAGCATACGAAGTTTATATCGTTGGTCATTTGCCAACACCAGGGTAAGCAATCAGACGACACCGGGAGTTAAATAATGAGTAAAATTAGTATGTTAGGAAAGCTGGTTATCGCAGGCTGTATCGCCAGTTCGCTGTTGGGTGCCGCAACGGCCAACGCCAGATCGCTGGATGAGATCATGAAATCGAAAACGCTGATCGTCGGTGTGAACCCGAATCTTCCACCGCTCGGGGTGTATGACGATAAAAATCAGATCTCTGGTTTTGATGCGACAGTGGCGAAGAAAATTGCCGATTCTATGGGCGTGAAACTGGAGCTGGTGGCGGTGGGTTCGAATGACCGCGTGCCGTTTATCATGTCGGACAAAATTGATGCGGTGATGGGCGGAATGACCCGTAACGACGATCGCATGAAGGTGGTGGATTTCACCGATCCGGTTAACACCGAAGTGCTGGGCATCCTCACCACTGATAAAAAACCGTACAAAAAATGGCAGGACCTGAATGACCCGTCAGTAAAACTGGTGCAGGTGCGCGGCACCACGCCAATCAAATATATTCAGGACAACATTCCCAAAGCTCAGCTGTTGATCCTCGATAACTACCCGGATGCGGTGCGCGCCATTGCGCAGGGCCGCGCTGATGCGCTGATCGACGTGCTCGATTTCATGCTGGATTACACCAAAAAATATCCTACCAAGTGGCATGTGGTGGATGACCCGATCGAAGTGGATTACGACTGTATCGCCGTCAGCAAAGGCAACACCGCGCTGCGTGAGAAGTTAAATACCGAGATCGCCGCGCTGCATAAATCAGGCTTTATCGGCAGCAGCTGGAAGAAATGGTTTGGTCACGCCATGTTGCATGACCCAACTGCCTCGCCGACGAAATACTGAGTTTCGTTCTGATTTAATCGGGCGCCCGCAGTTTGGGGCGCTCTTTAGCGATTGAGCGTTGTTCTGATGAACCTGAATTTTTTCCCCATTCTTGATCAACTGCCTTACCTGTTAGGCGGCGCCTGGATCAGCCTGCAACTGGCGGTGCTGGCGTTCGCCTTCGGTATGGTGATTGCGATGATCTGTACCAGCATCCTGCGCTATGGCCCTAAACTGGCCGGTAAGTTTATTAACGCCTATGTGGTTTTTGCCACCAACACGCCGCAACTGGTGCAGATCTACTTTCTGTTTTTTGCTCTGCCGGAAGTGGGTATTTTGCTGTCGCCGTTCACCGCAGTGCTGATCGGTGCCACCTTCAATGCCGGGGCTTATTTATGTGAAATCCAGCGAGCGGGCTTTGATTCGGTCCGTCGCATGGAAATTGAAGCGGCAGAAGTGCTCGGCTTCTCCCGTGTGCAGATTATCCGTTACGTCATCCTGCCGCATGTCATCAAGGTGATGTTCCGACCGCTCTCCAACCAGTTCATTGTGATGACGCTGGGGACGTCAATGGCCTCGATGTTTGGTGTCGAAGAACTTACTGGCCGTACCTATAACCTCAGCTCACAAACCTATTTGTCAGTGGAATCTTTCTCCGTCGCTGCCGTGATTTATATCGTGATCACCATTGTCGCCACCTTTGCCCTGGCGATTATGGGGCGGTTTCTTTTCCGTGCCAGAACAGGGGTATTTTGATGAGCTACTTCGACTGGTCGGAAATTACCGGGTTGTTCTCGTACTACAATCTGTTGTTGTTATTGCAGGGGTTAGGCATCACGCTGGCACTGTCGGCGTTTGGCTGCCTGATTGGTTTTCTGGCGGGCTTTGTACTGGCGGTGACCATCAATACCAAAGCGGCGATCCTGTCACCGCTGCGTGGCGTGGTCCATGTGTATTTCTTTATTTTCCGGCGCATCCCGTTCCTGGTGACGTTATTTCTGGTGTTTTTTATCAGCCAGTATTCCGGCCTGCGCTTCTCCACCTTTACCGTGGCGCTGATCAGCGTGTGTATTATCGCTGCCGCCTATCTTGGCGAGATCATCCGCAGTGGGCTGGAATCGGTACACCATAACCAGTGGGAAGCGGCGGTGACGCTGAACTTTTCCTATTTGCAGACGCTGCGCTACGTGATCATTCCGCAGTCCCTGACGGTGGTGATTCCGCCAACCTTTAGCTTCTTCGTTATGTATATCAAAGACACGACGCTGGCTTCGCAGATTGGCGTGATGGAACTGACCTCCGCCAGCAAAATCCTGTCGGATAAAGGCTACTCGGCCACGCTGGTCTATGCCGTCGTCCTTATGCTGTATTTCATTGTGTCTTATCCGTTATCGCGTCTCGGTAAGCGTCTGGAGAGAAAAATTGCCACAGCTCGACATCATTAATTTAAAAGCCGCCTATAACGACCAACCGGTACTGGAGAACGTCACTTTATCGGTGGAGAAAGGCGATATCGTCAGCCTGATCGGGCCGTCCGGCTCCGGCAAAAGTACCCTGTTGCGAGTGCTGATGGGTTTACTGCTGCCGAAAGAGGGACAGGTTCTGCTGGAAAATAACGCGGTGGATTACGCCAATAAAGGCGAGTTGCGCCAGCTGCGTGAATCTATCGCCATCGTATTTCAGCAGTACAACCTGTTCCAGAATATGACGGTACTGGAAAACGTGATGATTACGCCCACCAAAATTAAAGGCTGGCCAAAGCAGCAGGTGGAGCAGGACGCGCGCCGTTTACTGGAACGGGTCGGGTTGTCACATCGTATCAATGCGTATCCGGACCAACTCTCCGGCGGTCAACAACAGCGCGTTGCCATTGCCCGCGCGCTGGCGCTGAAGCCCACCATCCTGTTGCTGGATGAGGTGACGGCGGCGCTCGACCCCGAGATGGTGAACGAAGTGCTGGATACCATTCGCGAACTGGCCTCAGAAGGGATCACGATGTTTATCGTTTCCCATGAGATGAGTTTTGTTCGTGAGGTGTCATCAAAGGTGGTGTTTATGGCCGATGGTCAGGTGGTGGAAACCGGCTCGCCACAGCAGGTGTTCGACGCGCCCACTCACGAACGCACGCGGCAGTTTGTCAGCAAAATTTTACGTCACTAAGGAAGATGTTTTGAACAAGCCTGTTTTTAGCCAGCTCAATCCCCCGCAACGCCTGTTAATGGGGCCTGGCCCGATCAATGCCGACCCACGCGTGTTGCGCGCCATGTCAGCACCCCTTATCGGACAATACGATCCAGCAATGACGGCGTATATGAACGAAGTGATGATGCTGTACCGCTCGGTATTCCGCACCAGCAACGACTGGACGTTGCTGGTGGATGGCACATCGCGTGCCGGGATTGAAGCGATTCTGGTTTCAGCCATCCGGCCTGGGGATAAAGTGCTGGTGCCGGTGTTTGGTCGTTTTGGTCATTTATTGTGTGAAATCGCCCGTCGTTGCCAGGCGGAAGTTCACACCATCGAAACCCCGTGGGGCACGGTGTTTACCCCCGATCAAATCGAAGAGGCGATCAAACGGGTGCGGCCGACCATGCTGTTAACCGTACACGGTGATACCTCCACCACCATGCGTCAGCCGCTGGAAGAGTTAGGCGCAATTTGTCGGCGATATGGTGTGCTGTTTTATACCGATGCCACCGCGACTCTCGGTGGCAATCCGCTCGAAACCGATGCATGGGGTTTGGATGCGGTTTCAGCCGGAATGCAAAAGTGTCTGGGCGGTTCAGCCGGTACCTCGCCCATTACCCTGAGTGAACAGATGGCAGACTCGATCACCCGTCGACGTCATGTGGAAGAGGGGATCCGCGATAACCGTCATCAGGACGGTGACGAACCCATTATCTCGTCCAACTATTTTGATTTGGCGATGATCATGGATTACTGGGGCAGCGAACGCCTGAACCACCACACTGAGGCGACCTCGGCGCTGTATGGTGCCCGTGAGTGCGCACGATTGATTGTGCAGGAAGGTGTGGAAGCCGGTATCGCCAGACACCAACTGCATGGCGCTGCATTGCGTGCCGGGGTTGAAGCGATGGGGCTGGAGGTGTTCGGCGACCCACGGCATAAGATGAATAACGTGCTGGGCATTAACATTCCTGACGGGCTGCATGATCAGCAAATCCGTGAATGCATGCTTAACGATTTTGGTATCGAAATCGGCACCTCTTTTGGCCCGTTAAAAGGCAAGATGTGGCGTATCGGCACTATGGGCTACAACGCGCGCAAAGACTGCGTGTTGCAAACCCTGGCGGCGCTGGAAGCCACGCTTAATCGTTATGGTTTTAAAACGGTGCAAGGGGCAGGGATGGAAGCCGCGTGGAATAGCTACGCTAACTGATCATAGCGGCGCACTTTATTGCGCATCTTTTTCAGCGCGATAAATCGCGCCGCTACAGATGCGGTGCGTTCTGGCGTTCAGCAAAATTCGTAAGCATAGCTGGCGGGTATCGTCTATCTTTACCCGTTGTTACTTAAGCTGTTTACTGATGAGGTCTCTATGCCGGGTTCTGCTTTACCATCCTCACTGAGCATCTTATGAGAAAAGTGCTCAACGCTTTTCTTCCGTTATATGTCACGACATTGCTGATGTTGCTCGGTTCTGGTTTGCTCACGACCTATGTGTCATTGCGCCTGGCGCATGAGCAAGTGAACGGCACGCTGATTGGCGCTATCACCGCGGCTAACTATGTCGGGCTGGTGATTGGCGGCAAAGTCGGACACAACCTGATTGCCCGCGTCGGGCACATCCGCAGCTATGTCGCCTGCGCCGGAATCGTGACCGCCTCCGTGCTGGGTCACGGGTTGACGGACATGATCCCGATATGGGTATTTTTACGCCTGATCATCGGTTTGTGCATGATGTGCCAATATATGGTGCTGGAGAGTTGGCTGAACGATCAGGCGGAATCCTCCCAGCGCGGCACGATTTTTGGTTTGTACATGGTAGCGACCTATCTGGGTCTGAGTGGCGGCCAGGTGATCCTCGCGATGCAGGATGGCTTTGGCATCAGCACCTTGTTGATTGTCGCGCTGTGCTTTGCGCTCTGTCTGGTGCCGATTGCCCTGACCACGCGAACCAATGCGCGTGCGATGTCTCCAGCCCCGATGGAGTTGGGTTATTTTCTCCGCACCATCCCGCGTTTACTGGCCACCACGCTGGTGAGCGGGATGGCGCTCGGTGCGTTTTATGGCTTAGCGCCGGTCTATGCCAGCCGTCAGGGTTTCAGCACCGAACAAACCGGTTTGTTTATGAGTGTCAGCATTTTCGCCGGGCTGGTGACTCAGTTCCCGCTCAGTTGGTTATCGGATCGCTTTGACCGCCAGCGGCTGCTGTTTTTTGTCGCGTTGTTGTATGGCCTGGGCGCGCTGACATTGGGTTTGCCCTGGACTCTCTCGTTCCAGATGTTGTTGGTGATCGCGTTTTTCGTCAGCATGATGCAGTTTGGACTTTATCCGCTTCAGGTGGCACTGGCGAATGATCAGGTGATGCCGGAAAGGCGCGTCTCCCTGAGCGCCTGTCTTTTGATGGCGTTCGGCATCGGGGCCAGCATTGGTCCGCTGGTGGTGGGGGCGCTGATGCAACCCTTCGGCAGCCATGTGCTGTACCTGGCGTTTACCTTGTGCGCATTGCTGATCGCCCTGATGAATCGCCCGGTCAAAGCCCTGCCATTGCCCACCACCGAAGTCCCTTTGCCGCATGTGGTGATGCCGGATAGTCTGGCGACTTCTCCGATTGGTGCCGCGCTGAACCCGACGCTGGAGGAAGACGCGATTCAGGCGACGATGGTGAATGAGGAACCGTTTGAGGCGGAAACCGCAGAGCGAAACGGATAATCCCGCCAGCAGGGCGCTTGCCCTGCTTGATAGGGTTGTTAAATATGGAAGGCAACCCGTTTGCCGGTGGGTAATTCCACATCCAGGCTGAGTTTTCCGCCCATGGCTTCGATATAGCGTTTTAAGGTGGCGATTTTGAGATCATTGCCACGTTGTTCCAACTGCGTTACCGCTGGCTGGCTTATTCCCATCGCTTCAGCAACACTTTTTTGAGAGAGCTGTAACTCGTCACGTATCATCTGGAGTCCCGTCTCCAGGATCAACTCATCAGCCATTTCTTTGATTCGCGCCTGGCTATCCGGAGAGCGGGCGGCCAACACTTCATCTAACGTTCTCATTGGTTATCCTCCATTCTTGCCAGATGGACCGAAAATTCATCATCCGCGATACGGACCATTCGTTCATAAAATTTTTTGTCATTACTTTTATCACCTGCACACAGCAAAATGGCTCTTCTTACCGGGTCAAACGCAAAGAATGCACGTACGGGACGTCCTGAATATTGAACCCTCAGTTCCTTCATATTCTTATGCATGGAGCCATTTACTGTGTCTGCATATGGACGTGAGAGTGAAGGTCCATATGTTTGCAGATTGACCAAGTCTGCGAGGATCTTTTCCTGTAATCCATTTTCCTGATCATGAAGCCAGTCATCAAAACGTTGGCTAAAAAGTATAGTCCACATACCAATTCCCTATAAGCTGTGGCTTATAGTTAAAACTATATAAGCTAAAGATTATTATTTCAATAGACATTGAATGGTAAGTGAGGGGGCTGTTTCTTGGGAGCAATAGATGTGGGGGATTCGGGGACAAATCATAAGAACAGCGCGATAAGTCGCGCTGTTAGCGGCCAGGGAGATGGAATTACCCTGCCAGTACCTTTAACGCATGAGCGAAGAAATCTCTCCGGCCAAAATTTCCTGATTTCAGGGCCAGCGCCAGCGGTGCTTCCGGTTGTGCGAACAGCGCCGGAACGCCGGGGTCAATCTCCTCGCCAACCTGCAACGATCCCAGATTTAGCGCGCTCACCACCGCGCCGGAGGTTTCTCCGCCGCCGACCACCAGACGTTTAATACCCGCTTCGTACACCAGTTTGCGCGCCGCATCGCCAAACAGTTTATCGAGCTGGCGGGAGATATTATGCTGACCAAACTGTTGCTGTGCCTGCTGCACGCTGTCGGGATCGCCGGAAGAGTACACCAGCGGACATTCCTGCTGGTGTGCCAGGATAAATTTCACCACATCATCGGCACTGACGCGTTCATTCATCACATCGGTGATATCCAGCGCCAGCACCGCGTGGTGTTTTTGATGCTCCTCGATCTGCCCGCGTGTGGCACCGGAACAACTGCCGACCAGAATGGCGGTCGCGCCGCTGACGGCCGGGTTGTTACTCCGATGGCCCAGTGCCTGCCCGGCCTTGATAAAGTTATGTGGCAATGCCCGGGCAATGCCGGAGCCGCCGCTGATCAATTTAAGCCCCGCCGCAGCGATACCAATAATTGTCAGGTCATGATCGCTCAGGGCATCCACCACCACCAACTGTGCGGAGTCATTATCCTGGGTTTCCAGTCGCTCACGCAGCCCCTCGCTGCCTTCCACCACCTGTTGCCAGCGAATATGGCTGACAGGGGTATGGGACTGGCGTGCCAACAGGCGGCGAATATCGGCATCCTTCATTGGCGTTAAGGGATGGTGCTCCATACCGGATTCATTTAGCGGTCGATCGTGAACAAACAGATTACCCTGATACAGGGTGCGACCCATCGCCGGGAACGCCGGGCAGACAATCACGCGCTTTGCCTGCAAACGTGCTGTTAGCGCATCGAGCACTGGCCCGATATTCCCCTCATCGGTGGAATCAAAGGTCGAGCAATATTTAAACACAATCTGGCTACACCCCTGCGCCAGCAGCCATTCGCAGGCCGCCAACGACTGCGCGACCGCTTCTGACGCAGGCAGCGAGCGGGATTTCAGGGCAATCACACCGGCTTCGACTTCCGCATGCGCAGGTTGTTGTGGCACGCCGAGATATTGCGTGGTACGCAAGCCACCTTCGCCGGGTAAGCCTTGTGACAGTGTCACCGCGATATCACTGGCTCCGGTAAAATCATCTGCGATAACGCCAATCAACATGATGATGCTCCTGTGGCTGCCTTCATTTTCTGCACCGCCGCATGCGGGGCCGTCAGCACCGGGATATCGACACGCGCACGCACCGCATCTGCGGCGCGAGAGGTGGAAAAGTGCGCCAGCATGATCACATCACAATGACTGAGTTGTGGCGCATATTCGGCGACCAGCCGGTTGTGGGTGTCGACATCCCCTTTACGTAACCGATCGATGGCGTCCGGCACCAGGACGGTTTCCAGCCGGGCACCAGATCCGATTTGCGCCGCATACTGATCGAATTCGGCGCACATGGTCACCAGTGACGGGCCGAAGGTCGCTAACATGCCGATGGTTTGGCCCTGCTGCAATGCGGCTTCGAACATCGCTTCGTTGGGTTTTAACACCGGCACCGGCACGGCGGCTGCCAGTTCATCAATCGCCGGACCGAATGCGGAGCAGGTGACCAGAATACCCCGGGCATCCATGCTGTAGCCGTAACGACCAAAAGCCACAAAGCGATCCGTCAATCGACGCGACAGTTGCTCCTCTTTGGCGCGGTCAATGGTCAGCCCGTCATCCAGCAGATTGACTACCTCAGCCTCGGGCCATAAGTCGTTAAAAGCTTCCTGAATCGGGGTCATCGCCACCGGGGTAGCGTGCAATAAAACAATGCGTTGGTTCATGGTTATCTCCGTCAGCAGCGACGATCAAAGTGGACTACAGCACACCATACTTAATCCGGGTTGAAAATGTAAGGGCTTACATTTCTGTTCATATGGTGACGGCGATCACACAAAAAAACTGCGCGTCTGTCAGGATATAAACAGGATAGCCTCGTAATAACCCCTGATTTGAAATCGCTTACTTTCCATAAAATTGAGAACGCACTATGACAACTCGTGGAGACACCACCGCTATTAACATCGCCGTGACGCCAGAAGTGCAGGTTCGTCCCGCTAATACCGTACCGCGCCATTTTCGCGATCTGCTGGCGCTGGACGACTTCGAACGTCATGCACGCAAGCGCTTACCAAATATGATTTTTCAGTACGTAAAAGGCGGAGTGGAGACCGGCAGAGGCATCGCCGCAGCCTATGAGGCTTATCAGCAGTATGTGTTTGTGCCGCGCATGTTTCGCGACGTGTCCGGGCGTGATCAGCACGTCAGCCTGCTGGGGCATAACTGGTCCCATCCTTTCGGTGTCGCCCCGCTGGGTGGCGCGTCTTTTGTCAGCTACCGTGCCGACCTGATGCTGGCAAAAGCGGCCAGAGCGATGAACGTGCCGATGATACTCAGCGCATCGTCACTGATTCCACTGGAGGAGGTGATTGCTGCTAATCCCGATGCCTGGTTTCAGGCCTACCTGGCGGGCGATCAACCGCGTATTGACCGTCTGGTCGAGCGTGTTGAACGCGCCGGGTATAAAACGCTGGTGGTCACCGGTGATACGCCGATGCTTGGCAATCGCGAACACAACACCCGCAGCGGCTTCAGCATGCCAATCAAAATCACGCCGAAAGTGATGTGGCAAAGCGCCCTGAGTCCGCGCTGGCTGCTCGGCACCGTAGCACAAACCTTCCTGCGCCACGGTGCCCCGCATTTTGAAAACACCGATGCGGAACGCGGACCGCCGATGATGTCGAACAAAGTGCGTAACACCAACGCGCGTGACAAGTTGAGCTGGAAACACGTTGAGGCCATCCGTAAGAAGTGGAAAGGCAACCTGGTGATCAAAGGGCTGATGTCACCGGAGGACGCCTTTATCGCCCGTGATTTAGGCGCGGATGCGGTCATCCTCTCCAACCACGGTGGACGCCAGCTTGATCACACCGTGCCGCCGTTGCATACCTTGCCTGAAATCGCCGCGGCGAAAGGGAATATGAAGGTGATAATCGATAGCGGCATTCGTCGTGGTACCGATGTGATGAAAGCGATGGCATTGGGTGCCGACTTTGTGTTTCTTGGCCGTCCGTTTCTGTACGGTTCGGTGATTGGCGCCCAGGCAGGCATCGAGCATGCCATGCATATCCTGCGTGATGAGATTGATCGCGATATGGCGCTGATTGGTGTCACCAAACCCGACCAACTGGATGCCGCGTTGTTGCGCCGTGCTCCGCTGTTTGCCCGCGAGGGATAATAATGACGTTACCTATTTATAGCGCGCTCGCCCTGAGCGCACCGTTCAACACGCTGATTGATGTTTGGCAGTCGGCACACCCGGATACGCCGCTGGCAATATGCTGGCATCCCAGTACCGTTATCGAGCAACAGCTGAACCAGGGGGCGGAAGCGGATGTGGTGATCGCCACGGTGGACACCGTCGATCGCCTGATTGACAAAGGGATTGCCGATGGCAGCAGCCGCATTGAAGTGGTTGACTCTCCGATTGGTGTGGCGGTGCTGGCCGGTGCCGTAGCGCCGGATATCAGCAACCTTGACCGACTGATTGCCAGCCTGCTGGCGGCGCGTTCTGTGGCCTGGTCGGAAGCGGGGGCCAGCGGCGTCTGGTTCTCGCGGTTGTTAAAGCAACTCAATATCGATGAGCCGCTACGTGCGCGCGGTACGGTGATCCCGGCCGGGTTTACCGCTGAGCAACTGGT
The DNA here is from genome assembly GCF_009728735.1 of Pantoea phytobeneficialis. Lineage (NCBI taxonomy): Bacteria > Pseudomonadati > Pseudomonadota > Gammaproteobacteria > Enterobacterales > Erwiniaceae > Pantoea > Pantoea phytobeneficialis. The sequence continues at coordinate 93,383 of NZ_CP024640.1, forward strand.
TAACGGCAACGCAGATCTCGCGGTGCAACAAATCAGCGAACTGCTGATGGTGGAAGGGATTGACGTGGTGGGTCCGCTGCCGCCGGAAGCACAGCAACCGATCTCGCTGTCGGCGGCGGTGCTGACGTGTGCGCAACAGCCAGAACGGGCCAGTGCCTTTCTGGCCTGGCTGAAAACGTCTGCGGTGACAGACATCTTCAACCAGTTTGGTATGCAACGCCGCGATTAGCGTTCCTGACGGGGCACAGAACCGCTGCTGCCCCGAACAATCAATTCAGTCTTAATCAGCGTGTGTTGCGGGGCAGGCAGGTTATTGAGCGTATTCAACAGATAATGCGCGGCATGTTCACCAATTGAAGCCAGATCTACGCGCATGGTGGTCAGTGGATGTTCCAGGTGCTCGGCATACTCATAGTCATTGAAACCGACGATGGAGATGTCGCCGGGAATGCGCAGATAACGCTCGCTGGCGGCGCGCATGGCACCGAATGCCAGCAAATCGTTACCACAAATGATGGCAGTGGGCGGCTCCGGCCCGTCCAGCAGGCGGAACACCGCTTTGCGTGCGTCGTTCATGGTGAAAGCGTTATCGACAAGATGGCTATCCGCCAATGTCAGCCCCTGCTGTTGTAGCGCCCGTCGTGTCCCCTTCAGGCGATCCGAAACACGATCGTTTGACGGCGGCGTACCGACAATCACCGCAAATCGCTGATGCCCCAGTTCCAGCAAATGTCTGGCAATGGTTTCTGCTGCACCTTCGCTGTCATAGCCGACGCAGGGCTTCTCGCTGTCATGGGAGAAGGTCTGGATACAGGCAATTTCTTGCTGACTGATGCGCTCCCACAGGCGTGGATGGTGGGTGTTGCCCACCAGCATCAGACCGTCGATGCCGTATTCAATCAGCTTGTTCACCTCTTTCAACTCGGTGTCCGGGTCGAAATTGGAGTTCGCCAGCAACAACGTATAACCCGCATCATGGATTAACTGCTGAAACGCCGCCAGCGCGCGGGAGAAGGTTTCCGTCGCTAATGTTGGCACCACGGCACCAATGGTCATGCTGCGTCGCGAGGCGAGGGTGCGCGCTGCGCGGTTAATCACATAGCCGAGCTCTTCACAGGCTTTTTCCACCGCGGCGCGGCGCGCCGCTTTAACGGTAGTGCTGCCGTTCAACACGCGAGAAACAGTGGCCGTTGACACGCCAGAAAGGCGGGCAACATCTTCCAGTGATACGCGGCCGGATCCATTTTGTTTTTCACTCATCAAGTCACTCCTGCTGAAAGAGTGAGCTTGTCCACAAAATTCGCAGACAACTCACCATCAATTTTGAAAGCGCTTACTTTTGGCTTGACTGTATTTTGTAATCGCTTACTTTTTACATCATGTTATCAGGTCGGGGATGCCTGCTCACGTTTTTTTAACAGTTTCATGATGTCTGTCCCCGATTTTTAACGACACCGGCGGCGGCTGCACGCGTGATGCGGCTAAACCTCCTGTAACCCATAAATAAATCATAAAGGAATTCACCATGCGCAGATATCCACGAATTCGCTGGCTGATGATCGTGTTCTGCTTTTTCGCCATCGCTATCAATTACATCGATCGTATTAACCTGGCGATCGCTGCTCCGCATATCAAAGCCGACCTGGGCATCGACGACACCAGCATGGGGCTGATCCTCGGCGCTTTCTTCTGGACTTACGCCCTGATGCAGATCCCGGCCGGTCGCCTGATTGACCGCCTGGGGGCGCGTGCCGGACTGGCGCTGGCCGTGGGTTGGTGGTCGCTGTTTACCGTATTCACCGCGTTTGGCAAAGGCTTTGCCTCGATTTTTGCCGCTCGCCTGGCATTAGGCATCGGTGAAGCGGGGGGAAACCCGGGTTGTGTCAAAGTGGTGTACAGCTGGTTTGCCAAAAAGCAACGCGCCACCGCCAGTGGCATCTTTGATGCTGGCCCGCGCGCCGGCAGCGCGATCGCGCTGCCACTGGTGGCGTGGTTAATCAGTACCTGGGACTGGGAAACCTCTTTCGTGGTGACCGGGGCGTTAGGTTTGGTTTGGGTGGCTATCTGGTTGCTGTTTTATCGCGAGCCGGAAGAGATGAAAGGGCTGGATGAAACTGAACGGCAGAATTTGCTGGAAGATCGCGCCGTGCCTGCGACGCAGAACAACGGCAAGATCGAGATGTGGTCGCTGTTCCGCCATCGCAATGTGTGGGGCATGATGATTGGCTTCTTCTGCATGAACTTCGCCACCTATTTCTTTGTCACCTGGTTCCCGACCTATCTGACTATGGCGCATGGCTTCTCGCTGAAAGAGCTGGGTACCTTGGGGGCCATTCCGGCGCTGATGGGGATCCCCGGCAGCTTACTGGGCGGGGTGGTATCTGATGCGCTGTACCGTAAGGGGTTTAGTCTGACGGCGGCGCGCAAAACCTGCCTGATCACCGGGATGTTGCTTTCCAGTGTGATCGCATTCGCTGCATTTACCGACAGCATCACCGTGATCCTGACGCTGTTCTCCATTACCTATGCGGGCCTGGCCTTTACCGCCGCCAACATCTGGACGTTGCCAGCAGACGTGGCACCCGCCAGCAACTATGTCGCTACCCTCGGCGGTATTCAGAACTTCGCCGGTAATCTCGCCGGGATTGTCACCGCCTCGTTTACCGGCGTGATGCTTACCCTGAGCCACGGCTCGTTTGTTGTGCCGTTACTGGTGGCCGGCGGTATCTGCGTACTGGGCGCGCTGACCTTTATGTTTGTGCTTGGCAAACTGGAACCCCTTCCCATCAACACCCAAAGTGAATCGCCTGTCGTTGCCACGGCGAGCGAGTGAGGAGAAAAAACTATGCAAAATGAACAGTCGTTACGCGAAGAGATATGCCGGGTAGGGGAAGATCTGTTTACCCGCGGCTACACCACCGGCACCGCAGGCAATATCAGCGCTCGCCTGGAAGATGGCTGGTTGATCACGCCGACGGATGCCTGTTTAGGCCATCTGGAGCCGGCGCGTATCGCCAAAGTTAACCGCGACGGCGAGTGGGTTTCCGGTGATAAGCCCTCGAAAACGTTGCTGCTGCATCGCCAGATTTATGACCGCAATCCCGATGCGCACGGCGTAGTACATACCCATTCAACCCATTTGGTGCAACTGACGCTGGCGGGGGTCTGGCAGCGCGACAGCATTCTGCCGCCGTTGACGCCGTACCAGGTGATGAAAGTTGGCCGTATCCCGCTGATCGACTATCGCCGTCCAGGCCACGCCGAGGTGGCTGAGCAGGTTGCCGGTTTGGCTAACGAGGTGCGCGGCGTGATGCTGGAACGTCTGGGGCCGGTGATATGGGGCACATCGGTCTCAACGGCCAGCTTCGCATTGGAGGAGTTGGAGGAAACCGCGCGTTTATGGCTGAACTGCACAACGAAGCCAACGGCCTTACCGGAACAGGCGGTGCTGGAACTGTGCGAGCATTTCAACACCCGTTGGTAACTCAATCTCTGAACCCTACAATAAGTGACGATAAAAAATGAAAAAGAGAATCATGGCCGCAGGAATGATGTTATTTGCTTCCACTGTGATGGCACAGGAAAAGGCGTATGTGTATGTTTCGAATGGCGACAGCGGGACAGTGACCGCCTATACGCTGGATAAAGCACAGCGTCAACTTAAGCCGCTTGGGGAATATCCCACCGGTTTGAAAAGCATGCCAATGGCCGTTTCCAGCGATAAAAAAACGCTTTACGTGTCGGTACGCAGCCAGCCTTATCACGTCTCGGCCTGGCATATTCAGGCGGATGGCACCCTGAGTCACTTTGCGGATACACCATTGCCGGAAGCGATGGCGTATCTGGCGCTGGATAAGAGCGGCCGTTTTCTGCTCTCCTCTTCCTATGGTGGTGATCTGTTCAGCGTCAATCGCATCGCCAGCGACGGCAAAGTGGAAAGCGCACCGGTACAGGTGGTGCATACCGGTAAGCGTGCGCATTCGATTCAAACCGATCCCAGCAACCAGTTCCTGTTTGTTCCGTTACTCGGTGCTGATCAATTGTTGCAATACCGCTTCGACAGCCACAGCGGCAAGGTGACGCCCAATACCCCGTCGTTTGTGAATATTCAGCGTGAAGCGGCTACCGGTCCTCGCCATTTTGTCTTCGCGCCGCAACGCGATGAGCAGGGCGCGCAAAACATGTATTTGCTGACTGAGATGGCCGGCAATATCTCGCGTCTGACGCTAAATCAGGACGGTACCATGACCGAACATGAAGCGACGCCATCACTCGATCCGGCCATTGCCCGCAATATGCAACGTGGTGAGGCGCGTCCACTGACCGGTGATGATGATTTACCGAAGTCAGCCAAGCCGCGTTTGTGGCAGGCGGACATTCATATCACCCCGAACGGTCGTTTTCTCTATTCCACCGAACGCACCAGCAGCAATATCACGGCTTTTCGTGTTTCTCCGGTTGATGGGCGACTGACGTTAATTAACAGCACCAAAACCGAAACCCAACCACGCGGTTTTGCTATTGATAATTCGGGTCGTTATTTGATCGAGTCAGGGCAAAAATCAACCCAGGTGGCGTTGTATTCAATTGACCAAAATACCGGCAAGCTTTCATTAATTGAACGCGTGCCAACCGGGAAAGGTGCAAATTGGGTCACCATTGTTGAGTAAATATCAATCACCATCATCATGTTACATTATTCATTCAGCCTGAATTTGAATGATATTTATGCGTTAAATAAAGGAGTTGTCATGCCTAAAATTCGTCATGCGTTGCTGAACGCCTTATTATCCTCTGCGATTGTGGCTGGTAGTGTGCAAGCCAGTGCGGCGGAAAAAGTGGTGGCAACGGATCTGGAACCGCTGCATCACGTTATTCTGGAAAATAAGTATGTCACAGTGATGCGGGTGCTAATCCAGCCCGGACATTCCACGCTGTATCACGAACAACATCTGGATTACGTTAATACTCATATTGAAGGCAGCCCGGTGAAAATCGAATATCCGGACAAACCAGCCAACAACACCGAAATGAAAACCGGCAATGTGAAGTTCGGGGAACATCAGGGGAAATCTGATACCGATAAAGTCACCAACACCGGCAATAACGTTAATCATCAGGTGGCGTTTGAAATCAATATTCCGGGACCGCAACATTTTGGCGGCGCCACCCGCCCGTCAAACGAGGCCTTCCAGCAGGTGCTGGATAAGAAAACCGTAAAAGGCTGGAAAGTGACCCTTAAACCGGGTGAAAGCACCGGCGAATATACCCAGCATGGGCCGGGAGTGCGGGTGTTCTTCACAGAAGGGCGGGTGTTGTTAGCCGACCCTACCCATGTAAACCGGGTAAAAGAAGTGTGGGTTCATCCCGGCGATGCGTTTTTGACCGAACCTGGCAAAGTTGATATCACGGCGGCCAGTGGTGAAAATATTGTTTTCAATGATTACGAACTGTTATAGCACCGTTTGTATTTTGTATAGATTTACAATCTGTTAACCTTGCGCATCTGTGGCATTGCTACAGATGTGCATTTCTTATTTTAATAACACTAATAATTATTTACCGGAAGCAATTACCATGAAGGCAAGAAAGGTGAGACAGAGTTGTCTGCCTTTCGCGTTGAGCATTCTGATGTCTGCGACATTTTCAGCCCATGCTGAAAATGCGACAGACTCTGCATCGCTTATTGCGAAAGGCAAGTATCTGGCTATTGCAGCAGACTGTGGGGCCTGCCATACCGCACCTGATCACGGTGCAGCAATGTCGGGGGGGTATATTATCTCTTCGCCACTCGGAAATATCGTTTCCAGCAATATCACCCCATCGAAAACAGCGGGAATTGGCGATTATACCGAACAGGATTTTGCCAGAGCCGTCAGAGAGGGGATTAATAAACAGGGGCAGCATCTTTATCCGGCGATGCCCTACACCTCGTATGCGAAAATTACCGATAGCGATATTCACGCCTTGTACGCGTATTTTATGCACGGCGTGAAAGCTGACGATAATGTACCGGCACCAACAAATTTGCCATTCCCGTTTAATATCCGTTCAAGTATGTTCTTCTGGAATATGTTATTCGAGGATGCCAAACCTTTTACGCCTGCTGCCGATAAATCCGCTGAAATTAATCGCGGTGATTACCTGGTGAATGCGCTGGCGCACTGCGATACCTGCCATACGCCACGTAATGCGTTGATGGGACAAAATAACGATCAGGCCTTAAGTGGCGGCAGTCTCGGTAGCTGGTATGCGCCGAATATCACGCCGGATAAACAAGCCGGTATTGGTAACTGGAGCGATGCAGAGATCGCGCAGTACCTGAAAACCGGTCATGTGGCGGGCAAAGCTCAGGCCGCAGGCCCGATGGCCGAAGCGGTTGAACACAGCCTGCAATATCTGTCTGATGAGGATATCCAGGCGATGGTGGCTTATCTGCGTCAGGTTCCGGCGGTGAGTCAGCCGGTCAGTCAGGCGCGCGATAATATCGGCCAACCGGCAACCAGTGAAGCACTGCAACGCGCCGTGAAAGATCCGGATGCGGGCTGGAAAGTCTACAGCAGCACCTGCGCCAATTGCCATCAGGCGGATGGTTCCGGCAACACTATCTATCCCTCGCTGTTCCATAACACCACCACCGGTGCCGCTCAGGCTGACAATTTAATCGCCACTATCGTTTATGGGGTTCATCGTCAGGTCGACGGCAAAGATATTGATATGCCAGGTTTCGGCCCGGATGCGCTGTTTACCGATCGTCTGACCGATCAGCAAATCGCGGATGTCAGCAACTACGTGTTGAAAAACTTTGGCAACGCCGAGCTGAACGTGACGGCCGATCAGGTGAAAACCGTGCGTGAAGGTGGTGAACGACCATTGATTGCGCGTCTGGCCCAGCCCGCAGTCTGGGGCGGTGCAGTCATCGTGGTGATTCTTCTGCTGGTGCTGTTAGTTTCACTTTCGCGCAGGGGGAAAAAACATGGCGCATAACAACTCTACCGCCATCTCCCGTCGCCGACTGCTGCAAGGGATGGGCATCCTGTCTCTCGGCGCGATGTGCAATTCACTGTTTCCGGCGCGAGCGCTGGCGGCAGATCAGTTGGCTGATTCGGGGTTTCTTCAGGTGTCGCAATTTCTCGTCAGCCGTCCGTGCGGTCCGTTGCTGGGGCAACGCTATTACGACGCACTGACGCGTCATGATGCGCAGTTCAGTCAGAAGCTCAGTAGCCTGAAGACATTGTTGCAACAGCGTAATTTTTCTCATGTTGATGAATTCCTGGCGGCCTTCACCGCGGACAACAGCGACTGGCAAACCGCCAAAACCCTCATTTCTGCCTGGTACACCGGCGTAGTGGGTAGCGGCAGCGATCTGGAGTTGATCGCCTATGCCGATGCCATGATGTACCTGCCCACCAAAGATATCCTCGTGGTGCCGACCTACGGCGGCGGGCCGTTCTATTGGGCAGTGACACAAAAAGGTCAGGTGGCAACAACAGGAGAACACGCATGAGTGCACAAAAAGTCGATGCTGATGTGATCATCATCGGGTCAGGAGTGATGGGTGGCCTGATCGCGACCCAAATGGCGAAGGCCGGTAAATCGGTGATCATCCTTGAGGCAGGACCGCGGGTGTCACGTCAGGAGATCGTCGAGCGCTTCCGTAACTCACCGTTCAAAATGTCACTGACTAACATTAAATTACAGGGCGTGGGTTCACCCTATCCGAACCCGCCGCATATCCCCTCGACCTACGGTGATTATTTGCAACAGGTGGGGCCGGTGAAGTATCCGACGAAATACCTGCGCGTGGTCGGCGGCACTACCTGGCACTTCGGTTCTGCGCTTTGGCGCATGATCCCGAATGATTTCAAGCTCAACAGCCTGTATGGCCGGGGCCGTGACTGGCCGTTTGGTTACGATGAGCTGGAGCCGTGGTATGGCAAAGCGGAGCATGAGCTGGGCGTTTCCGGCGTGGATGGTCAGGATGAGAGTGGACAGGGCGGAAAAGCCTGGCCGCCACGCTCCACCCCGTTCCCAATGCCAGGTCTGCCGACCAGTTACCTGTTTGACCGCCTCAGCGACCTGCTCGGTAAAGGGGGCTACAACCCGGTGCTGGAGCCGAACGGTCGTGCGACCAAACCGTGGGGCAAACGCCCGATGTGCGCCGGTAACAACAACTGCAATCCGGTGTGCCCGATTGCTGCCAAGTACGATGGCTCGATGCATATCGATGAAGCCGAGCGTCTCGGCGCAAAGCTGCTGGATAACGCGGTGGTGTACCGCATTGAAGCGGCGGATGACGGTAAGATCACCGGCGTCTGGTATAAGAAGCCGGATGGCTCCGAACATCATCTGACGGCGAACTACTTTGTGTTGGCGGCTTACGGTATTGAATCGCCAAAACTGCTGTTGATGTCGACGTCAGAGAAGTACCCCAACGGCATTGCTAACTCTTCTGACCAGGTCGGGCGCAATTTGATGGGACACACCGGCATCAGCATGAATGTGATGATGTCGGAAGATGTGTGGCCGGGTCAGGGCCCAACCGAACTGCTGGTCTATCTGAACAATCGTGATGGCGCGTTCCGCAAGGATTTCCCCAGCTACAAGATCAAGGTGCGTAATACGGTGCCGACCGCCGATTATGCCGCGTCGCTGATCGCAAAAGGGGTGTTGGGTTCAAAACTTGACGCGGAGATTCGACGTCAGTCGGCACGTTCACTTAACTTCGCCATCGATTTTGAGACCCTGCCGCTGCCGGAAAACCGCGTGACGCCGAGCAAAACCAAAAAGGATGCGATTGGGATTCCGCTGCCGGAAATTTATTACAGCGTGACCGATTATTGGCATGCCGGTAAGGATGAGGGTATTAAGGATTTCCACAAGTTTGCCGAGCTGCTCAACGCGGAAATTTTGTCGATTGATACCAAGTATCAGGACAGGCAGCACATCATGGGCACCACCATTATGGGCGATGATCCGAAGAATTCGGTGGTGGACAGCAACTGCCGTACCCACGATCACCCCAATATGTGGATTGCGGGCACCAGCGTGATGCCTTCGGCATCCTGCATGAACCCGACACTGACTGGCGCAGCGCTGAGCTTACGCCTGGCGGACCATATGCTGAAGTCGATGCAGGTGAGTTGATATAGCTTAAGACTGAGCACCTGCCTGGCCAGGAGGTGCTCAACAATTCTTAACGAATTTATGGGTTTTATATAAGCCATTAAATCGGTTAATGAATCATAGGGGAATCAAAATACTTTTCTGTGTAATGCTCCAACCTTCCTCAATTAATCCGCCGGTGCCTCTGCAATCCTCACCAGATGGACGATCAGCCACAGCAGCTCATCATCGGTCATCTCAACCTCCAGCATTTTCTTCACATAATCATTAATCACCAGCGCACAGCGGTGCATACGCGGGTGCTGGCGGATGATTTGTGGCAGCAATGCATTGCCCTGGCTGTGGTTGAGCTGCCCGGCGAACATCCGCTGGATAAAGAACTGCATATGGATCAAAAAGCGTGAGTAATTCAGCGAAGAGGTGTCGATAGTGATCCAGGCGTGGTACTGAATGATATTGAAGATATCTTTCAGCATGCGCATCGCCAGCAATGTCTGGCTGGTGTCGCTGTGCTCCGACTGACCATTTACCAGATGAAAAGCGATGTTGCCCGCCTCTTCGGGGGGCAATTCAAGCTGGAACTGACTGTTGAGTCGCGCGACCACCTGCTGTGCGAGGTTAAATTCGGCTGGCCAGAAACGTTGTACCTCAAACAATACGCGGTTTTGCAGCATGATCCCTTTGCGGCTGCGCTCCACTGCGAACATCAGGTGGTCGGTCAGGGTAAAAAAGATTTGCGGACGCAGCGGATGGCTCAGTTCCTGCTGCGCCATCTGCATCACCAGCGCGGTCATCTGGAAAATCTCTTCCGGCATGGCGGCGAAGGCGTTCAGATACTCCGCGCCGGGCAGATTTTCCTGCACCATAAACAACTTTTCGACCTTCTCGCGCGGGATCAGGTCACCAACATGGCTGTTAAAACCAATGCCTTTACCCATCACGATGGCTTCTTTACCTTCGCCATCCTCGATCAGCACCAGGCTGTTGTTCAGGACTTTAATGACCTTCATCTGCTAACGGGTGTCCTGTAATTGGTGTCCGTTACTGGCGATCACCTGCTGGTACCAGTAAAAACTGCGTTTGGGTATGCGCCGTAGATCGTTCAGCGTCTGCTCGTGGCGATTAACATAAATGAAACCATAGCGTTTCGCATAGCCCTGATGGGTACTAACCACATCAATCGCTGACCACGGGAAATAACCGATGACCTCAACGCCGTCGGCCAGCGCCAGTTGAATTTGCTCAATATGCTGACGCAGAAAATCGATGCGGTAGCCATCATCGACTGTGCCGTCGGCAGCCAGGGTGTCAGGCGCACCGATGCCGTTTTCGGTGATCATCACCGGCAGGCCATAGCGTTCGCAGACCTTGCGCAGCGTTAAACGTAATCCAACCGGATCAATCACCCAGCCATACGGGGTTTTGGCGGTATAAGGATTCTCCTCTGGCCGGTACACGCCGGGTTCACCTAACATAATCTGCTGATCGCCGGCGCGCGGCGCAACATCGGAGGCATCACCGCGGCTGGCGGCGATGGTGGCGGTGGAGTAGTAATTGATGGCGACAAAATCCGGGCGTGCCGCCGCCAGTTGCGCGGTATCCTGCGGCAGCATCTGTGGCGCAAGGCCACGATCCTGCAAATAACGCAGAGCGAGGGCGTTATAGCGGCCATGTACCGCGACATCGAGAAAGCTCCAGCAACGCAGCGTTTCCCAGTTGTGCGCGGCGATGGCGTCCTCCGGGCGACAGGTGGCGGCGTACATTGAGGTGGTGTTGATCGCCGGGCCGATTTTCGCCTCGGGCAGTCGTTGATGACAGCGCTGCATCACCTGTGCCTGCGCCACCAACATATGATGGCTTTGCTGATAGAGTGATTTTTTATCCGGTAACTCGCGCCCCGGCGGTGTGCCAATGGCGCCGGGATGCAGAATCATGGTGTTCTGCTCATTAATCGTCAGCCAGAAACGCACCTTGTTGCCTAACGCAAGGAACAGCACATCGGCATAGCGCACAAAGGCGTCGATGGTGTGACGATTCAGCCAGCCGCCTTTCTGCTCGAGCGCCCAGGGCAGGTCGAAATGGTACAGCGTGACGATCGGTTCAATGCCGTGCGCGCACAGTGTATCCACCAGGCGACGATAAAAATTCAGGCCCTCCTGATTAACGTTACCATCGCCGTCGGGGATCACCCGCGACCAGGCAATGGAGAAGCGGTAGGCTTTCAGGCCAAGCTGGGCGAACAACGCCACATCGCTTTCCATACGTTGATAATGGTCGCTGGCGACGGTGAAATCCGCTTTGCCCGCCGGATGGGTCAGCATATCCACCACCGACGGGCCTTTGCCGTCACTGTCCCAACTGCCTTCCACCTGATAAGCCGAGGTAGAGGCACCCCACAGAAAACCGTCAGGAAACGCGGCTTGTGTCTGATAAATCATGCGGCCTGCTCCCTGAGACTGAGTTCCATAATCGGCTGGCCGAAATCGACCGGTGCGGCAGGGGCTGTGGTGACGGCATATTCATCGCTGTTAATGATCACCACCGGCGTGATCAGGTCATAACCGGCGGCTGCAATCGCTGCCAGATCGAAACGCACCAGCTCATCCCCCGCCTGAACTTCATCGCCCACCTGTAGGGACGAACTGAAATGCTGACCGCCCAGCGCCACGGTATCCAGACCGATATGCACCAACACTTCCATACCATCGTGGCTCATCAGGCCTACGGCATGGCAGGAGGGCAGGAAGGTCATCACTTTGCCGCTCACCGGAGCGCGCAACACACCTTCCTCGGGACGGATCGCCACGCCCTGGCCCAGCAGGCCGTGGGAGAACACATCATCTTTGACTTCAGCTAATGGCACCATCTCGCCGCGCAACGGGCTGATGATGGTGCCGGGCTTCAGGTTTACCGGTGCCGGTGCGGCTTTGAGGGGCTGAGTGTCGCCATCAGGGATATCGTCAAAACCCAGTATCCAGGTGAGGGCGAAGGTGACCACGATCGCAATCACACAGGTGATCAAGGCATGAACGATGTTCATCGGGTTAGCCCCAATAAAGGCAGGCAGCGCGGCCAGTCCGGGGGAGACGAACGCATAACGGACCAGGCCACTTAACCCGGCATAGATACCGGCACAGCCGCCACCAATCATCGCCGCGATCAGCGGTCGTTTTAACTTAAGGGTCACGCCATACAGCGAAGGTTCGGTAATGCCCAGCAACGCGGTGAAGCCAGCGGAAGACGCGAGCTGACGCAGGTTTTTGTTGCGGGTTTTCAGCGCTACGCAAAGGGTCGCTGCGCCTTGCGCGATGTTAGAAGCCAGCATGCCGGGGCCGTTAATCATTTCAAAACCGTTCTTGCTCAGTTGACCGGTGGCGATTGGCGTCATCGCCCAGGCGGTGCCGGTAATCACCAGGAACGGTTGCAAGCCACCCATCAGCATCGGGATCAGCCAACTGGCATGACGGTCAATAATCACCGCGCCGGAGGCAACGACATCATTCAGCCAGATGCCCAGCGGGCCGACCACCACCAGCGCCAGCGGTGCGGTGACCAGCAGGATAATCATCGGTTTGACGAAAAACTTGATGATTGACGGTGAGACACGTTCAGCAAAACGTTCGATGTACGACATCAACCAGACGGTAAGGATGATGGGCAGTACCGAACCGGCATAATCCGCCAGCTGGAACGGCAAACCGAGGAAATCCACCGGCTTGCCGCTGGCGAGCATTTTACCCAGATCCGGATGCAGCAGCGCGCCGGCAATGGTCATCGCCAGAATCGCGTTACATTCGAATTTCAATGCCGCGCCATAGGCAAGCAGCACCGGCAGGAAGAAAAACGCTGCGTCGGAGATGATATTCAGCAACTGCCACGTTGGGCTGCTCTCGTTCATCACGCCGGTGAGTTTGCAGATCGCCAGCAGCGCTTTAATCATCCCGGCCCCGGTAATCGCCGGGATCACCGGGGTGAAGGTGGTGGAGATCACGCTGATGATTTGAGAAACGATACCGCCACGCTCTTGTTTGGCCTGGGGCGTGGTCGTGGGTTTGTTGCCGCTGGTGGCTTTTTCCAGTACGCGGAATACCCGTTGTACATCGTTACCCACCACAATCTGGAACTGTCCACCGCGTTCCACCACGCTGATCACGCCGGGTAATTTTTCAATCTGCTCGCTGTTGACCGCAGCACGATCGTTGAACTCCATCCGCAGTCGGGTGGCACAGTGTGTCAGGGTACGGATGTTATCGCCTCCGTTGACCAGACGCAGGATTTCATCAGCTAACTCGTTATGACTCATCATTTTCCCTTTTCGTTAAGGCAAAAAAAAAGACCAAAACAAAAATGCACTCCAGAAAAGACTGGAGCTGGCATTTTTATTTTGGTCTTGCCTGCCGAAGCAGTAGCACGCCGCAATAAAACGTATGTGGATGTTGCGGCGGGAGTATTCAGCACGCTCTGCAACATTGGCAATTACTAATAATAAAAATTGTGAAGCTGCGCAATTATTTCTCAGCGCATCGGACAGGAGATCACCGAGAAATCATCTTCATCTATATGAAAATATGATAATTCAGACGGGGGCAGCGCACGTCTGCGGCTAAAAACGCCTACCACAGACGGTGTGGGTAATAGGAAAATCGTTCGGATTCAGGTTGCCGCCTTCACCAGCGCCTGAGTCTTATCCAGCAGCCAGGGGCGCAAATAACCTACCGTATTCGACAGCAACAACACATCCTGATGCAGCCGGATATGCAGCACCTGTTCGACATAGCGCCGCCGTGCCTGCATCCGCTGCCAGACTTGCGGGTAGCTCGCCGCAATCTCTTGTTGCAGCTGTGCATCTGCCAGCGCCACCGTATCTTCGATGCTGCATCCTGCGTAACCCGGCACTGAAGGGATGATATCGATCTGCAATAACATGCCACTGCTTAACACCGCGCTGGACCCTGCACTGACGGGTGAGCACAGCCACTCTTCATCGGCCACCAGATGCCCAGGATTCAGATGCCAGTGCCAGCGCTCCTTCGGCAACACATTCTCTACCGTCTGATACAGTTCACCGCCGGTGATGCCGCATTTGAGACGCTCCAGCCAACTGACCACCGTGTGGTAGTAGGGCACCGCCACGCGTGTGAGGTAATCCGCCACTTGCGCAGGGAGATCGTCAGCGCAGGTCACCACATACGCGGCTCTGCTGCTCAGCCCGCCTTTGTAACCGACCGTCAGGGAAAAGCGGTCGCCCAGCGCGATCAATTTGTCGCGGGGATAAAGAGTGGCATGGCTGAAACGGTCACCGGTGGCGGCGATACTGATGACATTGTTCGGTTGTCCTGCGGCGGCCAGCCGTTGTCCAATGGCTTTTTCACTCAGGCCGATTTCCACCGCATCCAGCGCGTTGAGCAGGCTGCCCGATGCCAGATTGGCACCGTATTCATAGAAGGCGACTTCAGCCGCGCGGTTACGGATACGCACCCCGTCGTGCGGGGAGATAAACAACCCGGTCGCGTTGCTGATACGTTGTTTGCCACCGGAAGCCTGAAATACTGCATCGGCGACAAATGCCGGGACATCAAACAGCGCGAGATCGGCGAACAATTTCCAGCCGACGATCCCGGTGCGGCTCATGGTGCCGATACCACAGCTTGCCAGCAGCTTGTGTAGCGGTTGGTCGCCATCCATCGGTTGATTTGGCAGGGAGAAAATCGGGGCGTGCAGGCAGGTGCCGGGGTTGCGGGCAAACGGCACCAGCTTGAGGTTCTCATTGCCCATGATGTAGCTGAGAGAGCCGCCCGCACTGACCACCAGCAGGGCTTCCTCAAAACGTGGGATAAAACCGGCGAGATACTCAAAGTTTCCGCCATGTTCTTTATCCGCGTAAATGACCAGGTAATCCAGTTGTTGTGCGTTCATGCGCTGAAGGAGTGCAGCGAGACGTTGCTGCATCACGGCATCCGGGATGATTACGGAGCGCGCATCCGTAAACGTCGGCGGTGCCGGTATGCGGGTGAGCCTGTATTCATACTGCTGCGTCATTATCCGTCTCCTCACTCCGGTGGTGTCAGCGCGGAATGATTAAGTTTCCGCGTAACGTACAGGAACCCAACATATCTTGCGTCTTTCTCGTCAGCCAACCAACAATTCTGGCTGCCATCGCATCCAGTGAATACTCAATGGCCGGAATGGTGGGAATGCCCGGTAAATGGACTGAACCGGCCAGGCTGAACACCATAATGTCGCCCGGCACCGATTTATTAAAGGCCTGTAGCTGGGTAATAACCTGTTGTGCTTCCTGGTCGTTGGCCGTCAACAACGCAGTAAAATTCAGGGTACTGGCATTGTTGAGCAGCACCTGAAGCGCGACCGATGAAGAGGGCGTATCCATAAACACCAGATTACGATTATAGGGCAGGAGGTTATTTTCCAGTGCGAGCTTATAACCACTCAGTACCTGCTCGCCTGCGTTACCGGCCTCGGGATAGATCAAAGCAATCTGGCGCTTACCCTGGCTGATCAGATAGTTACAGGCGGTCTCAGCGGCAAAACCGTGGTCAAACTGGATGCTGTTGGGCCAGTCAGTTTCGGCACAATCGACCAGAATCACATTGTCATCCTGGATATCGAGCGGGAAGCGCGCGCCAATGATCAGCACGTCATCGCACAGGCCACAGCTCAGTTCATCGAGCGCATGTAACACATCGGCTTTGTTGTTGGCGAAGCGTAACAGGAGATGTTTCTGGTGCTGGCTGAGTTGTTTTTCCAGCGCATACAGGTAGCCGGTAGTTTGGTTGATGTTTTCCTGGGCGCAGATGACGCCAATACAACCGGTAGACTGACTGAAGAGTGACTGAGCAATAACGTTAGGTCGATACTTGAGTTCGTCAACCGCTTTGAGCACTGCCTGACGGCTGGCTTCCTTCACTCCGCGCGAACCACTCAACACCCGAGAAACTGTGGCTTTTGACACCCCAGCTAAGCGCGATACATCGTTGATCGTAGACATCTTTCTCCCCGGAAACCCTGAGCAAACTTTAGCCAGCAGAAGTATAACGACTTCCCTTATTCTTGGAAACCGGTTTTCCATTTTTGCGCAAAATCACCATCCCGTAGCGGCACGATTTATCGCGCGGTTTTTTAACTATGCCAAAATGACGCGCGATAAATCGCGCCGTTATGGGTTGAAATAATGATGTTTTGTGATGCGAATCTAATAAAAAAAGCGCCGATTCATCAGAAATTGATGCGGGTCACACTTCGTTCAACCTTTCATGGAAACCGGTTTCCGTATGATATCCAATCGTAACCACATTGAGGCATAGCTTTAAGGATGGATGACGATGATCAGGATTATGTTGTGTTGTTCGGCGGGGATGTCCACCAGCATGCTGGTACGCAAAATGAAAGAAGTGGCGCAGGAACGCGGTCTGGCCGTTGAAATTGATGCGTATGGCGTGACCGAATTTGACGAACAGTTTGCGCGTTATCAGGTGGTGCTGCTGGGACCTCAGGTGAAATACATGCTGAAAACGCTGGCCGACAAAGCGGCAAGCGCCGGGATCCCTGTCCAGCCAATCGAGATGATGGACTACGGTATGCAGCGCGGCGACAAAGTGCTGGATTTCGCGCTTTCGCTTATTGAGGCGGCTCACGAATAAAGGTGATGGTATGAGTTCGTTATATCAGTCGATGATTGGCGTTATCGAAAAAGCGATCACGCCGCTGGCCGGACGTCTCGGGCAACAGAAATACATCATAGCGATCCGCGACGGCTTTACTGCCGCGCTGCCGTTTATGATTATCGGTTCTTTCATGCTGGTATTTATCTTCCCGCCATTCTCGGCCACCACCACCAACGGCTTTGCCCGTGCCTGGCTGGATTTTTCCGCGACTTACCGTGAGCAACTGATGTTGCCGTTTTACCTCAGCATGGGGGTCATGACCTTTTTTATCTCGGTGGGGATTGGCGCAAGCCTCGGGCGGCAGTTCTCGCTCGATCCGGTCATGTCGGGGTTGCTGGCCTTTATGGCGTTTCTGCTGGTGGCCGCACCTTACTCCAACGGTACTATCTCCACAGCCTATTTATCCGGGCAGGGGATATTTACCGCGTTGATCACCGCGATTTATTCGACGCGGGTTTACGCCTGGCTGAAGCACAACAACATCACCATCCGCTTACCCAAAGAAGTCCCAACCGGTGTGGCTCGTTCTTTTGAAATCCTGATCCCGGTGGTGGTGATCATTGGCACGCTGCACCCGCTCAATCTGTTTATCCAGGCGCAGACCGGGATGATTATTCCCGAAGCGATTATGCATCTGCTTGAGCCGCTGGTGTCGGCGTCTGACTCGCTGCCAGCGATCTTGTTGTCGGTGCTGCTTTGTCAGTTGTTCTGGTTTGCCGGTATTCACGGAGCCTTGATCGTCACCGGGATTATGAACCCATTCTGGATGGCTAACCTCTCCGCTAACCAGGCGGCGCTGGCGGCGGGCACCGCGTTGCCGCACATCTACCTTCAGGGATTCTGGGATCATTACCTGTTGATCGGGGGTGTGGGTTCCACCTTACCGCTGGCTTTCCTGCTGTTGCGCAGCCGCACCACCCATCTGCGCACCATTGGCAAAATGGGTATCGTGCCGAGCTTCTTCAACATCAATGAACCGATAATGTTCGGCGCGCCGATCATTATGAATCCGATGATGTTTATCCCCTTTGTCTGCGTACCGATGGTTAATGCCATCCTCGCCTGGACCGCCACCAGGATGGGCTGGCTGGCCCAGGTGGTGTCGCTCACGCCCTGGACCACACCGGCACCAATTGGTGCATCCTGGGCTGCCAACTGGGCGATCAGTCCGGTGGTGATGTGCCTGATTTGCATGGTGATGTCAGCCCTGATGTACCTGCCTTTTCTGCGTGCGTATGAGCGTTCCCTGATGAAATCTGAAGAACAAAAAGCCCAGGAACAGGCGGCGACAACTCAATCCGGAGAGAAACGTAATGAAGTATCAGTTTCCTGAGAATTTTTGGTGGGGCAGTGCCAGTTCGGCCCTGCAAACAGAAGGTGCCAGCGATAGCGGCGGAAAAAGCGCCACTACCTGGGACCACTGGTTTGCACAACAACCGTGGCGTTTTCATCAGCAGGTCGGGCCACAGCACACTTCGACCTTTTACCAGCACTGGCAGCAGGATATTGCCTTACTTAAGCAACTTAATCACAACAGTTTTCGTACCTCCATCAGTTGGTCGCGGCTGATACCGGATGGCACGGGTGAGGTAAATGCGGAAGCGGTGGCGTTTTACAACTGCGTGATTGATGAGTTACTGGCGCAGGGCATCACGCCGTTCCTGACGTTGTTTCATTTCGATATGCCGCTGGCGATGCAGGAGAAAGGCGGTTGGGAGAGCCGTGACGTGGTGACAGCGTTTGGTCGCTATGCGCAGGTCTGTTTTGACCTGTTCGGCGATCGGGTGCTGCACTGGTTCACCTTTAACGAGCCGATCGTGCCGGTGGAAGGTGGCTATCTTTATGATTTCCACTATCCCAATGTGGTCGATTTTCGCCGGGCCGCTACGGTGGCGTATCACACCGTACTGGCCCACGCTGCGGCGGTGAGTGCGTATCGCGCCGGGGACTATCGCGGCGAGATCGGCGTGATTCTTAACCTGACACCGTCGTACCCCCGTTCTCAACACCCTGCCGACCTTACCGCCGCGCATCATGCGGATCTGCTGTTTAATCGCAGCTTTCTCGATCCGGTGCTGCTGGGGGAGTATCCGCCAGATCTGGTGGCGTTGCTGAAGCAGTACGATCAATTACCGGCGTGCCTGCCGGGGGACAGCGCCCTGATCGCGGCAGGAAAAATCGACCTGTTGGGTATCAATTACTATCAACCTCGGCGGGTTAAATGCCGCGAAAATGCGGTCAACCCGGCGGCCCCCTTTATGCCGGAGTGGTTCTTTGACCATTATGAAATGCCGGGACGCACCATGAATCCGTATCGTGGCTGGGAAATCTACCCGCCGGGCATCTATGACATTCTCACCAATCTGCGAGTGAATTACGGCAACCCACGCTGTTTTATTTCCGAGAATGGCATGGGGGTGGAAAACGAGCAGCGTTTTGCGCAAGACGGGCAGATTAACGACCAATACCGTATCGATTTTATCTCCGATCACCTGAAGTGGCTGCACAAAGGCATTGCCGAGGGCAGCCACTGCCTTGGTTACCACATGTGGACCTTTATTGATAACTGGTCCTGGTGTAACGGCTACAAAAACCGCTACGGTTTTGTACAGCTCGATCTCGCCAGCCAGACGCGCAGCGTGAAAAAAAGCGGTGAATGGTTTGCTGCCACGGCGGCAAATAACGGCTTTGACGGAGAGCAATGATGATCGATTTAGAAGAGGCGGTGATGGAGATTATCGTTAACGCCGGTCAGGCACGCAGCCTGTGCTTTGAGGCGTTGCAGGCTGCCAGGGCGGGAGATATTGCCCTGGCACAACAGCTGTTGCAGCAGTCCGATACCTTCACCCGCCAGGCACATAAAATGCAAACCCGCCTGATTGAGCAGGATGCGGGAGAAGGTCGCCAGCCCATGACCTTGATTATGGTCCATGCGCAGGACCATTTAATGACATCGTTGCTGGCGCGGGAGTTATCGGCGGAGATCGTCCATCTGTATCAGCGTTAAACCTGCCTTGCCCAGGCGGCGGCCTGACGGAAGTGTTCATCGGAAGGACGGACACCGGTATACAGGCTGAATTGCTCAACCGCCTGAATGGCAAAAACCTCCGCACCGCTGATCACCTTTTTGTTCTGCTCACGGGCAGAACGGATCAGCGGTGTGTGTTCCGGCAGCGCCACAACATCAAACACCACCTGAGCGGCCGTAATCGCCGTGGATGAGAACGCCAGCGTCTCCGCCTCCGGACCACCCGCCATTCCCAGTGGCGTGGCATTGATCAACACGTCAGCCGTCACTCCTTCCATCGTATGGCGGTGCTGATAGCCGTGCGCTGCCGCCAGGGCTTTGCCGCTCTCGTCATCTCTGGCGATGATGTAGCCGTGGTGAAATCCGTGATTTTTTAACGCACAGGCGACGGCGCTGGCCATGCCGCCGCTGCCTTGCAGGGCAAAGGTCAGTTGCGGCGCAACGTCGTATTTCTGTAGCAATTTTTCGATGGCGATATAGTCGGTGTTGTAGCCGGTCAGATAGCCGTCGTTATTGACGATGGTATTCACGGAGTGAATCACGGCGGCGGAGGGGGCCAGCTCGTCAATCAGCGGAATGCACGCCTGCTTAAACGGCATCGATACCCCACATCCCCGAATCCCCAACGCTCTGATACCCGAGATGGCCGCCGCCAGGTCCTGAGTGGTGAACGCTTTATATAAATAATCCAGTTCCAGCGCCTCGTAGAGGTAATTGTGGAAGCGGGTACCGAAGTTGGTTGGTCGCGCCGCCAGTGACATACATATGCGGGTGTCTTTGTTGATCATTCTGCTCATGGGGGTTCCCGTCGGTTTGATTGCCTGCGGGAAAATAGTGCGTTAAAAAGAGGAAATGAAAAATTGATGTCTTTTGCGCTATAGAGTTCATCTTTTATGAGTAGCCAACGTCTTGAGCAGCATTATCAAAAGTTGTTAACCCTGTTTCCGCAGCGCGAGGCACTTACCACGCTGCAAACCCTCGCTGATGCGCTGTTTTGCAGCAAACGACATATGCGCACCCTGATTATCCAGATGCAATCTGCCGGGTGGCTGGCCTGGCATGCCCGCCCCGGTCGCGGGCATCTGGCAAAACTGGAGCTACGCTATTCACAACAGCAACTGATGCTGGCAAAGGCTGAACGCCTGCTGGATCTGAACGATATGCGTGGTGTCCTGACATTATTGGGTGATGAGAAACACCATCTGGCCTCCCTGCTGCGCGGTCGCCTGGGCCACAGCGTGCAGGATGAACGCCAGTCGCTGCGTGTGCCTTATTATCGACCTTTGCAAAATCTCTATCCCGGAACGGCGTTGCGGCGTACGGAAATTCACCTGATCCGGCAGATATTTAGCGGGCTGACACGTATTGATGAGCACTCCGGGCAGGTTGAGCAGGATATCGCGCACCGTTGGCGCAGGCTTGATGCGCTGCACTGGCGATTCTACCTGCGTCCCGGAGTGCTGTTTCACGATGGCACGTCATTAACCAGCCACGATGTGGTGGCTTCTCTGACCCGCAGCACGCAATCCCCACTTTTTTCTCATCTTAAAAGCGTGCTGGCGCAGGGTGAGCTGAGCGTCATGATTGAACTGAGCCACCCGGATGAGTTGTTGCCACAATTGTTGGCGGATGCCGCCGCATTGATTCTGCCCGCCGACCATCACCAGCGGCCTGATTTTGCCTCGCACCCTGTCGGTTCCGGGCCTTATCAGGTCGCGGAAAATAACGAATGGCACCTGCGCCTGACCGCGTTTGATCGCTACTTTGGCTTTCGCAGCCTGTTGGACGAAATTGATATCATTACCTGCCTGGAACCCGTCCCTTCCGACCGACCTTCGGCGTTGCTGAGTTCCGGGATGAGCGATATCGAGTACGTCGCCGCGCTGGGTGCGCACTTTACCGCGTCAGCGGAAGAGCCGGTACTGGAGCGCGGCGGCTACTTTTTGCTGTGCGACAGCCGTTCGCCCCTGTGGCATAACCCTGCACACCGACGCTGGATTCGGGCGCAATTGGCACCGCAAGCCATCAGGCAACAGATGCCGGAAACGGTCCGGGCGCTGTGGCTACCCGCAGAGAGCTTGCTTTCCGACTGGTCGCATCAGATTGCAAAAGGAGGAATGCGCACTCCCGACCTTCAACGCCTGCGTCTGGCGTACCACCATCAACACTGGGAATTTCCCGTGTTAATTCGGGCATGTCAGCAGATTCTGGCAGCCAGTGGTGTTGACGTTGAGGCGATTGAAATGCCCTATGAAGCCTGGGCGGCAGGCGCCGGTGATGCGGATTTATGGTTAGGTACGGTGAATTTTACCTTGCCGGAGGCCTGGAATGTCGGTGCCTGGCTGACCGGTATGCCATTATTAAAAACCTCCATTTCTGGTGGCGATGAGCATTTATTTTCCCACTGGCAGCAGCAGTGGCGTGCGGGTGTACTCCCTGCCAGGCAACTGACGGAGATCATTATCAGGGAAGGGTGGTTGCAGCCATTGTTTCACCACTGGATGCGTTTGCAGGGGCCAGAGCAGGCACAGGGGATGCATTTTAATAATCTGGGCTGGTTCGACTTTACTTCAACCTGGATAGAACCGGAATAACGCTGCCCTGAGAGGCTATCTCAGTTGGCTGTCTTTACTGCCGCGACGGTTGTACCCGCTGTGGCTGGCCTCATGTTTGTCTCGCTCGCTCTGGCATTTGATACAGTAGCGAACCCCAGGTAATGCCAGCCGTCGAGCCTCGGGAATCGGCTCACCACATTCGTCGCAATAGTGGGCGCTTTCACCCTGGCCCAGATGACTCCGTGCCCGGGCAACGGCATCATCAACAGTGGCGTCAATCTGATCCTGAACGGCGCCATCACCAGACCAGCCGCTAGCCATATTCTCTCTCCTCAGTCTGAGTTAACCTTATAAGGTTAGAGTGAATCACCACTATTTGAGAAATCGAACGTTGCTCTTTTTAAGGTGATGCTGATGATCAAACCCAAAATCAGTAACAGGCTGGATGAAGATATTTGTGTGCATATCTTTATGGCGTCGGCGGCGATGGTCGGCGTTTGTATTACGGTTATCGGTATTTTTCAGGTTGTGACCACCCTGAGACGTGAAGATACGCTTGGCGATGATCTGCTCGCCATCAATGCCATTCTTTATCTGGCGACCACCATCATGTCTTACTGGGCGCTACGCACCCGCAACCAGCGGCGCAATCACCGGCTGGAAAAAATGGTCGATATTCTTTTCCTCGTCGCGCTGACCTTCACCACGGTAGTGGCTGGGGTGATCACCTGGGCAATGACGTTTACCTGACGTGACGGTGTGACATCACTCATCAGGCCAATGCCAGGCGGGTACGTCGAGAATATCCTGTCCTTTAATCTGCGTTTGCCCCAGCTCCTTTTCCAGCTCAATCAGGTGACATTCTGAGTCTTGCATCAGCGCATTAACCAGACGGCTGGCGTGAGAGATTACCCAAATTTGCGTATGTTGCGAGGCCTGAAAAATTAAGCGCGCCAGTGCAGGCAGCAGATCCGGATGCAGGCTGGTTTCAGGTTCGTTCAGCACCATCAATTCGGGTGGGCGTGGCGTCAGCAAGGCGGCAACCCAAAGAATAAACCGCAGCGTACCGTCGGAGAGTTCGGCGGCCGAAAGAGGACGTAGCAGACCATGTTGGTAGAAAGCGATCGCACCTCGTCCCTCGCCTGGCTGTATGACCTCCAGCCGACTGCCAGGAAAAGCATCGTTAATTGCACGGGCTAGCGCCTGGCGATCGCCGGTTTCAATAATGGTTTGAATTGCTGATGCCAGGTCTCTGCCGTCATGGTGCAGAACCGGGGTGCGCGTTAACAGTTGCACCTGGCGTGCAGGGGCGTCTTTATCGGTACGGAAATGATCGTAGAAACGCCAGTTGCGTATCATTTCACGCACCTGGAAAACCTCAGGCGCAGTGGTGGGATCGGCCAGTTGGTCGAACATGCTGCCGTAGACCGGTACTTTCTGTGTGGCGACCTGCCATTGTCTGTCTGCGCGGACTTTAAGCAGATTACCTTTTCGCTCGACTAATGAGGAAGCCGGGCGGTAGTACAGACCATTAAAAATAACCTCTCGCTTGATCTCCGGGTCATGAGCAAAGGCTGATGAACTCGGGGTCGGCAAGCCCAGGCTAATCGCATAACCATAATGGTCACTGGCAAAGCCCAGCTTAAGGCGCACCACATGATGGCGTGGCCCACCTTCGATTGGCACATCACCACGTTTCATACTGCGCGACAGCGTTTCCGGACCTGCCCAGTAGGTTGAGGTCAGCCCGCCTTCTTCTGCCAGCGCATTGATCACCCCCTCTTTGGCTGTCTCGGCAAGCAGGCGCAGCGCCTTGTAGAGGTTTGATTTACCGCTGCCATTCTCGCCGGTAATCACATTCAAGCGTTCCAGCGGCAAGGTCAGATCGCGGATGGATCGATAATTGGCGATGGAAAAGCAGGTTAACATAGGCTGGTCCCTCCCTTGATTGCCTCAGTAAACAACGTCCACTGCCGATTCACAACCTTAACGGCTGGCAACAGGGAAAAACACGAGATCTTTCCCATGCACTGGAAAATATAATTTATTGATAGTTATTAAATTAATTCGCATATTTCAATATGAAATTCCCGCATGGCGATAGATGCATGAGATTGCAACGCCTCACAGATTTGATAATGTGAATGTTTCTCCACAAAAATGGATGATCACAGTGAAGACTCAGCATGAGTGAGAAAAACAAAAACTGGGTGAAGGCCGAAGATGTGGCCCGTCTGGCGGGTGTTTCACGTTCTGCGGTGTCACGTACCTTTACTCCCGGGGCATCCGTTGCGGAAAAAACGCGCGCCAAAGTATTACAGGCCGCTGAACAATTGGGCTATCAGGTCAACATTATCGCTCGCACGATGAATACCGGGAGCAGCAATTTCATCGGTATTATTACCTCCGGTTTTGACAACCCTTTCCGCAGTAAGCTGCTTTCGCCGCTGGTGCATCAGTTGGCGTTGCAGGGGTTTATGCCGTTGCTGATGAACGCCGACGATCCCGAACAGCTTGCGCCTTCGCTGAAACAACTGCTGAGTTACCATGTGGCGGGGGTGATTATTACTTCAGGTGCGCCGCCACTCTCCCTGGCGGAGGAGTATCTGGCGCGCAAAATCCCGGTCACCCTGATTAACCGTGATGCCAATCTGCAAGGTTGCGATCGTGTTGCCAGCGATAATGCGCAGGGAATGCAGCTGATGGTGGATTACTGTCGGCAACGAGGCTGGCAGGAGGTGGGGTTTATTGGAGAAGATGTGTCGAATTTCAGTACGCGCGAGCGTTATCAGGCGCTGGTGTTAGCTGCCCCTCATTTTAACATCACCCCACAATTTATCGCGGGTGGTGGTTATGCGGCAGGGCGTGCCGCTGCCATCACCCTGAGTCGCTGCCATGTGCTGATTTGTGCCACAGATATGCTGGCGCTGGGCGCAATTGACGGTCTTCGTTCCCTTAATGATGGGACGGTACTCCCCGCTGTCATCGGGTTCGATGATATACCCCAGGCTGAATGGGATCCCTATCATCTTACGACAATTCAACAGGATACCGACGCACTGGCACACCATGCGGTCGATCTTCTTATCACGCGGATTGCACAGTTTGATCTCCCTTCACGGCAGCGTGCCGTACCAGTGAAATTAATTATCCGTAACAGCGCTTAATGGAAAATTAATTTTATGCGGCATCGGTCACAGTATAATCTGCCGACTGCCGCCACACTCTCTCTGCCCTTCGGGGCTAATTTTTTATCGCATAATGCACGCGTGTGCATTTTAGGGAGAGGTTATGTTAACCAGTGAAAATGATTCGCTTTTGGCGCGCTATCGCTTCGCCTGTAGTCTTGCTGAGTCAGGTGGAAAACTGGCGTATGAGTTCTATCAACAGCGTGACAGTCTGCAAACCCTGCACAAAGGGAGCGACTTGCAGGATGTGGTCAGCCGCGCCGATTGTGAGGTGGAGTCCTTCGTAAAATCGCGGATAGCGGAGGCATTTCCGAACGATGGTTTCCTCGGCGAAGAGAGCGGCACGGCCGATGAGGGGAAATCGGTGCTGTGGGTAGTGGACCCTATCGATGGCACCAGCTGTTTTCTCAACGGCCTGCATACCTGGTGTTTCTCGCTGGCCATCGTTATTGACGGCGAACCGGTGATCGGCGTGGTGTATGACCCCAATCACCACGAGCTGTTCCATGCCTGCAAAGGGCAGGGCGCGTGGCTGAACGATCAGCAAATCTCGCCGCATCCGGCGACCACCGTCGCGGGTGGGGTGATGGGTGTTGGCACGTCGCATCGCGTTTCTACCGAAGATTTCCTGCCGTTTCTTGACCAACTTCTGCAACATGGCGGCATGTTCGTGCGCAATGGCTCTGGCGCGTTAATGAGCGCCTGGGCTGCGGCGGGTCGTCTGATTGGTTATTACGAGCCGCATATGAACCCCTGGGATGGATTACCAGGGATCGTGTTGATGCGGGAGGCGGGAGGTATCACCAACGATTATCTTGCGGCGGAGGGGATCGCGCGCGGAAATGTTGTTCTTTTGGCAAGTGAAAAGATTTACCCACAATTAAAACAATGGGTTAAACAACCCTTACTTTAACCTGCACGGGTAGGGCATCTGATTATGTACTCTACACAACAGGGAACACGCTCTCAGGGATGAAACACATCAATCAGCACCGCCTCCGCCCAACGGAGATACGATGATGTCTGGATTACTCAGCTTTTTCCGGGCCAGCCCGGCGAAAGACGGCATAACTTTTAATGAAAACCGTTTTCGTGTGGTGCGCTGGCAGACCTTTCTGGCGATGACACTGGCTTACGTCACCTTTTATGTGTGCCGTCTTTCCTTTACCGTTGCCAAAAGTGCGCTGGTGGATTTAGGGATTTCACCGTCAGAATTGGGCATGATTGGTTCTGCACTCTTCTTTAGTTATGCCATCGGTAAGTTTGTGAACGGGTTTCTCGCGGATCATGCCAACGTGGTGCGCTTTATGAGCCTGGGATTATTGCTCAGTGCGGGCATGAACTTGATGATGGGCATGACCACCAATGCCATGATGCTGGCGATTTTCTGGGGCATCAATGGCTGGGCACAGTCAATGGGGGTCGGGCCATGTGCCGTGTCGCTGGCACGTTGGTACGGGACGAAGGAGCGCGGCACCTTCTATTCCATCTGGTCAACGGCGCACAATATCGGCGAAGCCATGACCTACATGGTGATTGCTGCGGTTATTGCCGGTTACGGCTGGCATATGGGGTATCTCTCCACCGCGGCGCTGGGTGCCGCCGGCGTGGTGATCATGCTGTTGTTTATGCGTGACTCGCCGCAGAGCAGTGGCTTTCCCTCAATCAATACCATCAGCGATGAACCGCTTGAAGAAGAAGAAGCCAGAAGTTCGGTGCTGCGTAATCAACTGATGGCGCTGCGCAACCCGGCGCTCTGGACGCTGGCGCTGGCTTCGGCATTTATGTATATCGATCGCTACGGTGTGAATTCCTGGGGCATCTTTTTCCTGCAACAAGGCAAGGGGTACACCACCGTCGAAGCCTCCGCCATTATTGGTGTAAATGCCATTGCCGGCATCGTTGGCACCATTCTCGCTGGCGTGTTATCAGACCGTTTCTTTGCCCGCAATCGCAGCATTATGGCGGGTTTTATTAGTCTGATTAACACCGCCGGATTTGCCTTGATGCTGTGGTCCCCACACAGCTACTACACCGATATTCTGTCGATGGTGATCTTCGGTGCCACCATTGGCGCGCTGACCTGTTTTCTGGGCGGTTTGCTCGCTGTGGATATCTCCTCGCGCAAAGCAGCAGGCGCTGCGCTGGGCACCATTGGTATTGTCAGCTACGCTGGCGCGGGTTTTGGTGAGTTCCTGACCGGCTTTATCATCGATAAAACCTCGGTGATGGAAAACGGCAAAAAACTTTACGATTTTCACACGTTGTCCCTGTTTTGGGTGGCAGCCGGTCTTGTTTCCGCGTTGTTGTGTTTTGTCACTGCTGTGATGGTGGCGAGACGCAACGCCAGCGAACACCGCACCCTGTTTTCATCTTAATTACCTCAATAAAGGAAGAGATTATGATGCCACGCAGACATCAGGCCGCTGCACGCCTGTTCATCGCCGGAGCACTGTGGTTATGCGCAACGCAAACCCACGCAGCAGCACATTATCAACTGGAGAAAGTGGTGGAACTCAGCCGCCACGGCATCCGGCCACCCACGCCGGATAACCGCAAGGACATCGAGGCCGCCACGCATCGTCACTGGACAACCTGGGTCACCCGTGACGGTGAACTGACCGGACATGGTTATGCGGCGGTGGTAAACAAAGGACGCTGGGAAGGTGAACACTATCGCCAGCTCGGTTTACTGACCGCCGGTTGCCCGCAGCCACAGGATATCTATGTCAGAGCCAGTCCGTTACAACGTACCCAGGCGACAGCCCTGGCGTTGGTTGATGGGGCATTTCCCGGTTGTGGTGTTGCCATTCACCGCGTGAAGGAGGAGAACGATCCGTTGTTCCAGACCGAAGCGTTTCCGGCGACGAACACCGAACCGGCAACACAGTTGGCAGCGGTACAGGCCAAAGCGGGGGATCTGGCGGCACGACAACAGGCATTGCAGCCTGCGGTGAGCGCACTGAAGACCGCGGTATGCGCTCCCGGAACGGACTGCTCTTTTTTTGATAAACCCTGGCAAATTAAACAAAGCAAAAGTGGCAAAACCTATGTTGAGGGTCTGAGCGTGCTGGCTAATATGGTGGAAACCTTGCGGCTTGGCTGGAATGAAAATTTGCCGCTCAGTCAGCTCGCCTGGGGAAAAATCACAACGGCTGCACAGATAACCGAGATCTTGCCCTTGCTGACCGCCAATTATGATCTCAGTAATGACGTGCTTTATACCGCGCAGAAACGGGGTTCCATATTGCTGAACGCCATGTTGCAGGGGGTGGATCATACCCCGGCGTCGATGCCGGATACGCGTTGGTTACTGCTGGTTGCGCATGATACCAATATCGCGATGGTGCGCACGCTGATGGGCTTCAGCTGGACGCTGCCGGGCTATACGCGTGGCAATATTCCGCCGGGAAGCAGTCTGGTCTTTGAGCGCTGGCGTGACACGCAAAGTGGTGAGCGGTTTATCCATGTCTTCTTTCAGGGACAAAGTCTGGACGACCTGCGTCATTTACAGTCAGTCGACCAGGCTCATCCGTTGCTGCGTGAAGAGTGGCGTCAGGCCGACTGCCGTATCACTGACGTCGGTACGTTGTGCCCGATGAAGTCGGCAATCAAGACATTGAGTAAACATCTCGACCCGAGCGCAATCACACCAGTGAGTTACCCGTAAATCCTTGATGAGTGGCAGCAGACTGAGAGGTCTGCTGCTATGTTAACGCAGCGATTTTGCTATTTCCGTGCGTCAATTTATGTAAATATGTTATTTTTTGTGTCAACACGGGGTTGCTCACAAAATAAAAAATAGTGTGAAGCAGTTAAAATCAAATTGGTTATTTTCACAGAGAATCAGCTCCTGATGGCGTTAAATCCGGGCAGATGAACGATGCTTAATTCAGTGTTTAACACCAGGCTTAGAGGGAATAAAAGGTGAATAACCACAAATAAGGTCTGCCCCTATGCCTGAAAAACATCTGTTAATTAAGAATGCCATTGTTATTGATCCCGCCAGAGGAACGGAATGCCGTCAGGATATCCATATCCTGAATGATGTCATTGCCCCGGAGGATACGCCTGTCAGCGGCACGACTGAGATTATCGACGCTGCCGGTTGCTATGCGTTTCCCGGGTTAATTGATTATCACGCCCATGTATTTTATGGCGGCACCCACAGTAGCGTACCTCCCGATCTTGCCACCCTGCCGTTTGGTGTCACTACCGTGGTTGATGCCGGTTCTGCCGGGAGCGCCAATGTCGAAAGCTTTCTGCGCGACCAGATCCCCCGTAGCCTGGTGCGTATTAAAGCTTATGTCGCAGCGTACCCGGCAGGCCAGCTCTGGCAAGAAGAGAATCACGATCCGGCGTATTTCGACCTCCCCCGATTACAGCAACTTTTCCGCCAGTATCCTGATGTTCTGCTCGGTCTGAAATTGAAAGAAGAACGCGGCATTGTCGGTGAACTGGGTTCCCGTCCGATGATACGTGCCGTTGAGATGGCTGAGACGCTAAATTGTCGTGTCGCCGTGCACATGACTGACCCGGTGCAAACCACCGAA
Organism: Pantoea phytobeneficialis; assembly: GCF_009728735.1. NCBI lineage: Bacteria > Pseudomonadati > Pseudomonadota > Gammaproteobacteria > Enterobacterales > Erwiniaceae > Pantoea > Pantoea phytobeneficialis. Next base: position 123,515 of record NZ_CP024640.1, read on the forward strand.
CAACTGCTGGAGATATTCCGTGCTGGGGATGTGTTCGCCCATTGCTACCACGGCAAAGGGGACACACTGCTTGATGAACAGGGGCGCGTTAAGCCTGCGGCGCGCCAGGCACGCCAGCGCGGGGTGATCTTTGATTGTGCTCATGGCCGCAATAACTTTTCCCAGCGGGTGGCTCAGCGTGCCGTGGAGGATGATTTTCTGCCGGATATCATCAGTAGCGATCTGTCATCAATGACGTTACACCGTGCACCGGTGTATGGCTTGCCTTGGGTGATGTCGAAGTTTCTTGCGCTGGGTTTGTCGCTGCACCAGGTGGTTGCCTGCTGTACCGCCCGGCCTGCGGCCTTACTGGGAATGCAACATCAGATAGGCACCCTGGCGCCGGGCAGTTATGCCGATGTGGCGCTTTTTCGGCTTGAAAATCGTTCGATTACCTTTACCGATGTCCATCAGCATACCCTGACAGGTAGCCAGTTGCTGATGCCTCAACTCACCCTGAAAGCAGGCGTTCCCTTGTGGCGCGCTGCTGACTTTTACTGAGGTCATCTCTATGCAATCTCCATGGTTACGTATTGGCGGTACGCTGATGTTGGGTATGTTTATCTCTTACATCGACCGCACTAATCTCTCCGTTACGCTGAAGGACGTGGCTCAGGATCTCGGTTTTAGCGGAGCTGGGTTTGCCACCACCTCAAGCCTGGTACTGACGGCTTTTCTCATCGGTTATATCGTTGCGAATATCTCCGGCGGTATCTTCACCACCCGATTTGACCCTAAAACCATTGCGATCGGTATGATGGCACTTTGGTCTTTGGCTACCCTCACCACCGGCCTGGTCAGCAGCGTGGCCTTTCTGGTCGCCTGTCGCTTCGTGCTGGGGGTGGCGGAAGGGATTTACTGGCCGCAGCAATCCCGCTTTGTGCGGCTGTGGTTCTCCCCGGCAGAACTGACCCGCGCCAACAGCCTTATCCATTATTACGGCCAGTTTTTAGCGCTCGGACTGGGATTTATCATCCTGACACCGCTACACAATATGATGGGCTGGCGTAATCTCTTTTTCCTCTGTGGCGGCATTGGATTACTTGTGATGGTGCCGCTCTATGCCCGCGTGCTGTTGAATACGCGTGATGCGCCGTTGCAGCAGGCGCAGGTGGCCCCGCGCAAAGTGCGTCTGACCCGTGAGGATTTTGGCGGCATGTCGTTTGTGTTGCTGATCATCACTTATCTTACGCAGGGAATGTTGTTCTGGGGGATTACGCTCTGGATTCCAATGGTGGTGACATCCCTCGGCTTCACCGGATGGAGCCAGGCATTTGCCAGCGCGCTGCCCTACCTGCTGGCCGTATTGCTGGCTATCCCTATGTCATGGCTGAGTGACAAAACCGGTAAGCGGATTTTAATCGCCGCATTGGGTCTGCTGATCCCTGGCGCGATGTTGCTGCTGTTGCCGTGGGTGGAGAGCGCCGTGGTGAAAATGACGTTGATCACCCTGGCAATGGGCTATTACGCCAGTAGTTTTACGCCGAATATCTGGTCGATCATCCAGTCAAGTGTGCGTCCTCATGCGGTGGGGGCTGCATCGGGCATCGTCAATGGCATTGGTGCCGGTGGTGGCGGGACGCTGGCGGGTTTCATGGTCGCGATTCTGTATGCGCGTACGGGAAGTTATATGTCAGGCTTCACCTTGCTGGGTGCTCTGGTCATCATTGGTGGAATTTCTTTACTGAGCTTTGGCTGGTGGCGGCAGCGGCACCCCGTGAGTCTGGCGCAGGTGGCGCCGTTTTAACGGTGACATGCTGGCGGGCTTAAGGTCCGCCAGTGCTTGTCCCATTATTGTTCAATGACCAGGTATCTCTTGTTTAAAAAGTAAGGTGGGACATAATTATCCCACCCCTTACAATAGCAATATTGCAGCAGACTCGAGGTATTCAGTGCTCCCGCCTTCTGACAACAACGTATTATCCTGTTCCTTAACGTGAATGCGCTAATACCGAGCATGTCTGACATGATGTTCTGTTTGACACTGCAAAATAATAGTAAAATCACTTCCCATTCCCGGTCGGTGAAAAAATCAGAAGGTTTAGTGAATACCAGTGATCTTCGACTGGAATGCGTGATGAACGTTGAAAAATAAACGTTAGCCAACTCAATGTAAGTACAGATGATGCCTACTGAGCCATCTTTGAACTGCCAGGGGCGTTTTTCAACCCTGAATGCTTTGCGTTCATCCTTTCCGCCATAACTCACGATTTTCACCACAACACTCATCCTGCCGGTGCGGGCGATTTTTTGATCATCGAGTATGATGCTGTGGTAAACGCTATCAATATCTTTAATCAGATCCCGGTCTGTACACCCGTTTATTTTATCAGAAGGGATGTTGAAGTAATTGCAGGCTCGGTCATTGGCATAAACGTATCGGGATGAGTGATCTTTTACCGCCCATCCCAGCAATGAATTTTTGAAGTAAAATTCCATTTTTTCTCAACCAGTTATGACGATGTGGCCTTTTTTGAGGAAAAACTGAGGAATATAGTTATCAAATCTACTGGTTCTGCAAAAATCAACTAATGCCGCCGATGAGTTTACACCGGTTTTTCTGAAGGAGCTTCTCAGCCTCCCGTTCACGGCATCTACAGAAATGCCAAGAACATTACTTATCTCCTTAAGGCTGAGATTACAAAGTAATAAATACATTACTTCCCATTCCTTTTCTGTAAAAATATCAGATGGAGTTTGAAAAGTGGCGTGTTGATTCAGCTTGCCATTTAATAATGATGTGGGTGTAAGGATATTAACGTGTCTTACGCTTATTATTGTCCCTATGCATGTGCCGCTTTCGTCATAAAGTGGTTCCTGAATATTATAAACCGGCTGCATTATCTTTTCACGACCCTGAATATGCGTCGTGATGGCTCTTAAAATAGTTCCTGTGCTTTCTACAAACCTTTCCTGCTGCTCAAATATATCGGCAAATTCAGCGACTGGTACCGGAACGTCGTGGATCTTACGGCCTTCGTAATCATAAGAGGTGGCGATAGTTTGCCAGATCTTGAATGCTTTATTTACATAGACAAATTTTGAGGTACGGTCTTTGATCGCCCAACCTACCACGGTGTCATTTTCAAACATCTGAATTAAATTATGGGGTATTGATAATGATTTCATCGATTTTGTCTCTCCGTTGACATAGAACTACATAAAAATAACCCTACATAAATCCAACCCTACATAAATCCAACCCTACCTGAAGTCAACCTTTCACATCTGTACCGAAACGGCATACTTTTAAGCTGAAAAAGCAGCATCAGGGAAATACTAGTAAAAAAACAAAAAAAAGGAAGTGAATTCGCCCATCTCTGTTTTGGAAATGGGCTTTTTTCTGAGGAAATAAATATGCGGGTTGTCAGGAGAAGGTTGACTGGAATCAGACCCGGCGCCATCCGTGGCACGGTAGGGCTTAAAGCGCTTTTTTCAGTTCAATACGTTTAACCGGACCAACGATGACCACAAAGCTGAAAATGGCGATGAGCGCATGGATCGCAACGAATACCAGTGCCCATTCAAAATGTCCTGTGGCTTTTACGATATAGCCAATGACAACCGGAGAAATGATGCCTGCGAAATTACCACACAAATTAAACAACCCACCGGCGACACCTGCCATCTCTTTCGGGGCGGTATCTGACATCACTGCCCATCCCAGTGCGCCAATGCCTTTGCCAAGAAAAGCCAGTGACATGAATAAGACAACCAGGTAAATCGAGTCGACATAGTTACAGAACACCATCACCATGGAGAGCAGCATGCCGAGGACAATGGGCGTTTTACGTGCGATAGACAGTGATTTTGTGATGCGTAAAATACGGTCCGAGATCACACCGCCCATCAATCCACCCAGAAATCCGCAAATTGCCGGGATGGCCGCAATAAATCCAACCGTTTTGATATCCAGACCCTTATCCATTGCCAGATAAAGTGGAAACCAGGTAATGAAAAAGAACGTCAAAACGTTGATGCAATATTGACCAAGATAAATCCCTAATAACATGCGATTAGTGACCAATTGCTTGAAGGCGCTGATATTGAATGCGGAAGCTGTCTTTGACTTGCCCTGATCCATATCCACCAGGGCGCCGCCTTCACGGATATACTCAATCTCTTCGTCATTCACGCGGGGATGGTTCAACGGATTATGGATGACTCTGGCCGCAGAGAAAGTAATGATGATACCCAACAGGCCCATAAAGATAAAAATAGATTGCCAGCCATAATTCAGTGTCAGCCAACCCATTATGGGTGCAAAAATCGCCGTCGCGAAATATTGCGCCGAATTAAAAACTGCGGCGGCGGTAGCCCTTTCTTTAGAGGGAAACCAGGCGGCGACAAAACGACTGTTTCCCGGCATGACCGGCGCCTCACACAGGCCAACCAGAAACAGGAGAACGGTGAAACAGATGATGGCAGTGGAACCGTGGAAAACTTCCACAAAACCCTGCAATAAAGTAAACACTGACCACAAACACAGGCCGCAGAGATAGATTTTTTTTGAACCGAAACGGTCCAGTAACCAGCCGCCGGGAATCTGTGCCATACAGTATGCCCAGGCGAATGCTGAGAATACCCATCCCATCTGGCCAGGGTTAATTCCCAGAGAGGTGGTCATATCTTTACCGGCAATTGCCAGCGTGGAGCGATCGCCAACACTCACGGCGGTTATGATAAAAAGAATAATAACAACATGCCACCTGACATTGGTTTTCCTGGCATGAACAACATCGCCGACTTCATTGACTTGAGCCATCTGGCACCACCTTAAACTTGATAGAATTTTAAAAATGTAAATAATGAATTGTTCAAGTCAGGGATGCCTGGAATAAATTAATTATTTACACTGGAAGAATGCAGGTCGCTTTGCACATATCAATCCTGATTTAACGTTGTTATTTATTTCTCCACCAGAAAACGATAAGGTTTACCCTGACGCAAGGCAATGTGCATTTGCATAATAAAGTTATTATTTTTTTCAGGTATTTACGGCATTTTAAAATTTGTTTGAAGTCGATCACATATTTTATAAATATTAACTGTCTGTCGGGATTTCAATTCGCCACCAGATGTGGCGAATTTAACCGTTATTATCGATATTCAGAAACAATTAATTCATATTTTGGTCGGTTGCACACCCCATCTTATATTTCCAGCCAGTCCATCATACCTTGTGCCGCATGACGACCTTCGGCCATCGCCGTCACCACCAGGTCTGCACCGCGCACCGCATCACCGCCAGCGAAAATTTGCGGATTGCTGGTCTGGTAACGGTAGGTGCTGTTAACGTTGGCGGCAATGCGGCCACGGGCATCCAGTTGAACATTCTGACTCACCAGCCAGGGCAGGGCGTGAGGATTAAAACCAAACGCCATAATCACGATATCGGCAGGCATGACAAACTCGCTTCCCTCAATCGGCACTGGCCGACGGCGGCCCGTCGCATCTTGCTCACCCGGTTGTGTGCGCAGCAGACGGATACCGCAAACCTTGCCACTGTCGTCCAGTTCCAGTTGCACCGGCTGTACGTTGAATTCAAACGCTGCCCCCTCATCATGTGCGTTTTTCACCTCCTTCCTGGAGCCAGGCATATTGGCCTCATCGCGACGATACGCACAGGTCACTTTATTCGCCCCGTGGCGTAGCGCCGTGCGCACGCAGTCCATCGCGGTATCTCCCCCTCCCAACACCACGACGTTCAGACCGGCGGTGTTGATAAATGGTTGTCCGGCAGCGGGTGGCAGCCCCATCAATTGTCTGGTATTGGCGATCAGGAAGGGGAGTGCATCGCAGACACCGGGGGCGTCTTCGTTAGGCAGGTTTGCCTTCATCGAGTTATAGGTTCCGACGCCAATAAATACGGCGTCATAGTCACTGAGCAATGTCTCCAGCGCTATATCTTTGCCAATCTCACAGTTCAACTCAAAGCGGATGCCCATAGCGCTGAAGATCTCACGCCGACGCGCCAGTAACGCTTTATCCAGTTTAAAAGAAGGAATACCAAAGGTCAGTAAACCGCCGATCTCCGGGTGGCGGTCATAAACTGTCGCGCTTACGCCGTTGCGCACCAACACATCCGCGCAGGCCAGCCCGGCTGGACCCGCGCCAATAATGGCGACGCGTTTATTCACCTGTTGCACCGTGCTTAAATCGGGCCGCCACCCCTGCGCCAGTGCCTGATCAGAGATAAATCGCTCAATATTGCCAATGGTAACTGAGCCATATTCGTCGCGAAGCGTACAGGCACCTTCACACAGGCGGTCCTGCGGGCACACGCGACCGGTGATTTCGGGCAAACAGTTGGTTTGATGTGAAAGTGCCACGGCGGCGGCGATATTGCCTGCTTTCACTTGTGCTATCCATTGCGGAATGTGGTTATGCAGGGGGCATTTCCACTCGCAAATGCTATGCTCGCCACAAGCGAGGCAGCGCTGTGCCTCACGTTGTGCCTGCTCTGCATGAAATGGCAGGTAGATTTCATCAAAGCTTTGTTGGCGCATTACCAACGGGAGTTTGTCTGCTTCTCCCCGTGGCGACGATGCTTTCATTTGCCGTACTTTGGCATGGTCAGATACAGGTGGCAGCACGGCGACCTGGTGCCAGGGTTGCGCCTCCTGACTGGCGGCACGCAGGCGGCGTGATTGCACCAGTTTGGTCAGGGTAACGTTATTCACCTGTTGCAAAGCATGCGTAGGACAATTTTGCGCACAGGCCGGCCCATCCCGGCGTTCAAGGCAGAGATCGCATTTGTGCGCGGTGGCTTTGCCAGTGGAAGTGATTAACACCTGAAGGGTGCCAAAAGGGCAGGCGATGACACAGGATTTACAGCCGATACACAGCTGCTGATTAACCTGCACGGAATCATTGACGCGGCTGATTGCGCCATTTGGACAGCTACGGGCACAGGGTGCATCTTCACAATGATGACAGGTGACAGCGTTACGCTGTTGTTGATGTTTAATCACCGTAATACGAGGAGTGAACTGCTCGGGGGTTAACGCATGTTGCTCATCATTATGAGCCATGACACAGGCGACTTCGCAGGCTCGGCATCCGATGCATTGCTGGCTGTTTGCCATCATAAAACGGTTCATGACAACCTTCCTGATACCCATTTAAATTTTATGGTTATTAAGGTTATCCGCAACACCCGCCACTGACAATGTTCATTTGCCCATATTGGTCTTTCGGTAGCAGGATATTAACGCTGCGCTCTTAGTTACAACAACCTAGTTATTTCCGTTAAAAAACGCCTTCGGTCAGCAGGAAACTTTTCCAGATTGCGAGACTGAGGGCACCTTTCGCCAGTGTCACAAACCAGTATTTTTTTGTATTCTCTTTTGTCTGTTGTAACTAATATCATCGAGAAACCGCAAAACATTGGTATTTCCTGTGTAGCTGTTTGCTATGACCACTTTCCATATTTCGGTGCCGACCGAAGCATCGCTTTCTGTCGGGCATAAACTGACGCCATCTTAATGATGGAGTGTTGAAATGATTGCGGTTCTTTTTGAAGCAGAAGCCTTACCCGCTGCCCAGGCGCGCTATTTGCAACTCGCCTCCGGGTTGAAACCCTTGCTGGCAGATGCGCCAGGGTTTATCGCCCTGGAAAGGTTTCAGAGTCTGAATAATCCCGAAAAGATACTTTCCCTGTCATGGTGGGAGGATGAGACGTCGGTGGCCCGCTGGAAAGACAATCTGATGCATCAGTCTGCCCAGGAAGAGGGTAAAAGTTCGATTTTTGCGTTTTACAGAATTCGCGTTGTCCACGTATTACGGGATTACTCGTCAGATCAGGAGTCGCTACACCATGTATGATATTCACGTTGTTCTTAAGCATACCCCCGGCTCACTGGCTGCTTTTGGTAAACTGTTGGGTAAAAATGGTGTTGGCCTGGAAGGGGGGGGGGGATGTTTGCAACCGCCGAAGAAAGGCATGCTCATTTTTTGGTTGAAGACGGTGAAAAAGCGCTTCAGGTACTGGCTGACGCAGGCTTTGACGTCAGGAACATTTGTCGTCCATTGATCAGAAAATTACGCCAGGAACGTCCCGGAGAATTGGGGGCAATTGCCGATGCAATTGCCCGTAGCGGTGTGAATATATTGGTACAGTACAGCGATCACAGTAACCGGCTTATTCTTGTCACTGACAATCATGAACGGGCCGCCGAAGCGACGCGAGAATGGGAAACACCTCCTGCATGAACCTGTTGAATATCGCATCCGATGACTTGCCGGAGAGTTCGCTGGAACAATCCATGTCAGCCGTTGCCGCCGCCATAGCTGACCCGTCGAGGGTCAGTATGCTCTGCGCATTAATGGATGGGCGCGCCTGGACCGCGACCGAACTCAGTGCGGTGGCGGGCATTGCGCCATCCACCACCAGTGGTCATCTCTCGCGGCTGCTCAGTAACGGGCTAATCCTCTGCCTGACACAAGGGCGACATCGCTATTATCGCCTTGCCGGACGCGAAATTGCCGGGCTATTGGAAACGCTGATGGGTGTGACGATAAACCCCGGCACGTCAGCGGTATCACGAACACCGCGGCATCTCCGCCATGCCAGAACCTGCTATGACCACCTCGCAGGTGAAATCGCTGTGAAGATTTACGACTTTATGCAGCAGGAAGGCTGGTTGGAACCCGGAGGTGCAGCACTGACACCTGCGGGCAAAACCCATTTTTTGCATCTGGGCGCGGTGCTGAATCCTTTATCCCGGCGTAAAGCTTGCTGTGCCTGCCTCGACTGGAGCGAAAGACGCTTTCATCTGGGAGGGGATGCCGGTGCGGCACTGCTGACGCTGTTCCGGCAAAAAGCATGGATAGCCATCACGCCCGGATATCGGGAGGTGACCTTCACCGCCAGGGGCAAAATTGCGTTACAGCGGCAGTTTGGGGTAATGAATCCGTGAATGTTTTATACGTTGTTCAGGCGTTTTGCGTCGGGGAACATCAGACCAAAACAGGTGATACCATCCCGGCTTTCAACCCAGCAGCGTCCCTGGTGCAACTGCATGATTGAGTTGACGATTGACAGTCCCAGCCCGCTGGAATGCGCCGAGTTGTTACGGGAAGGGTCAGCCCGATAAAAACGATCAAAGATCCGCTCCTGGTGTAAGGGGGCGATCGTCTCACCGTGGTTAATCACCTGGATACTCATCCCATCAGACAGAGCTTCAGCAATCAGATCAATTTTGCTTCCTGCGCGAGCGAAACGCACGGCGTTTGACAGCAGGTTTGCCAGCGCTCTACGCAACAGCATGGCATCGGCAAATACCTTACCGCTGCCGTGCGTCCGGAGGGTCACATCCCGGTCGGCGGCCAGATCTTCGAAATAGGCGCAAATCCGCGCCATCTCTGCACTGATATCGATATCGCTACACTGGATGACCTGGTCAGGTTGTTCCGCCTGCGCCAGAAACAGCATGTTGTCGATCATCCGTGACATGCGCTGTAACTCCTCAAAGTTCGACCCCAGCAGTCGCTGATAATAAGCGTTATCCCGAGTAGCACTCAGCCCGACTTCCGTCTGCCCCAGCAGAGTAGTAATGGGCGTTCGCAAGTCATGTGCCATATCGGCACTCACCTGCTTCAATTGCTGAAATCCCCGTTCCATACGTTCCAGCATGGCATTCGTCTGGTCAATTAACGTATCCAGTTCAGTCGGGACATCGTTCTTATTCAGCCGGAAGGAGAGGGTCCTGGTGCCAATCTGCGCCGTACGATCTGCTAACCTGCGCAGCGGCGAAACCCCACGACGGGCAAAAATAACCGCGAGCACCACGGATATCACCGCCATCAACGATGCGAAAAATAAAATATTATTACGATACTCGGCAAGAATATGGGTTCTGTCGCTTAACACCCGTGCTGTCAGAATCTCCAGTGGTGGCAAATTATTCGTCGAGGGGCTGATGGCGGCCATGTAAATCATCGGTGTCCCATCTGCACTGTCTGCATGATGCACCGCCTCCAGTGAGAGTTTTTGACCGGCGGCAACAGGGGTAGCGACAGGAATTGCGCGCTGCATTGGATTCACTTCCAACAACGTTGCACCGTCAACATAGCGGATTACCAGTAGCGACTCGGTGTTGCCCAGCATATTGGCAAACAGATGCGGTTTTTCGCGGATCAACTGGCGCGCGTCGAGATTTTTCAACAAGGTGCTGATTTGGTCAATGCGGGACACCAGCGCCGCGTCATCGCGCAGGGAGAGCTGATGTCGGAGTGCATAGTAAAGCGCACTGCCCATCACCGCCGATGCCACGAAAGAAAAAGCGGCCAACAACAGCGACAGGCGAAACGTGAGCGAGGCGCGCTTCATGCCTCGACCTCGCAACGGTAGCCAACACCATGCACGGTATGGATCAACCGTACCGGGAAAGGATCGTCAACTTTTTGTCGTAATCTGCGGATGGCGACATCCACCACATTGGTATCGCTGTCAAAGTTCATATCCCAGACGCGGGAAGCGAGGAATGTGCGCGAGAGCACCTGACCGGGGTGTTGCAATAAACACAGCAGCAGCTTGAACTCTTTATTGGTCAGCGTGATACGCTTACCTGCACGCTCACAGCGAAATTTCGCCACATCCAACATCAAATCCCCCAGCGACAGGACTTCTTCCGCTTCCGCTATCGGTTGACCTCGCCGTAAAATGATGCGAATCCTCGCCAGCAGTTCAGCAAAAGAGAATGGCTTAACCAGATATTCGTCGGCCCCCAGTCCTAACCCACGCAGACGATCTTCCAGCGTACCGCGTGCGCTGAGAAACAGCACCGGCGTTTGATTGTGGGCGCGCAGACGCTCCATTACCGTCCAGCCGGACATCTCCGGCAGCATGACATCCAGCAGAATCAGGTCATAAACTTCTTCCCGCGCCAGGTGAAGACCATCAATACCGTTCGCCGCCCAGTCAGCGGTGTAACCCGCTTCATTGAGGCCATTCACCAGGTAAGCTGCCGTTTTTGCTTCGTCTTCGATAATGAGGATTTTCAAACGATGGCAATCCCGTAACAAGGAGAGAAGAGGGTACGAGGCGCACCCCATTCGCGTCATTATAACTTAGTAGCCTGGGACGTGAGCGGCTTTCATAATCAGGTTGGCCACCGCGACAGGCTGTGAAATCAACGATACATGGCTGGACTTGAGTTCGATAGTTTGTGCGTGCATACGCTTCGCCATAAAGCGTTCTAAATCCGGGTTGATGGTGCGGTCTTCGGTTGATACCGCATACCAGGTTGGTTTGTCATGCCAGGCCGCCATCGTGGTTTTTGCCTGGGTGATGGCTTTACCGATCGGCTGCTGTACTGCGTAGTATGACAGGGCTTCTTTTGTCGGCAGGTCCCCGGCAAAATCATGAATGAAAGCTGATTCGGTTAACATACCATAACCGCCATTATTCCACTTCAGGCCCGCCGAGGCCGGTGCCGCCGGGTATTTTTTGGTCAGCGCCGGGTAATCTTCACCGGCTTCAGGGGCGCGGGCGGCAATATAAACCAGGCCTTTGACTTCCGGCTCATCACCCGCCTGGCTGATCACCATGCCGCCGTAAGAATGCGCCACCAGAATAACCGGGCCGTTCTGCTGTGCCAGCGCGCGTTTGACGGCGGCAACATCATTATCCAGCGAGGTTGTCGGATTTTGCACCGCCGTAACGTGCAAACCTTTCGCCTGCAATAGGGGGATCACTTTGCCCCAACTGGAACCATCGGCAAACAGGCCGTGGACCAGAACGATGTTCTTCACTTCCTGTGGTGCCGTGGTGCTATCCGCGTGAGCAGTGGCGCTACAAGCCGCCATGACCAGCGATGCGATGGCGGAGAGATGACGTAATTTCATGATTTATCCTCAAATTCAACAAAGGTGTTCATGCGCCAATCTATCCGCCTGGGACCAACAACGTGCTGACAAGAAGATGACAAAAAAATGACAAACCAGCCGTCATCACCGTCCCGATGGTTTTATCCGCGCCAGTGCATCCTGTAACCGAACCTGGCTTTCGCTATCGTGTGAGGTGCTTTCATCCCAACGCGTATGTGATGCCTTTAACTGCTGGCGCGCCTGCATGGGAGCCTTAATGCGCTCCAGTGCAGCGATCGTGTTCAGATAACCCTGCTCTCTCCACGACTGGATATTCTCTGCGCTAAAGCCCAGCAGGTCTTTCGCGCCACCCAGCGCCCCTTGATTACGGCGTAACGTGGTTCGCGGCCTGATTTCGAGGATCGTGGTGTCAGGAAATGAGTGGCGATCCCATAATGAACTGTCACTCAGATGGGTAACGATTATGCAGTTACAACCGGCTGCAACCAGCGGCGTGACCGGGGTGTTGCCCTGTACGGTGCTCCACCCGCCCATCCCGCCATCACTGTAACGCTTGCCGTTAATCTCGCGTGGTTTGAACAACAACGGCAGAGCAGCCGAAGCCAACAGCGCCTCCTTTTGCAGCGCTGTTGGCAGCGCCTGCACGAGTTGAAATTCTGAGGCATTAGTTTCACTTACCCCAACCTCAGCCAGTAAACAGCGCAGGATATCGGCAATACCCCCGTCCGTTGGATACAGAGAAACATGCAACGGAATGCCGCTCGCTAACTCGTCGGGTGCCAGAAACCGGTTCATCAAGTCCATCAGCGGCTGATCCGACAATAAGGATTCATCCTGCTGGAGAGTGCTCAGCCTGGAGACGCCCAGTTGTGCCATCAAATTGCTGACCAACCAACCCATTTTGCCTAACACCGGAGTCAGCCCCATCGACAGACCAAACTGGGTGATAAAGCGCAGATAGATCGATTTATTCAGTTGCAGAACGTTGTTGCCGCCTAAGTGTTGCCATATCTCCCGCAGGCGCGCGGCACCGGCATCCAGCGAAGGCGACGAGGCGAGAATCGCGCCATTCAGCGCACCAATACTGGCACCGGCAATCACATCCACCTGGGTACCGGATTCAGCAAGGGCGTTGACTACGCCGACCTGATACGCACCAATGGCACCACCGCCAGAGAGGGCAAGTCCTACCTTAAGTGTCTGATTCATGCGTGCTCCTTGCTAAAGACTTCATCGACCAGGGTAGCGGCAATACGTTCTGCTGAACAAATGCGTGGGATGCGCAGCGGCAATGCGGCTCCGGGTTGCGTCACTGCCCGGCACATCGGCTGACGCACATCGGTACTCCAGTCAGCCAGCCAACTGAGGGTTTCCGGCCAGTCAGGGGTTTGCAGCGTATCCTGCTGCCAGCTCAACCAGTTACGGATGTCATGGCGTGCGTGGCCATTACGGCCATAATCCTGCGCCATCTGCGTCAGCACACGATTTTTTAGCGTTTCGATCAATTGCTGACTTTGTTGCACCTCACCGTCGCGAATCACCTCGCCGAATGCTCCCCAACGCAACTCCTCCAGCGCCACGTAGCAACGACTGGCGATGGGAATGGCGGCATAACGGCCTGCGCTCCACTGAGAAAGGACGCGATCAAGATGCAACTGACCGCGCTGAACGCTGTCGATACGCTTCAGCTGTTCATCGTTGTTTGCCATCCACAGATGGACTTTGTCGGACAGTTCGAGCAGTAACTCGCGCGTATCCGCAGAATAATGGGCGATGTTGGCCGTGTCCTGCATCAGGGCATTAACCCGATCGTTCACCTGCGACACGGCGAAATTGGTTTTAGCCTGAGAAAGCGTCAATTCGGTCAACCAGGTGAGCGAAGCCTGCAATCCGTCATGCACAGCGGCATTGATCGCCTGCTGGCGTGCCGCAGACTGACCACTTATCCCCTCTTTAAGCCGCTGGAAAAAGGGACGGTTTTGCTGATGGCGCAGATGATCATCAACCACATCAAGACCGTTGGCGAAATCCACGATAAACTTTTCCGGAATACTCTCCAGTACCTGGCATGCCTGCATCTCGGGAAAACATTGTTTAAATAGCGACATCAGAAAACCATCCCCAGTTCGTCTTTTAACGCTTTCGCGTCACGCATTAACTCCGGCGTCAGTTGTTGCAGCTCCTGCAAGCAGCGGGTCAGTTGCAGCCGTTGTTGCTGATCAGCACGTTGATCCTCAGTGCTTTGGATCAGCGTATTGCGTAGTTGCTCCACCTTGCTTCTGAATTGCTCAAAGAACTGGTTGATTTCGTTGATGATCGGATTGATGATTTGCGCCTCGATGTGGCTTTCCAACTCCGCAAAATACTGATCGGTATGCGTGGTGATCTCTTCCCTTATTTTTCTGACATCCACCTCGGCTTGCACCACATCAACGCTGAATTCCTCCCAGCCCCAGTCACTGGAATCAAACCAGCCACACACGGTACCCCATACCCCATCAGCACGACGACGACGGGATTCACGGAATTTTTTGGCTTCCAGCAGATGAGCGATGCGCGTTTGCACCGCCAGATTGGCTTGTAAATGGGCAACCTCGGGGAACGCGATCGTCATCGAGAAACCCTCCTCGCCAAGGCGCGTATTGATTTGCTGCGCGATGCCTGCCACGGCAGACATGGCGTTACCCTGGAAACTCTGCTCAATGCCGGAAACAATGGCGTTCAGCCGGGTTTTTACCTCTTCTTCAATCGGGGTGAGTAACGTCTTCATCGCGTTTTCGACGTTGGTAATAAAATCTTCAGCTTGTTTGCGGCTACTGAATTTAACCATCGGCTGGCGGGGATCAAAGTCTCTGCCATCGGCATGACCCTGCGCAAAAAAGTGCATAAACGATTCGGTTGGCGAGGCAGTACGTTGCTGTCGGGGATCGCGTTCGTCCCGTAACTTACCTTCACGAAAGTAACAGGCAATCTCATCCGCCAGTTGCTGCTGCACGTCATCGAGCAACTCAACCGTTTGTTGTTCAATACGATGTTGGGAGGCCGTCACCTCCTCAGCGATAACTTGCTGGTGCGAAGTGATTGCCGCGCTGTCGGTGAGCAACGCATCAATTTGCTGCTGCAACGCTTCCACGTCAGCGTTGAGTCCCTGATGACGAACCGCGAGATAAGCGCTGACCTCTTGCGCATTTTGCACCAGCCTGGCCACCGCAGAATCGACGGCCAGCGCGGCAGCTTTGTTATGTGCTGCCTGAACCACTTCGGTAATCAATTGTTCCAACAAAGATTCCTGCCAGATGTCTTCAGCAAGGCTCAACGTTTGCGCCCGGTCAGCGAGTTTTTCCTTCCAGCGACGTCCGTAAGCCAGTTGGGCAAAATCGGCCACCCACTCTTCACTGGCCGAGAGTGAGCCGCCACGGTTGAGTGTACTTCTGGCACGGTTTGCCAGGTAAGCATGACGCGCCGACCCCGGATAAACCCGTTCAGCGCTCACCACATGATCATCAAACATCAACGGCACCCGGCGTTTCACCGTTGCTTCATCATCGCTGTGGCGGTCTTGCTGATCAAACTTATTCACCAACACAAAAAGACGTCCCGCCGCGGTGGCGGTGAACGCATTCAACTCGTTGCGTACTTCCTGGTCGGCCAGCGAATTTAATTGTGTGTAATCCAGCACCGCCAGCACCGCTGAAGCCTTTTGCAACTGCTCGCGCATCATCGCCTGGATATGCGGTTGACCCGCCTCATTAGGGCCTGGGGTATCCAGCAGGGTGAGGGTGCCCTGGCTGTCATCCATACCTGTTAAATGGCTAAATTCCACCTCAATCAGCGGTAATTCGTGGAATTCATTAAACGCGTCAAAAGGAAAAGTCACGTTCAGCTCACCGGACAAACGCACCAGATCATTCAGATGGTTCAGGAAGGAAAAGATGGCCTCTTCCCCTTGATAATTGTCCTGTAGCCAGTGCTGATCGCGGATAACATTGAGCAGCCTGCTCTTCTCGTCATCTTTCATCAGGCCGAATAGGCCTTTTCTCGCTTTATCACCAGCGGTTTTTTCCTTTAACTCAGCCAGCAGCGACCGCAGCACCTCAGTGTTACGCACGGTTAAATCCGGGGTAATCTTACCTGGCACATGACGGATCAGGGTCGGTACGGACGTCATTGGCGTATTACGGTTAGGCAGAATTTCTTTGCCAACAATCGCGTTAATGGTGGTGGATTTACCGGCTTTCATGGTGCCGACAATCGCCAACACCATCTCTCTTTGGGCGATTTTTTGTTGTTCCCCGGCCAGTTCTTCTCTCTTCTTCGCCGCTTGCTGGCGATCAAATAACTGTTCCAGGTCACCCTGTTTTGTCTCTGGCAGCATTTGAGGTTCATCGGTCATCTTGTGCAACAGATCAATATTCAGTTGCAACAAGCGACTGGCTTCATCACAAAGCAGAGCGATGGTGGTTTCGTGCATATCTATCCCTTGTAAACGTTAACTTTGCGCAGCGGGGAAAAATTTGGTGCGGCATCGAGCATTGACTGCATAACCTCCCGGCCAGTGGCATCCCCCTGTAGTGCACTGACGGGAAAAGGATTGCCATGCAGTTGGGCGCGTAAATTGTCCCAACGCTGGCGTAAAACCTGCCAGTGGTGTTCGTCGTAGGTGCCTTTGAAAATAACCGGGGAGAAATTAATCGTCGGCAACGCAGCCCCGCGTTTACCTGCGGCCAGTGCCTCGTCCAACAGTTTGTGCCACAGGCTATTTAAACGATCGACCCGGCCAATTTGTTGTTCTGCCACACCGGGATTCCACTCCAGATGCAGCATAATCACCGTGCGGCAGGCCAAATGGAGGTTCAGTCCCTCCCTGGCGACCCGCGACTGAGCCACCAGCACACCAGGTCGACTGTGCTGGCGGTTAAAGGCCAGGTTGAGGAGATTACGGGTCGCCGTTGAGGTTTTGCCGTCCATCAGTCGGGCAAAGCCACTTTCGCGTCGGCTGAACTCCTCCTGAAGAATCTCCAGCACCCGTTGCCAGCGTTGTTCCGCCAGTTGGCTCTCATCTTCATCCTCGTCAACCGGCTCGATATGGTCACGGTTGCGTGCCGCGTTCACCAACTCGCCAAAGGCTTCAGCAAGATGTGAAGGTGAACGCCGCTCCTCTGCGGAACCGGTTAGTGCGTAGAGCGCATTGGCAACGTTGGTCAAATCGTTGGTTTGCCGCTCAAGCGCCACCGATTGCTCAAATACCGTGAATACCGCTTGCAGGCTCAGGTCGTTGCCAGCAGCAATGCCTTGTTTCAACAGGGAAAGGAGATGACTGCGCAACGAACGTCGCTGCTGTTCGAGTTTTTTGTACTGTTTACCCAGTTGGTCGTCGATTTCACGCTTGTTTGCTTCGCCGTGATACAACTGACGCCAGGCATGTTGGATGGCAAGCCATTCATCGGCATGCACTTTTTCCTGTGGCCAGTATTCTTTACCCGCCGCCAGCGTGCGTAACATGGCACGCGCATTCAGTAACTTCGTTAAGGCAGACATCGGCTGGGTAAAACGACCAAACACCAGCACCTTTTCCCCACTGTCCCAGACCGCTTCGACGGCTTTTACGGTCGCCAGAATCGCAGGGTGGTTAAACAATGAACCGCCTGCATCCGCCTGCATGGCGGCACTCAGCCGCTGCTGCCACCACGCCGCGCGTTGCTGGCGTTTGTCGTCCAGCACAACGGCGGGTTCCTTCTCATCTTCGTCTTCCTGAGGATGATTAAGCAGAGAGGAGATGCCATGACCGTTGCCGAAGGTCAGCCGTACCCGTTTGGCGCTGCTGTTTTCATGTAATCGACTGACAAAGGAGAGCGCTTCTGCGGCACAGACGGCCTGTTTCCAGTTCATCGGCAGGGTGAAGGTATCCACCACGATTTCCTGTTCACGCCGGTAAGCCTGTCCGGCATGTTGATGGAATTTTTGCACCAGCTCGTCTTCACGCTTGTCACGCCGCAGCAGATAAGGGGCAAGCACCTGCTCGAAAGCGGCAGCGGCCTGACGATAGCGTTGCTGTACCCGACTGTCGGCATAGTCATGGCGAATCTCTGCCACCGCGGATTGATACTCACCAATCACTGGCAGCAGGGGTGTCGCGTTAACCTCAATGCGGCTCAGCATCTGCTGCCATTGATGGCTGTCCAGCTCAATCGGCGTGGCACTGATCGCCAGACGGCGGGCGTCGTGAGCCGGTTGAATCACCTCTTCCAACAAACGGTTGAGGCTGCTGTCTGATCCCCGACTTTTGTGAGCTTCATCGACAATGATTAACTCAAAGGTCCCCAGCCCCAATCCGACACTGGTCGCAAGCTGGCGACGTTGTGGCGAACCGACCGCATAGTTTTGCTCGGAATATCGGCGCTGATTACCCACCTCTTTGACCAGCTGATTGATTCGCTTGCGGGCGGGATGTGCTGCGGGCAGGCGGCGGATCGCCTGGCAAATCAGTCGCGCCGCCTGGCTGAGTTCAGGGGTGGATAACTGGGGACAATCGGTTTTGTCCCGCCAGCGGTGAACCACCGCCGGAAGCCATCCCCAGCGCCATTCAAGGCTGTTCCTGCCCAGACGCCAGTTGGCCATCGCATGAGAGATCATCAGGCAGGGTTCTTCAAACCAGGGGCGTGAGGCCGCCTCCGCGTGCCAGGCCGCTTTGTATTGCCGCAGGCTTAACAAAGGCGCACCCGGCGTAATGCCCGAGACCTGCAACTCAGCACGCCAGTTGGCCGCCAACCCACCGGGGATCAGTATCGCCACCCGGCCTCCCGCAGCCATAACGCATTGGGCCAGCGTGGTGGCAATGCGAGTTTTGCCCATACCCACTTCATCGGCCAGAATCACGCCGTGCTGCTCAATTCTTGCGGCTATCGCCAACAACGTCGCTTTCTGCCCGGCATTTAACGCGACGTCGTTCTTCACCACCGCGCGCAGTGATTGCGCCACCACCGGCCAACCGGCGAAACTGTTATTCATTGGCTGTCTCCGCAAAGGCGTGCAGATCACTGACACCCCAGGCCGTTTCGATACGTCGCAACATCTGCAAATAATCCTGACCCGGCAGGCTGTCGTCATCTTCGGCAAACGCCGGGCGGAAAGGCGCGGCTTTTAACGCACTCAACGGGTTAATGCCCAAATCGGTGAAACGGGCCAAATCGGCGTTGCCGCTGGCCTGGAGCAACGTTTGCTCAAGGCTACGGCACCAGTAAAGCCATTGATCTTCACTCAGACGGGTCTGACACTCGGCAATCCCTTCGATCAGGGACATCACCTGGCGGATCGGTTGTGAAGTCAGTGACATGTCCTCGGGGTGACTTTGCAGCATGTCGGGGAGCAGGCCAGCTTGCTCACCTTCCGGGTCAACAACATCAAGGTCAGGTGGTTGGGGGAAATGGGATAACTGCCAAAGCACCTCATCGAGGTTCAGTTGGCGCAGCGGCGTGGCGGCAATACGACCCAGTTCATCCATAACCGGGATATCCGCCCCGAAGCTAACCCCCTCTGACTGCCAACGGATGCTCACGCTGCGTGGCATTTCACCCTGCCAGACAAACCCCTGCGTCACTTCAGGGCAGGGCACGCCCGCCATATCCAGCACGGTGATCGTTATCGGCGAAGCAGAGGGTGGGGAAAGCAGCCCCTGATTCCCCGCGCCAGGTTGCCATAGCAACCCACTGATGGGCGGTGCATAGTGAGGAGGGCGTTCAGTCATCTCCTCACCAGCCTGCAAGGGAATTGACAGATCGTCACAGTCGCTGTCGGATTGAATGGGCAGCAACCAGCTCAGGGTGTTCTCTGCTGGCTGTTTCCCGGCGGAGGTCTTCGCCAGGCGGTCAGGGCAAAAGAACACCCCCGCCTCCAGATTACCCACGGCGGGTTTCATGCGTTGCATAAACCCCGGTCCGGTGAGGTTGCCGGATCCCAGATATAACCAACCGCGTGTCAGCATATCGCTCACGCTGCGATGATTGGCACTGAAAATGAATTTGGCATGCAGCGTGCGCTCAACCTGGCGGAGTTGGGCGGGCGGCCTGATGGTCATGCCCTGTGCTTGCAAGGCTTCGACACGCTGGGCGACGGCCTGGCAGGCGTGCGGATTAACGTACAGATCAATCTGCGCGCTATGGGTTAATGCCGCCGTTTCCTGTAACAGTTGCACAATTTTTTCTGGCACCAGCGGCGCCGAGCCGTTACCGCCTTCATAGAAGCCAGACCCCATCGCCAGATAATTACGCTTTCCCTGTCGTTCCGCATCGGAAAGCCAGCGCTTGAGTTGGCTAAACAGCGATGTCCTGCGGTTATCCACCAACCGTGGGGTGCCCCTGGCGTATTTGCGGCATTGGCTGAGCCAGGACTCCACTTCCCGCCGTGCAAGGCTGCTGAGGGTAGGTTGATCATTGATGGTAAGAGAAAGCAGTGAGGTATCACACCAACCGGCAATCTCATCAAAGAGCATCTGTGCAGCCCGGAAATCGGCACAGCTTTGCCGCCATGCCTCTCCCGGCTGATGCAAGGCTTCCGCGGAAAGGTCGAGGCACCAGACCAGATCGAGACTCTCCTCCAGGGATTGCCGGGTCCAGTTGCCGGTGCTGACCAACAGCCGCAAGCGCCAGCCATGTTGTTCATCATGGGGTTTGAACCCGAGGAGCGCGACTTTGGCATGGAGAAGATTAAGTGGCGGTGCGGCAGACATCTGACAATGCATCACGCCGGGCACCGTCAGCGGCGAAATAAACCGATTGCCCGCATCCAGAAACAGCGCCAGCTTGCTATGTCCATGATGCGCACGCGCTGCCTTATTCAGACCGGTGAAGCGATCCAGCGCCGACTCCAGAAAATCCTCGCTGGCTGAATAGCCGCACAACCAGCCGAAATGCCCAGTGTAGCCGCGAGGCGCATCAAAGTAGTCGACCAGTGACGGGGGCAGTTTTGCATAACCGGTCATGCGACTTTCCCCTTATCGAGCCAGGCCGACAGCTCACCATGCAGGTCCAGATTGAGTAAAAAAAGATTGTGCATCCGCCTGGAGAGATGTTCGGGCCAGAAGTCCTGCGCAGATGGCGGTTCCACCGCGTCCTCGTCCTGGTTCGTGTCAGCAGCGCTATTTCCCCGAAAGGCGTTACCGGGTTCAATCTGTTCAGCGTTGAGTTTCAGGATATGGCCATCGCGCTCCACCAGTGCGCGCAACACAGCTGCGGGTGGCTGGTCACATTCATGGCAGAACTGCCTGGCTGCCGCGTCAGGATGCTGCAACAGCAAAAATGCCTGCGCGCGCTGGCGCAAATGCTGTATCGCATCCAGCAGAGGCGGCGAAAGAGGGGAGCGTAAATCGTGACACACACCGGAGTGGTGTTGCGCCATCTCGACTTCGAGACGCTCCAGCAGTTCCAGCGCGGCAGCGCGGGTGGCAAAAAAATACGCGCCGGCTTGCAAATCATGCCAGTGTTCAACGGTAATCTCTGCCGGACGCTTTTCCCAACGGATGCGCGCGGGGCGTGACTGGCGCAGCCGATCCATCCAGGCCAGAGCAGCACTGCGCCGCTGGCTATCCGTTTCGCTCCCCGCGTGTTGCAGTTGGCTTCGAATCAGCTGACAGGCATCCGATGACAGCGCTTCGTACGAGGGCTGCACCGCCCTGGTGGCTATCGAGTCTGGCGCGGCGATCCAGCGGGTGAACAACGCCTGTTGCCCTTTATCCAGCCTGAGCAGTTGTTCGCCTGTGGCGGTGCAGTCGAACGCGTTAAAGCTGCGTTGTGGAGTGACAAAACCCAGCGCGGGTAACGCCTCAACCGTCCCCATCCGCATTGGAATGGTGACATAAAATGTCCGTTTCCGGGCAGCGTTAAACGTCAGGTCTTTGGCATGCAGTTTGCGAATCTTGTTAAAACCGCGCAGACGCGCATCTCTCTGCTTTCCCTCAACATATCCCTTCCAGCAGCTTAGCGCCTCAATCGCGTTCGCCGCTTCAATATTGCTGGTGCCGTTATTTAACTGGCGCGCAATCCACACACCCTGTAAGGCCATAACGATTTGCCGGGCAAACCACACCCCGCCGAGGCCCGGTACGGCAAGCTGATTGAAACGTGCGGCTATCTCGTTCAGTTGCAGCGTGCGGGTTCTGCGGATGGAGGGGACAGTGGCAGGCGCACACAAGCCCCAGGTCATGCTGTTCATCGTATGGCATCGCCTTCTGTCACGGGTTGGCGTTGTACATGACTTACCGCATCACCAAATGCCGCCAGAAACCATTGCAACATGGCGCTATCAACCACGGTGGCGGAAATCTCCAGCCGGTCGGGCGGGATTTCGCGATGGGTCTGGTCGATCGACAGCGGGGACTCAAGCAGATGCAGCCCGGCCGCCCGGTCAATTTCAAAAGTCAGGTAGATCTGATGGCCCTCACCAAAACCAAAACGGCCATCATCATCATATTTTTTCAGGTTGAACCCGGCCGGCCGCTCAAAGCTGAAGGTGCTGACGCTGGCCGCCAGAATGCGGTTTAGTGCCAGGCTGCGTTCATTGTCGTAACCGTCAAAACGGCACACCAGATACAAACGCGGCCCTTGCTGCGCCAGACCCAGCGGCATGACCTTGTTTTCACTCTCGCGACCTGCTGCGTTACGGTAGGTCAGTTTTAGCCAGCGATTGAGATACAGCGCCTCGCTCACGGCTTCAAACACCCCCTCCGCGATGGGGGGTGGCAACAGTGGCTGACTGGTTGCCACGACGCGGACCTTATCTGGCCACTCCGCTTCGAGACGACTTTGTCCACTGGCATGCAGATTGCGTTGCGCCTGGGTAAAAAAACCGGTCATGGATTTGATCAACCGGGTCGGCAGAATGGGTTTGAGGTGCGCTTCCGCCATCGCCAACAGCAGCGATTCCTGCGGGTTTAACACCGGCAGCGACACGCCGCGAGAATTCTCTAACCAGCGATAACCATAGGGGCGATTGCGTAAGTCGCATTCAATATCAAAATGGTTACACAGCATCTCCAGATGGCGCTGGATGGTGCGCAGATCGCGCTCAATGCCTGCATGACTTAACTGTTCATGCAGTTCGCGGGCGGTAATTTTTCGGCCGCGCGGAATGCGTCGCAATAACTCGATGGCCAGCAATGTGGTTTCTATTGTCTCGGGTCTTTTAGCCACGTTTGATTCCCTGTGTTATTTATCCGGCGCGGTTTAATGCAAAAAACCAATAGCCGGCTTATCGCGTTTTTTGAGCCAGCATTCCGTTTTCAGCGCGGTAACAAAATCACTCGCGGAGCTAAAGGGGGTGATGCTGTGTTGACGCGCCACCGCGCAAAAGTCTCCCGGGGTCAATTCGTATAATTTGGTTAAAGCAGTGACCGCCGCAGAAGACGCTTCCCCCAGCTGTAACTTGTCACAGTAAAGATTCAACAGGGCCACGGACTGGTAATCGCAGAGATAATTAAACCGGACCTTGAGATCAAAACGGCGCAAGGCTGCGGCGTCCAGCACCTCAAAACGGTTGGTGGTAGTGATTAAAATCCCGTCAAAGTGCGCGATCTGACTGAGCATTTCGTTCACGCAACTCACCTCCCAACTATGCTGACAGCCATCCATGGTCGCGAGAAAACTGTCGATCTCATCAATCAGCAGCACAGCCTTATCGCGTCTGGCCTGTTCAAAAATCGCCGCAATATTCTGTTCGCTCTCACCAACATAGCGACCAAAAAAATCCGACGGTGTTTTCGCCATCAACGGTAATGCCAACTGAGTGGCTAACCACTGCGCCCAGGCTGTTTTACCGGTTCCCGGCGGGCCATACAGACAAAAGCGCGCCGAATCATGCGGCGAAAGGTTGGTCGTTACCGCGCCAAGTGAGATATCACTGTTAATAAACGCGATATCATAAACGGCAGGTTTGCTGGCTTTACTTGTTGGTCTTATCGGCGCATGCCCCTGAGCCTTTAGGGTGTTATTGATTAAATAGATTAAAGATTCATTGGCCTTTTCGTCCGGCAATGTGGCGCTAAGGGTGGTCATGACTGTTCCGGCGCGCTCCACTACCGCAGGTGTCAGCCACGGCGTGCTGGCCAACTGAGAAATTTCGCCAGGGGTGAGTAGGGTGCCGCAGGTTTCCTGAAGCAGGGTTTCCCGTTGTTGCAGGGGGGGAGAGGTCAACTCAACCACGATATCAAAGCGGCGAATAAACGCCGGGTCCATGACGCTGATATCGTTGGACACCCATAACGTCGGGACGGCGTTCTCTTCCAGCAAACGATTAATCCACGCCTTTGGTACCGGTTGTGACAGCCCACTGAAGGTTCCCGCGCTTTCCATAAACACATCTTCCGCCTCATCGAGCAAGACAAGGGCTTTCTCGCCACGAAAGAAACGTTGCGCTCCCCGACAGGCGTGCAAGCGGCGGCTACCCTGAATCGGGCGCAGGGCCGCATTTTCGCTGGCCACTTCATAAATCGTACTGTCCAGTTCATCTGCCAGCAGGCGACAAAGCTGGCTTTTCCCGGTGCCGGGTTGACCGTGGATCAGAATATTGACCCCCACCCGACCTGATTGCAGCGCAACATCCAGCCACTGGCGCACCACGTTAACCGCAGGCAGATGGGCGTAATCATTGAAGCTGAGCTGTGCAGGCTCACAGCGTGTAATGATGCCCTGCAATAATCTGGCAGGCTCGGTCTCACCGGCATACAAGCGTTCACACAGCGTGGGTGAAAAGGGTTCGAGCTTATTACGCAGCGAGTGCGAGCCGCTGGTTTCCAGGCTGATCAAGCCGGTTTGCATCAATAAACTGTCGGCACCAAGCGCAGCACGCATCTCGCTTTCCGGGAAATCGAGCAAAGTCGCCAGGATTCGGTACACATTGACCGAGGTCACCAGCCCAAGCCAGTCCGCAGTTTCATCTAACAAGCGTTCCTGATGGAGTTGTAATGTGAATGCCAGAATGGCGCTTTCAGCCGCATTCAGTTCAATGCGGCTGGCTAAGGTGGCTACCGCCTGTTGAAAGACCGAAAAGGGGGATGAGTCGAATTGTTGTTCCCGTTCAGCATGACGCAGACGGAGTTCCCGCAAAATCGATTGCTGTAACTGCGGCGTAAATTCGTGATCCTGATAGTGGGTGAGATGGAAAAATTCCGCTAACGCCGGATGGCTGAAGCCATGCTGGGTGATAAATTGCTTATGGGTACCCAGGCGGAATAACAGACGATAGATCCACAGCTCGAGAGTGTGTTGGTTTTCCGGGGTCGGTTGCTGTTCAATCATTTTGGCGTTTAGCATGGTTCTCTCCTTTAAAACGCCAATTGTCCTCCCCGATATGACAACTTGTGTCGCAGGCGATTTTTAACCGCTGCTTACCGCACCTCATTCACATACATAAAATGCTCGGTACTGAAACGATGATGCGCCAGGATCACCGGGATCGCGCTTTGGTCGAAAGAGACTTCATCAATCACCATCACTGCATGCGGCAACGCCACTTCTAACCACGCGGCGTCCTGTTGGTCTGCCAGCGTGGCGGTAATCTGTTCCCTTACGGCAGCAACGCGCAGGTCGTAGCGCTCAAACAAAAAGCGATAAAGCAGGGGAGGTAATTGTTCGGCGGAAGGAAAATCAGGCAGGCGCGCGGCAGGTAACACCAGGGTTTCGTGCATGGCGGCGATGCCTTTTACCCGGCGCAAGCGTTTTAACCGGATGACTTCATCACCCACCCCAATCTGGAGCTTTTCCGCTTCGGTTTCACTGGCGCCACTGCGCTGATAATCAAGCAACTGCGTCTCGGAGCGCAGCAGGCCACCCGCTTTGTCATGCAGACGAAAGTACTGGAAAAAGTGGCTGAGGTTATGCAGGGGCGCCCAGCCGGTCACCACCGTGCCGGTTTTGCGGCGACGCATCAGCATCCCTTCCGTGGTCAACGCTGCCAGCGCTTTACGCACCGTACCAACCGACACGCCAAAATTTGCTGCCAGGCTGTTTTCACTGGGCAAGATGGTCCCCGCCGGTAGCTCACCTTGCAGGATGGATTCACTGATATGGCGCTTCACCACTTCATAAAGCGGCGCGCCTTCTCCCTCGTTTAACCGGGCGAAAGGTTGCGCATCGCCTGCGTCATAGTTTTTTTGCATGTTTATGATTACCGATTGACCTGAATCGTTGAATTGCATTATCTATAAACTATATAGAAATGCAAAAGACGATATACCTATGACAGATAATTCCCGCTTTAACAACGCGTTAGAGAAGATAACTCAAGATGGGGATCAGATCACCGATGACATGCGACAGATGTTGGCGGTGGATACCTGCTTTCCACCCGGCAACGGTTACGCGCAGTTTGCCGATCTGATGACGCAGTTGTTAGCGCCCATGAAATTCAGCTTCCAGCGCGTGTCTGTGCCGCAACATTTGTGGCAAGCGCCTGATGGCAGTGCGCATGGCGAAAGGGTCAATCTGTTGGCATCGCTCGACGCGGGTGCAGCTGAAAACTGTAATCTCTACTTTCATACCGATACCGTGCCTGCTGGTGATGGCTGGCGCTTCTCACCGCTGGCGCTTACGGAGGCGGAAGGCAAGCTGTTTGGCCGCGGCGCGGCGGATATGAAAGGGACGATTGTGGCGGCGATGGCGGCGATTCGTGCCGCTCAGGCCTGCGATCTGCCTTTGCGTTTCAACCCGGTGTTTTTACTCTGTACCGATGAAGAGGGTGGGCTCTATCCCGGCATTCGCTATCTTGCTGAGCAGCAGCACTTCGCAGGCCATTTACTTAGCTTTAACGGCGGGGCGGTGCCACGTATCTGGTCAGGTTGTTTCGGTAGTATCGATCTCAAAGTGATTATTACCGGACGCTCGGCACACTCGGGCGATCCGGTTAACGGTATTAATGCCATTGAGAGCGCGCTGCCACTGATGAATGCCTTGTATCAGCTGAAAGCCGAAGTTGAACAACGCACCTCTGCGATGCCTGCACCACCGCATTATCACGGCAAACCTCTCACCTCACGCCTGACACTGGCGGCCGCCCACGGCGGTAGCAAAGGTTCCACCCTTCCCGAACGTTTTGAGCTGCTGATTAACCGCCGCTACGCCCCCGAAGAAACCTTTGACGCAGTCTGGCAGGAGTTGACCCTCTGCGTGCATAACGCCATGCAGGGCAGCGCCGCCCTTGATGTCACCCTGCAAATGATTGGGCACCTGGCTCCGGTGAGCGATCCCGTTGGACCCCATTGGCCACGCTGGCAGGCAGCACTGAGTCAGGGGTTTGGCTTTAACGCTGAAGAATTTAAACCCTGGGGATCCTCGACCAGCTCCGATATGGGGTGGGTACAGCAAGCCGGTATTCAGGAGATTTTACTGGGCGGCCTGGCCCGTCCCGACAACCGCATTCATGCCGCCGATGAGTACACAACGATGGCAGATGTCATGGCGCTTTCGCAGTCGATTCTGGCGTATCTCGCCGATGATTTTCAGCAACCCCAGGGTAGTTAACAAACTAACGAGGAAGAGAAGATGTGTGCAATGAAAGGGTTAAACCGCAGACAGTTTATCGCCAGCTCAACCGCTCTGACCGGCGCGGCGATGATACCCTGGTCGTTCTCAGCCCATGCCGCGCAGGTCGCCAGCGCCACACCGGGCGGTACCCCGCGTAAGGGTGGTGTATTGCGCATCAGCGTTGATCAGGCAGTCAGCGTGCTGAATCCCCACCAGGTACGCGTTAACCCGGAATATCTTGTGGCGGAGCTGCTGTATAGCGGTCTGACGCGTTTGACCCAGGAGATGAAAGCCGAAGCGGATTTGGCGCAATCCTGGCAAGCCAGCGTCGACCTGAAACAATGGACCTTTACCTTGCGTCCGAATCTGAAATTCAGCGATGGTTCAGCCTTGACCTCCGCCGACGTGGTCGCCAGTCTGCAAGCGTTGCTCGACCCGAAAAATGCCTCGCCAGCCCTGCATAACATCGGGCCGATTAAAGCGGTCAGCGCTAAAGACAGCAACACGGTGCTGATTGAAACGGATGCACCCTATGCCGACTTGCCGGTGATGCTCGCCTATCCCGATGCGAAAATTATTCCAGCCAGCATAGCCCAAGGGCAGTTTGACAAACTCAGCAAAGCGTCGCTGGGTGCCGGTCCCTTCCAGTTGGTGTCCTACGATCCTGAACGCAAAATTGTGGTGGCGCGTAACCCACATTATTACGACCCGGCACGTCCGTATCTGGATGGCGTGGAGGTGGTGGTCTATCCCGACGGTATTGCCGAAAGCTCAGCGTTAATCTCCGGTGACACCGATCTGATGCTGAGTGCGCAGTCGAGTGAATTTGCTCGTCTTGCTAAATCATCCGGTGTGCTGCCGCTACGGGTGGCCTCCGGTCAGTTCCTCAATGTCAACATGGGTTGCGATCAGAAACCGTTCAATGATGAACGCGTACGTCAGGCGCTGGCGCTGTGCGTCGATCGCCAGGCATCCGTGGATTTCGTGGCGGATGGTCTGGGTTCGCCAGGTAACGATACACCGATCAACGCCGCCTATCCTTACTTCGCCAACCTGGCGAAAAAGGCCGTGGATTACAGCAAAGCCAAGGCCCTGCTGGCGGAAGCAGGTTATCCGAACGGCCTCGATTTAACCCTGATCGCCTCGGACAAACCGGCCACCCGTACCCAGTTGGGTATCGCGCTGCGCGAAATGGCAAAACAGGGAGGGTTCCGCATCGAGGTTCAGACCATGGCGCACAGCACCTATCTCGACCAGGTGTGGAAGAAAGGCAACTTTTACGTCGGCTTTTACAACATGCAGCCCACCCCGGATGCAGTGTTCTCGCTGCTCTACACCTCAACTGCATCGTGGAATGAAACTCGCTGGAACAACGCGGAGTTTGATGCTGCGGTCAGTGCCGCCCGAGAAACCAACGACGAAGCCCAACGCACCTCGCTGTATGGCAAAGCGCAACAACTGATGCATGACGGGGTGCCATCGCTGATCCCGACCTTCTTCGACCTGCTGGCAGCCAGCCGCGATTATGTTGGTGGTTATCATCTGCATCCGCGCGGAGCGGTGTTCCGTCTCGACCATACGTGGTTGACCGACAAAGCCCCCAAGCGCGCAGTGTAAGGAGCGACCGTGACAGCGAGTTATTTGCTTAAACGCCTTCTGCTGATGATTTACACCTTACTTGTGGTGTCACTGTTGGTATTTGGTATCACCCAACTGCTGCCAGCGGATGCGGCTGTCACCTTATTGGGACAAAACGCGACGCCGGAAGCGTTAGCCGCTGTGCGTGAACGTCTGGGGCTGGATGCCCCCGCATGGCTGCAATACTGGCACTGGTTGACGCAGGCGTTCCAGGGCAATTTTGGTGTGTCGATGCGTAATGGCCTGGCGGTTGGCCCGACGTTGCTGACAGCGTTATCACGTTCGCTGTTGCTGGCGATGTGTGCACTGTTGTTGATGTTGGTGATCGCCATTCCCCTCGGGATCTGGGCAGCGGTGCGGCGTGGCAAAACCGCCGATGTACTGGTCAGCGTGATCTCCTACATTGGCATCTCTTTTCCTGAATTTGTCACCGCCACCCTGGTGCTGCTGCTGTTTGCCGATGTCTGGCAGATTTTGCCCGCCACTGGTTATGTACCGCTGAGTGAGAACTTCGTCAGCGGTGTTCAGCACCTGATTCTGCCGTCGATCACCGTTGCGCTGATTCTGGTGGCGCATGTTTCACGCATGGTGCGCTCGGAAATGGTGGATGTATTGCACACGGATTACATCCGCGCCGCCTGGCTGAAGGGGTTAACGCGTCGCCGCATTCTGTGGCGGCATGCGCTGCGCAATGGTCTGCTCCCGACTATCACCATCGTGGCATTAGACGTTGGTTATCTGCTGGGCGGCATTGTGGTGGTGGAGGAGATCTTTGCCATTCCAGGTATTGGCCGCGAGCTGATTGTTGCGGTGCAGGCGCGCGATCTGCCGACCATTCAGGCGGGTGTAATGATCCTCGCCGCAACCTATTCGGTGGTGAACTTTCTGGCCGATTTAGCCTACGTGATTCTGGATAAACGGATTTCCTATGCCTGAGATTTTGAAACGTTTAGTGCGTTCGCCACAGGGTGCCGCCGGATTACTGATTTTATTGCTGGCGTTGTTGATGGTGGTAGGGGGAGCCCATGTAGCGCCTTTTGATCCTGAGGCGATCTCCATTCTGACACGTTATAAGCCCCCCAGTGCCGAACACTGGTTTGGCACCGATCAGATGGGGCGCGACATCTTCAGCCGGGTCATGGTCGGTGCACGCTCCACCATCTTGTTATCGCTGCTGGCAACCGCTTTAGCGATGATCATCGGTTCGGTGCTCGGTACTGCCAGTGCCTATCTGGGCGGCAAGATCGATGAATTTATGATGCGCACCATGGATGCGGTGATGGCGATCCCCAGCCTGCTGTTCGCGCTGTTAATTGTCAGCACACTGGGACAAAGCAGCATGAATGCGGTGCTGGCGATCACCATCGCGTTCGTGCCTGGCATGGTACGGATCGCGCGCAGCGTGGCGCTGGCAGCACGTCAACAGGATTACATCAACGCCGCAATCGCGCGCGGGGAAGCAGGGCACTACATCATCCTGCGGGAGATGCTGCCGAATATTCTCGCGCCGATCATTGTGGAGGCCACCATCCGCGTAGCCTTCGCCATCATGCTGTTTGCCACGCTGAGTTTCCTCGGTCTGGGTGCACAACCCCCTGAACCGGAGTGGGGACTGATGGTTTCAGAAGCACGGGCTTATTTCTTCAATGCACCGTGGATGATGATGATCCCCGGACTGGCCATCGCGCTGGTCGCTATCGGGTTTAATTTACTCGGCGATGGTTTGCGTGACGTACTTAACCCAAGGAGCCACTGATGCGTGACAACCTTGCACCGGTGCTGTCGGTAGAAAATTACAGCCTCGATTACGCGTTACAGAATGGTCAGACACTGCCGGTATTGCGCGATATCAACCTGCAAGTGATGCCGGGCGAAGTATTGGGACTGGTGGGCGAGTCTGGTTCCGGTAAAACCACGCTTGGCTGGGCAATTATGCGCTGGCTGGCCAGCAATGCACGGGAAAAACAAGGTGATATCCGTCTGCATGGCAGCAGCCTGCTCGCTATGCCCGCACCTGAACTGATGGCATTGCGCGGCAAAAAGCTCGGTATGATTTTTCAGGATCCCAGCGCCTCGCTTAACCCGACGCTGACGCTGGGCGAACAGGTGACTGAAGTGCTGCGTCGTCATCGTGGCTTATCAGCGCGTGAGGCGCAGGAGTTGGGTGAAGCGCTGCTGCATGATGTGGAGCTGAAACATCCGGCACGCATGATGCGCCGCTATCCGCACCAGGTCTCCGGTGGTGAAAAGCAACGGATCCTGATCGCAACCGCGTTTGCCTGTCAGCCGGATTGCATGATTTTTGATGAGCCAACGACGGCACTGGATGTGATCAGCTCCGCGCAAATTCTTGACCTGTATGAACGTCTGCGCGAAGAGACTGGCGTGGCATCGCTCTACATCTCCCACGATCTGGCCCTGGTGTCGAAAGTCGCCGACCGGGTCTGCGTGCTGGAAAAGGGGCGCATCGTGGAACAGGCTGAGACGCGTAGCTTGTTTAACGCGCCGTGCAATAGCTACACCCGCAAACTGATCGCTGCGGTGCCTAATCCGCAGCAGCGGCTGGTGCAGGATGGCGCAGGAACGCAACCCCTCCTCAGTCTTGAGAAGATAACCATTGATTATGGTCAGCAGGGCTTGATTGATCGCCTGCTGAAACGTGAAGCCAATACCACCCGCGCGGCCAATGCCGTCTCACTGACCGTGCACCAGGGCGAAATCCTCGGTGTGGTGGGGGAGTCAGGCTCCGGGAAATCATCGTTGGGTAAAGCCATAACCGGGCTGGTGCCGTTTGAGGGTGCGATCGACTTTTGCGGCTACAGCGTACAGGGTCGGGCGCAGATGGATAAAGAGTATCGCCGCCGTGTGCAGATGATCTTCCAGCATCCTGACGCCTCCCTCAATCCACGGATGACCATCGGCGAGATTATTGCCCGCCCGTTACGCCTGTACGGTTTGCCACCCGGAGAAACCGAGGCGCAGGCGGTGGCGCGTTTGCTTGAGGAGGTGCGCCTGCCGGCTGAATTTGCCAGCCGCTATCCTCACGCATTGTCGGGCGGCCAGAAACAGCGCGTTGCCATCGCGCGTGCGTTTGCGAATCCCCCTGACATGGTGATTTGTGATGAGATAACCGCCGCGCTGGATGTCTCTGTGCAGGCCACCATTATCGAGCTGTTGCTGGAGTTACGTCGCCGCTACGGCACCGCTTATCTGTTTATCACCCACGACCTCAACCTGATCCGTCAAATCGCCCATCGCGTGGCGGTGATGTATCGCGGTGACGTGGTGGAGGTGCTACCCGGCGAGAATATGGCCGCGCTGGCACAACACAATTATACCCGTGCATTGCTTGATGCAGTGCACGTTCCCGACCTATCCCAGTCCGTTGCTTAACGAGAAGCGCATGAATCCTGAACAGTTAATTCACCACATTGATCGCGAGTTTTGTCTCTCTTTTCTGGCAAAAATGGTGCAACACAAAAGTTACAGCGCCACCGACGGCGAGCGCGAGTTAGCAAAATATATGGCCGGGCAGATGAAAGAGTTGGGCCTGACCACCGAATTGCAAAACGTCCCAGGCGACAGGCTGAATGCCATCGGTCGCCTGGCGGGCAGCGGCGGAGGTAACAGTCTGCTGTTTAACGGGCATCTTGATACTAACCCGGTCACCGAAGGCTGGACCGTCGATCCCTGGGAAGGAAAAATTGACGACCAGTTTATTTACGGTATCGGCGTGTCCAACATGAAAGCAGGGGACGCAGCCTATTTCTGCGCACTAAAAACGCTGATTGATGCCGGTGTAAAGTTGAAAGGCGATGTGATCCTCACTTATGTGGTTGGCGAATTGCAGGGCGGTATCGGCACGCTGGCAGCGATTGAGCAGGGGGTTCGCGCTGACTATTTCATTAATGCGGAACCAACCGATTTGCAGGCGCTGACCATGCACGCCGGTTCGCTGATGTTCACCATTGAACTGACCGGTGATACGCGTCATCTGTCAAAACGCGAAGAAGCGGTAGACGCCATCAGCGCGGCGGTCGAGTTGATCCCGCAGATCAACAACATGACCTTTAGCGGCGCGAAAACCGCTGAGCATCGTAAAATTAACCGGGGGCACATCGGCGTGGTACACGGTGCGCTGGGGCGTGAACTGGAAGAGTGGCGCCCGCCGCAGGTGTCTGATTTTGTGCGCTTAAAAGGTTCTGCACGCTTCGCCCCAGGGCAAACCGTGGAAGGCGTTCTGGCCGATTTACAGGCATTATTGGATACGCTGTGTCAACGCTATCCCGGCCTTCAGGCCGTGTTGTTCGATGACGGTATCCGCGATAAACCCACGATGTTGCCCTTTGAAGTCTCCCCGGAATCGCCGATAGTCAAAGCGGTGAATCAAGCATGGAAAACCGTGCGCTGTACCGAACAACCCACCGGTGTGATCACGCCACCTGCCTTCTATGGTACTGATGCTGCGCATTTTTATCAGCATGCGGGTATGGAAGGTATCGTCTGCGGTCCTGGCGGAAAATACAACACCATGCCGGATGAGCGAGTAGAAATCAGCGAATTCCTCGATATGGTACGCATTTATCTCCTCGCCATTCTGGCGATCTGCCAGCCGGTTGAGGGTGCATAATGATTGCTGAAGCGCTGAGTCGTCTGCGTGCCGCCATGCAGCAGGCAGAGGTTGATATTATGGTGGTCGACCACGGCGAGTTGCTGGCATGGCTGACCGGTTATACCGTCTCTGAAACCTTATATCGCGCTTGCCTGGTTCCCCTTAATGGGGAACCCTGGATGGTGTTACGTCAGTTAGATGAAGTACCTTGCCGTACGCAGTCGCCGCAACTGGTGGTGGAGACATATCGTGACGATGAAGACCCCTGGTTTGCTGTGGCGCACAGCCTCGTGCAGCGCGGTTATCAACGAGCACGCATTGGCGCTGACTTTTACTCCTATGGCATGACGGTACACAGTTGGCAGCAGCTAGCTCGTCACCTGCCTGATGTGCAGTGGTGCGATCTCTCCGCCATCAGCGATCGGCTGCGCAGTGTCAAATTCCCCGCTGAGTTGACGGCCTTGCGCCAGGCGGCGGCGATTGCCGATGCCACGCTCAACCGCATTGGTAATGAAGTACAGGGTGGCTGGCGGGTACGTGATGTTGCAGCGCTGGCGGCCGGGCAGTTTCTGCGTCTCGGAGCCGATACCGGTGAAACCGGTCCTATCGTCATTGCCAGTGGTGACAACGGATTTCTGCATGCCAGTGGCCATGAACAACGCTTGCAGCGCCAGGATGTCCTGCACGTTGAACTCATCCCCAAGGTCAGGCACTACAGCGCCCGCCTGATGCGTCCGTTTATCGTCGGTGATATCTCGTCACACCGCGCTGAGCTCGCCGAGCAATTGATCGCGATCCAGGATCAACAACTCCGTGCGATGAAACCTGGTGTCAGTGCAGGCGAAATCGATGCCATCGTGCGGGATACGATACTCAGCCGCGGATTGCGCACGGATTATCCCAACGTCACCGGATATGCACTGGGACTGTATACGCGTACGCCGCGGCCCAGTGACTTTTCCACCTGTTTCCATGCCAGTGCGACATGGGTACTGGAAGCAGACATGGTGTTCCATATGTATATCTCGGCCCAGAGCCTGGCGTTCAGTGAAACGGTGCGCGTCACTCCGGAGGGTGCTGAACGGCTGACAATGTTGCCGCGTCAACTATTAGCGTTGCCGGAGTAACACGTTAACCGCCGGCAGATGGGCGTTCACACAGCGTGGGTGAAAAGGGTTCGAGCTTATTACGCAGCGAGTGCGAGCCGCTGGTTTCCAGGCTGATCAGGCCGGTTTGCATTAATAAACTGTCGGCACCAAGCGCAGCACGCATCTCGCTTTCCGGGAAATCGAGCAAAGTCGCCAGGATTCGGTACACATTGACCGAGGTCACCAGCCCAAGCCAGTCCGCAGTTTCATCCAGCAAGCGTTCCTGATGGAGTTGTAATGTGAATGCCAGAATGGCGCTTTCAGCCGCATTCAGTTCAATGCGGCTGGCTAAGGTGGCTACCGCCTGTTGAAAGACCGAAAAGGGGGATGAGTCGAATTGTTGTTCCCGTTCGGCATGACGCAGACGGAGTTCCCGCAAAATCGATTGCTGTAACTGTGGCGTAAATTCGTGATCCTGATAGTGGGTGAGATGGAAAAATTCCGCTAACGCCGGATGGCTGAAGCCATGCTGGGTGATAAATTGCTTGTGGGTACCTTTAAAGAAAACGAAAAGATTATGCAGGATCATATCCATTTGACGGCATTAGGAATAATCTCACTGCTCGTTTCCCTTCGAAGTTGAATTTATGCTTTATATAAATGCGGTTGGCGGGTGTAAGTACCTGATAAAAAAAGAATCAGTAATGTATGTTAAAGGCGATGGCGACAAAACCTACATCTACATCAATCACATGAAAGATCCCATTGTGAGTTCAGTCTCTTTTGATGCTCTCGCCTCGCAGATCACCGAGAAGGGAAATGTGGTGGAAGCGATACCTCATCGCGAAAAAATGGCTGGCAAATACGAAGAACCCATACAACTTGTGCAGAATCATCGCAGTTGACTGACCTGCAAGCAGCAAGTAACGCGTTGATATCAGCGGGATATATGGTCAGGTCAGCTTTGCCTCTATATCTCGGATCGCGAAATGTATCTTATGTTAAATAAGATATCCGATTGACCACAAACCTACACCCCACCCGTAGCGGCGCGATTTATCGCGCGGGTTTTACGTCACCATCGCTGGATGATGCGCGATAAATCGCGCCGCTACGCCAATTACCGTTTTAACAATGCGGATTATTTACTGAGAAACACCCGCGCACTCGCCAGCCTGCCGTGACTGACGGTAAAGACATCTTCGCCGCGTACCCGATACGGGTTGTCTTTGGGGCCATAGCCCCAGGTAACCCGGGCTATGCCGTGGTTCCACTCCACCGGTGCTGGAGTAAAGATAAAGCCGGGATGTTGCGACTGCACCTTATTAATGGCGGCATTGACGCGTTCCACGCCCGCAGACAAACCATCGTAATCGGCGACAAAAAAATCCGCTGTGTAGACGTCGGCGAATCCTTTGGATCGCTCAACGGCATCGGGATTGTTCCATATCGCGAAATGGCGATCGATAAGCTGTTGCAGGCCCGCAGGTGCAGCCTGAGTGGTGTTCATGTTCATGGTGCTGTTCTCCGCGAATGAGGCCGTTGTGGTTGCCAGCAGTGCAGCCAGCAACAGACCTTTGGTGATTGACGTTTTCATGTTTTCCCCGGTCAGACGGCCTTTTTCACTTTGCCCACCAGCTCAATTTGCGATCCCCACGGCGTCAAAAAATAGAACCATTGGGTGCCGTCGGCATTGGTAACCGGTTCGTTCAGGGTTGTCAGGCCCGCTTTTTTGATCGCGTCATAACTGGACTGGACATCTTGGGTGCGTAACGCGATATGGGTTGCTGCGTCATCATCCTGATGTGGGCGGTGGTGATCGATTTGCTTACCGCTGTACTGGAAGAGCTCCACCCCTGTGCCATCTGGCAGGCGCATCATGACAAAGCGCTTCAGCTCGCTGGATTTACGCCAGTTAAACGCCATTTTCCACGCATCCGGAATCGCACCGGGAGTGATGTCGGATTCCAGCTTCGCACCAAAGGTGGTCTGGAAAAACGTAATCGCCGTAGCCAGATCCGGCACGTTGATGCCCGCATGGTCAACGCCGGAAATGCTCACTGTCGGCGCGGCTGAGGCAGACAGACTGACAGCCCCCAGTAATAATGTGGAAGCGAACAACGTGGAAGCGATGCGATGAGTTTTCATTTGAATTTCCCTGTTATCAGATAGTTGTCGTGAGCGGCAGCATGGGTTGCCGCGATGGAAGAAGCTTATCGACCTGAGATGATTTTCAAAATAGAATGATTTGAAACTCATCATTGCAGAATTGAAATGACCAGATTTCCTGATTTTGAAGGACTCGCGATGTTTGCAAAGGTGGCCGAGGAAGGTTCCTTCGCCGCCGCCGCCCGTGTGATGGGGGTGTCTGTGCCCACGGTGTCGCGCGCCGTGGCGCGACTTGAAGAACGTCTGGGGGGCAGACTATTCAACCGCACCTCGCGGCAGTTGGCCCTGACCGAATTTGGACAAAGCATGGCCGCCAGGGCGTCGGAAATGTATCGCCAGGCTGAAGAAGTCGAAAGTGAGGCCCATGAACTGTCAGTGCAACCTCGCGGTCAGGTGCGACTGGCAGTGCCGATGTCATTCGGATTACGTTGGGTTGCACCGCTGCTGCCTGAACTGATTCGTCAATTTCCCGAACTCAGCGTGGACCTTCATCTGTCCGATGCGTCAGTCGATCTGATTGCCGAAGGCTTTGACGCCGCATTGCGCATTGCGGCGCTGCCGGATTCCTCCCTGGTGGCACGCAAATTTTGTGCGGTAACGCAGTATCTGGTGGCCTCTCCGGCCTATCTTGCTGAGCACGGTGCGCCACAACATCCCCGCGAACTGTCTGGCCGAGCCTGTTTCAGCTATGCCTGGCGGGCGCGCAGCCAGGTCTGGCGCTTTACCCATACATCTGGCACCCAGGAAGATATTGTGCCGAATGGCCCGTTGCGGGTGACAAATTCAGATGCTCTGCTTCCTCCCCTGTTGGCCGGTTTGGGTATTGCTGAATTGCCGGAGTTTATCGCGGCCGAATATCTGAGAGAGGGTCGTCTGGTTCATCTGCTTGATCAGTGGTCGATGACACAGGGAGGACTGTACTTTGTGACACCCACCGCGCGCAGTCGCCCGTTAAAGGTCAGGGTACTGTCTGACTTTTTTGCCCGGCACCTCAGCGAACCCGCATGGCGCTGGCCCGTCTGAGCATCGTTAAGCCGTCCTGATCGGTTATCCATCATTGCAATTTTGAAATGATGGATTTCATTCTTTGCTATTTTGCGAGTTCCTGAGTTTGTTTATTGTTGCTGCACGCCAACGATACGGTCTGGCACCGACAATGACAGGAGCTTTCATCATGAAAACCG
The DNA here is from genome assembly GCF_009728735.1 of Pantoea phytobeneficialis. Taxonomy (NCBI): domain Bacteria; kingdom Pseudomonadati; phylum Pseudomonadota; class Gammaproteobacteria; order Enterobacterales; family Erwiniaceae; genus Pantoea; species Pantoea phytobeneficialis. The sequence goes on from NZ_CP024640.1 coordinate 161,586, forward strand.
CCGTGCAATTACTTCAGAACTACCTCGACAATATTCAGGATCCCCATGCTGCCGCCGCGCTTTTTGCCGCAGATGGCGTGCTGGAATTACCTTACCTCCAGACGCTGGGGCTACCACATCGGGTTCAGGGGCCACAGGAAATTGCGGCGTTTATCGCCGGATTGTTGAAAAAGGTGCCTGATTTTCGCTTCCGCAATATCCAGTTTTTTATCGATACCCCGACGCAGGCATTCGGTGAATACAGCGTCGAAGCGGCAATAACCGGCACTGATCGTTTGTATAAACAAACCTATGCCGGACGCCTGGTGGCAGAACAGGGAAAAATAAAGTTACTGCGTGAATCACTGGATACGCTCGCCGCCTGGCGCGCGTTTAACGGCGATCAGCCTGCCTGAATGCGTTGTTAAGGTAATGACATCAATCATCAGCGAATTTCTGGAGAGTAAAATGAGTGTAAATACCCCCGATGCATGTATCTCGTCTGCGGGCGATCATGACAAAACGCAAGCTACCGAAATCATTGTCAGCGCTTACTATCGCGTGCACCCGGATGATCGCCAAACGTTTATCGATGCGGTGAAGCCTGAAATGCAGGCGGCACAACAACTGCCCGGTTGCGTTTTCTATGCATTTTCGCAAGACCTGGTAAACCCGGATGCCTTCCATCTGTCCGAGGGCTGGGCCGATATTGAAGCCTATGAGCGACATGAACATTCAGCAACGTTTTTACAGGCGCTGGCAACGGTGGTTAAAAACGTGCGTATTCTGCATCGCGAAGGCATCCGTTATGACGTGGCGAAACAGCACATTGATGATCCTCGGGGAAAGGTTTCATCGTGACACGTAAGATCCGTTTTCGCGGTTAAGTCTCCGAAGCGTCGGTCAGTAGACCCCTCTACTGACCGAATGGTTTTTGCACTGATTGATTTGCCAGATTCTCACTGAGACACCGATAATCTCTCTCGATCCTCTAACCTAATATAATTACACTTATATTAGGTCAGGAAAGCCTGTATTATCAGTTTCCTCTTCCGTCCGGCAGCTGGCATACGGTTGTGGGGACTCGGCAGCAGAAAACCCGTATAAAAATCAGGCGCTCGTACGTGAAATCTGACGTATAACTCCCCTGCGCTTTTGCCAGATTTCACGTAGCACGATCTTACCGGTAACGGATGGAAACTGAACAAAAATGACCGAAATCACCGTCGCAAATCCGTTGCTACAACCCTTCAGCACCAACGACGATATTTCAGCCAGGCTGGCTGCTTTCGTTCGCGATCGTGAGGCTTTTTCCTCTAACACCTGGCGGCAACTGCTCAGCGTCATGCGGATCTGTTGGCGCTGGGCTGAAGAAAACCGCCGCTCTTTTTTGCCCATGACACCGGAAGACTTGCGGGATTATTTGCTGCATCTGCAATCCGCTGGTCGCGCGTCTTCCACCATTGCCACCCATGCAGCGCTGATCTCAATGTTACACCGTAACGCGGGGCTGGTGCCGCCGAACGTTTCTCCCGATGTGTTTCGTGTGGTTAAGAAAATCAATCGCGCGGCCGTGATCGCGGGTGAGCGCACCGGGCAGGCCGTGCCCTTCTGCCGACAGGACCTGAAAAAACTCGATGCAGCCTGGCAGGGCTCCCCTCGGCTACAACAGTTGCGTGACCTTGCCTTTATGCATATTGCCTACAGCACGCTGCTTCGTCTCAGCGAATTATCCCGCCTGCGGGTACGCGATATTTCACGCGCGGCTGATGGCCGCATTATTCTCGACGTGGCCTGGACTAAAACCATCGTTCAGTCCGGTGGCATCGTGAAGGCGTTGAGTAGGCAGTCAAGCCAGCGCCTGACGGAATGGCTTATCGCTGCCGGACTGAGCGGTGAACCGGATGCTATGATTTTTTGTCCGGTTCACCGCGCCAATTGCGTGACGAAACCGAGATTGGCACCGATGAGTACCCCCTGCCTCGAGGAAATCTTTCTTCGCGCACGGAATGCAGTCGGTGTAGTGGCTCGCAGCAGAACCAATAAAGGTCGGTATGCCGGATGGAGCGGCCACAGCGCCCGCGTGGGTGCTGCTCAGGACATGGCAAGAAAAGGATTTTCGGTAGCGCAGATTATGCAGGAAGGCACCTGGACCCGAACGGAAACCGTCATGCGTTATATACGCATGGTTGAAGCCCACAAAGGGGCGATGATCGGGTTGATGGAAGATGATGAATAAACTCTCCACTATGAGTTCTGTGCAGGATTGGTGGAGAGTGGGAGGGCTTTTCGATGATATGTTTAAATAAACCATTATTTTAAACATATGCGCAGGAATCCCACCACTACTACAACCCGCCAGCTCGTCTCACTGAGATTAATGAAAAAAACTCATAATCCCTATCCCGTTACCTGACATTATCTCACCGCACAAACCCGTTAACATGCTCGCATCTTCTTATATCCAGACGGGTCACCATGCTTAATTTACAGGCACGAACGCAGGCAGCGACGGTTAATAAAGCCAGCCTGGCATTCGTTCTTATTCTCAGCGCATTAATGGCTGTCACCTCTTTATCAACCGATATCTACCCTCGCCTTTTTGAACGTTTTTATCGGGCCGACGCCTCCCGCACCCGCAGCGATACCCATCACGGACTGGGGCTGTCGATCGTTCGCGCCGTGGCGATTATGCATCGGGGGGAGGTCTTTGCACGCAGTGAAGAAGGCATGAATACCTTTGGGTTGACCTTTGCCATGCAAACGGATCCCCAGCCACTTGCCAGATGCCCAACTGACAAAATTGTCAGGGAAGCGTCAGTCTGACGACATTTTACCCTCGTTAATATCATGGCTGACTCTCCCCTTCATCAATGAAAAGGACGCACAGCATGACCGGAAAAAAACGTTACCTCGGGCTGTTACTGCCCTTCTTCACTCTTGCATTCGCGGCTGAGGCGCAAATCATCGCCCCTGCCGGAAGTCAAAACGCCCTGTATGGGCCAGCGGAGAACTTTACCGGACGCGTCCGGGTTGATCCGTTATTTCAACCTGATCACGGCATCGAGGTTTCGGGGGCGTATGTCACCTTTGAACCAGGCGCACGTTCCGCCTGGCATACGCATCCGGCAGGTCAACGGTTGATTGTCACTGCCGGTGTGGGTCTGACGCAGCAGGAGGGCCAGCCGATACAGATCATTCGCCCTGGCGATGTCGTCTTCTGCCCGCCTGGCGTCAAACACTGGCATGGCGCAGCCCCGGGCAGTGCCATGACACATCTGGCGATAACCGGGAGGGTAAATGGAACCAACGTTAACTGGATGGAGAAAGTGACGGATGAACAATACCACGCCCATTAAGGTCTTGATTGCGGCGCTCCTGCTGATGCTGGGTTGCAGTCTCACGGTCCATGCTGCACCAGCGACAACCGGCACGGATGAAAAATCACCCACGTTGTCGGCACGCCAGCAGGCCATCCCATTGATTGCTGCGTATATGGCAACCAGCCAGATGGAAAAACTCGATACCGCGCTAAATCAGGGGCTGGACGCCGGGCTGACGGTCAACGAAATCAAAGAAGTCCTGGTTCAGCTGTATGCCTACACCGGTTTTCCGCGCAGTTTAAATGCGTTAAATGCCCTGATGAAGGTGGTTGAGACGCGACAACAACGCGGGGTCCACGATATGGCAGGTAATGAGCCAGCCAGCGCCATTCCTGTCGGGGATGAACTGCGCCGCGTTGGTACCGCCAATCAGACCAAAATTTCCGGTGCACCTGTCCAGGGACCGTTATTTGATTTCGCGCCGGTGATTAATCAGTACCTGCAAACTCATCTGTTCGGGGACATTTTTGCCCGTGACAACCTCGACTGGCAAAGCCGCGAACTGGCAACGGTGGGCGCATTAGCTGCCACGCCCGGCGTTGAGGCGCAATTGTTATCCCATATGCGCGCCAGCCAGCGCATCGGTCTGACGGCAGGACAACTACGCCAGTTGGTTCAGCTTCTGCGTGAGCACGGCGAAACCGACGCAGCGATCCGAGCGGGGAACGCACTGCAACAAGCGCTGGCGAAAGCGTGAACCACCAAAGGCAGGGCTCATGTATTAATGAGCTCTGCTAATTAACCCTAGCTGATTGCACCCTCTAATCGAATAAATCTCGCTGCGTTATGCTTGGCACACAAGCACATCTGAAGGACAACCTGATGCAAACAGTAAAACTGAACAACGGTATCGACATGCCCCTGTTGGGCTTTGGTGTATTCCAGATGACGGATGCCGCCGAGTGCGAAAGAGCGGTGATTGACGCTATCGAAACCGGTTATCGCCTGATTGATACGGCGGCTTCCTACCAGAATGAAACCCAGGTCGGGAATGCGCTGAAGCAAAGCGGCATCGCCCGCAATGAACTCTTTGTCACCACCAAACTGTGGTTGCAGGACACCCATTACGCCGGTGCTAAGGCACAGTTCGAGCGCTCACTGAATCGACTGCAACTGGATTATGTTGACCTGTATCTGATTCACCAGCCTTACGGTGACGTCCACGGTGCCTGGCGCGCTATGGAAGAACTGCAACAGGCAGGGAAAATCCGGGCGATTGGTGTGAGCAACTTCCACCCGGATCGACTGGCTGATCTTATCGCCTTTAATAAGGTGGTGCCGGCTGTCAACCAGGTTGAAGTCAACCCCTTTACCCAGCAGCTACAGGCAGCGCCGTGGATGCAAAGCCGTGGGATTCAGCCTGAAGCCTGGGCACCTTTTGCCGAAGGGAGAAACGGTTTGTTCCAGCATCCCGTATTAACGGCGATCGGTAACCAGTATGGCAAAAGCGTGGGTCAGGTGGTCCTGCGTTGGATCTTCCAGCGCGGCATCGTTTCGCTGGCAAAATCAGTGCGAAAAGACCGCATGGCAGAAAATATTAATATCCTCGATTTCGAACTCAGCGCGGAAGACATGCAGCAAATTACCGCGCTCGATACCGCAACCAGCGCATTTTTCTCACATCGCGACCCCGCGATGGTGGAATGGCTGACTGGCCGCAAACTCGACGTTTAAATTCATCCGTAGCGGCGCGATTTATCGCGCATTTCCGATGATGGACAATCGCACCGCTACGATTTTTTGCAAAGATGATTGCCTTGAAGAGGAACAGATTGATGCAAAAACGTTATCTCGGTAAATCCGGACTCGAAGTATCGGCGCTTGGACTGGGTTGCATGGGACTGAGCCACGGCTACGGCCCGGCTACGGATACCCGTCAGGCGGTCGAACTTATTCGTGCTGCGGTAGAACGTGGCGTCACGTTTTTCGATACCGCCGAAGTGTATGGCCCGTATCTGAACGAAGAGGTGGTGGGCGAAGCCTTAAAACCGCTGCGCGACCGTGTGGTCATCGCCACCAAATTTGGCTTTACCTTCGGTGATGACAACAAGCAGCAGATTTTAAACAGCCGCCCTGAACACATTCGTACCGCCGTTGAGGGATCATTACGCCGCCTCAACACCGACGTGATTGATCTGCTATATCAACATCGCGTCGATCCAGATGTACCGATTGAAGATGTCGCGGGCACGGTGAAAGATCTGATTGCCGAAGGTAAGGTCAAACACTTCGGCTTGTCCGAAGCCGGTGTGCAGACCATTCGTCGCGCGCATGCGGTACAACCGGTTGCCGCTTTGCAGAGCGAATACTCGATGTGGTGGCGCGAGCCTGAACAGGAAATCTTGCCTTTACTGGAGGAGCTGGGCATTGGTTTTGTGCCATTCAGCCCGTTAGGTAAAGGTTTCCTGACCGGTGCCATCAAGGCTGGGGCAACTTTCGGTGCGGATGACTTCCGCAGCAAAGTGCCACGTTTTGCAGCCGAAGCTCTCGCAGCCAATGAAAAGCTGGTTGCATTGTTGGCGGAGCTTGCCGCCGCAAAAGGCGTCAGTTCTGCTCAGATCGCCCTGGCCTGGTTGCTGGCACAAAAACCGTGGATTGTACCGATTCCCGGCACGACCAAACTGCACCGACTGGAGGAGAATCTGGCGGCCGCAGACCTTATCCTTGCGTCGGATGAGTTGAGTAAAATCACGCAGGCGCTCGAAACAGTGAAAATCGTCGGTGAACGTTATCCGGCCTCATTACAGTCCCGGGTAGGTCGCTAAGGCTGAAGCTGGCCTGCTTTTCAGCGCAGGCCAGTTATTCCGAGTAACGAAGTGCATCAATCAGTAGCGCGAAGGCTGGCGGGTGCTGTTTGCGGCTGGGATAGTAAAGATAGTATCCGGCGAAAGAGGGACACCACTCCTGCAACACCTGAACCAGTTCGCCTGATTTGATAAAGTCCTGCACCATATTCTCTGGCACACAGGCGATACCGAATCCCGACAATACCGCATCGATTCTTTCCGCTAACAGATTAAACGTCAGTTGCCCTTCCACTCTGACACGCAACGGTTTGCCTTCCCGCTCGAATTCCCAATGATACAGCCCACCCGCAGTCGGCAAACGCATATTGATACAGCGATGATTTTGCAGTTCATGTGGCGTGTGGGGGGCTGGGTTAGCGGCAAAATAGGTCGGTGATCCAACCACCGCCATCCGCATATCCGGCCCAATCCTGACGGCGATCATGTCCTTATCAACGCTTTCGCCAAGGCGGATGCCGGCATCAAAACGCCCTTCCACGATATCGACAAAACCGTTATCCACCACCAGCTCGACATTGATTTCCGGGTATTCCCGGAGGAAGGATTTCAACCTGGGCCACACCAGGCTGCGTGCGGCGTGCTCCCCGGCTGATAAGCGGATATTACCTGAGGCAGTGCCCCCCAGTTGAATAAGCGACGCCAGTTCCTGCTCAAGATCGGCGAGACGAGGCTCAAGGCAGGCAATTATTCTTTCGCCAACCTCGGTTGGCGCAACGCTGCGCGTGGTACGGGTCAACAGACGGATGTTCAGGCGCTCCTCCAGCGCTTTCATCGCATGGCTCAGAGCTGACTGCGAAACACCCAATTTTGCGGCTGCCTTGGTAAAACTTCGCTCTCTTGCCACCACGAGGAAAATCTGCAATTCATTGAAGTTTTCTTTAAGCATCGGTTATTTCCTTATTCATCTCCGCCCCGACAAACCATATTTATGAGGGGTGTTCATAGACACAATCATTTTAACCCCGTTACTGATAACAATGATGGTTGATATTCTATCTGTAGTGAAAATATATCTGAAGCCACAGAAGGTTTATCATGAAAATACTTGTTGCCGGGGCGACCGGAAGTATTGGTCTTCATGTTATGAAGACGGCAATAGAAATGGGTCACCAACCCAGAGCACTGATCAGGAATCAGCGCAAAGTAAAACTTCTCCCACATGGCACTGACATATTCTACGGCGATGTGTCTCAGCCCGAAACATTAACTGACGTGGCGGAGAATATTGATGCCGTTATCTTTACGCTGGGTTCTGATGGGCAGGGACGTATCGGCGCCAGGGCAATTGATTATGGCGGAGTGCGTAATGTCCTGCAAAGGTTTCGCGGCACGCAGGCACGTATCGTGTTAATGACTACCATTGGTGTCACCGAACGGCTGGGTAGCTGGAATCAGCAGACAGAGGTCCATGACTGGAAAAGGCGTGCCGAGCGGTTGGTCCGGGCAAGTGGCCATCCTTATACCATCGTCAGACCGGGCTGGTTTGATTATAACCATAATGATCAACATCACATCGTCATGCTCCAGGGCGACCGCCGCCATGCCGGTACGCCAGAAGATGGCGTAATATCCCGCGCACAAATCGCCCGTGTTTTGGTTAGCGCCCTGACCAGCGACGCCGCAATAAATAAAACGTTTGAACTGGTGGCAGAACACGGGGAAGAACAAAATAACCTTACGCCTTTATTTGCCACCTTGCTGGCTGATGACCCACGAAAAAACGAAGGGATTTTAGATTTACATAATATGCCGCTTGAGGAAGAACCTGGATACATTATTGACGAATTAAATTTATTTTTAAAACCAGCCGCATCAATCTGATCCTTTTTATATCGCTGCCGGGCGCAGCGCTTTCTATTCAGGCACCTGATGCCTGAATGCTGTTGTCCTTCAGCAACCGTTAATCCCCCTCACTCGTGCAAATAACCTTGCTTAAGGCATGGTGTTTTTCCTGTTCATACCTTATCCAGACGTCAGAGCTGCGTAGCTTTCCCTCACTTCCTGCCAGCAGAAAAGGTTGTTAAACGCAGCCGTATCTGTTGATTTCATGAAATAATCAGGTCCAGTCAAAGCTTTACTCAGGCAAATACACAGAACCACAGCGAGGCCGATAAGCATTACGAAAATCAGCAGGTAAAAAAGTCACATTTTTCACGCAATTTACGACAATTTAACAACAGGAAGAGATAAATGCGTATTGCCATACTGGCCCTGGAAGGCAGCGTGCTTTCGGCCATCGCAGGCCTGGCAGACTTGTTCTGGATAACCAATAAAGCGATAGCCGCCTCCCCAGCTCATGCCATCAAGTTTCCCGAAAAAACCTTTGAGACGCTGATTGTCAGCGCCGATGGTGCACCGGTCTGGGATACCGAAGGCCGGCTTATTCATATTGACAGCTCCTTTCAGGGGGCGGGCCAACCCGATGTCGTAATTGCGCCCGGCATGCTGCTGGGGCCGGATCTGCAACCATTGAACTTAGCGGACATTAACCTGGCCGCCACCTGGTTCAGAAAAATGTATGACAATGGCGCGCTGGTGGCCGCTTCAGGTACCGGTGGGGTTGTTCTCGGGGAGGCAGGTTTGCTCAAAGGGAGGTCATACGCCACCACATGGTGGGTCAGTCATATGTTGCAGGAACGTTATCCTGACGCCATCCCGGCACGAGGTAAAATGCTGGAGGAGGATCGCGGAGTGCTTACCACCGGCGGGTGTTTTTCATGGATTTCACTGGCCCTAAATATTATCGAAAAAGCGGCAGGTACAGAGGTGGCAAATCTCACTTCAGAGATGTCACTTACCGATAACCATTTTTTGCGTCAGCATCTCAGCGCATCGCCAGGTTCCATTCACTCCGGGACACCATTTTTAGTGCGCGCCGAGGAGATTATTCGCATGCAAAATCCCTCCATCAATGCGGCACAGCTCGCCTCTGCGCTGAACACCACGGAGCGAACCCTCCAGCGCAAATTTAAAGCACTGTCGCAGGAAACACCGAAAGAATTTATTACCCGGGTCCGCATTGAAACGGCCTGTACCATGCTCATTAGCACCCGTGTCAGCATTCGTCAGATTGCCAGAGATTGTGGTTACTCGGAAGAAACCGCTTTCCGTAAAGCCTTTAATCAAATTATGGAGATGTCACCGGCGCAATACCGTCAATGGATGGCCGCTCGCGCATCAGACCACCGCAGTTGATATAGAAAAAAACACTGTCAGGGAAATTCTTGTCAGTCAAAAAAAGTGAAAGGTGTAAATAAATTAAGTCATTTTATTTGAAATAAAAGTTCTATCGTCCCTGCCGATGGTTCGGAAGTGACAGATTATTTTTATTAACATTTTACCAGGTAGAAAATGATGAATATCACACAAAGGCTCACGCTGGCTTTCGTTCTACTCTCTGCTTCACTTGTTATTATCGGCATAACTTCTCTCCGACTATTGGCCGGTTTTCAGGATCGTTTTGAATATGTGCAGGTCAATGCGATTCCTTCGATTAAAGATCTGGGCGAGTTAATAGATCGCAGCAACCGGCTTTCAGTTGCGCTATACCGACACCAGAGTCAGACCGATAACAGCAAAATGCCAGCCGTTGAACAAGAAATTTCGCAGCGCCTGTCGGGTATCAAAACCCTCGCTGATTATTACTTAAAAAACGATACCTCCAGCGATCAAGACAGACAAATGGCGGAAAACGCATTAACCATGTTGAAGGTGATTGAATCGCGCCTGCCTGAATTTCTTACCGCATCACGAGCGCATCAGGATGATGTTACGTTGAACCTGCTTAATAACGACAACCAAAATGGCATAGCCGGAGCTATCTATTCGCTTAAGGAAAATTATCGCAAGCAGCTGGCACTGAATATCTCGCTGGGAAATAACTTACGAACCATCAATCATGACACTTATCAGCGTACGCTGTGGGGCATGACTCTGGGGGTAGCCGCGGCTCTGATTATTCTCGGCACCCTGGCTGCCATGACAATTCTGCGTATTCGTCACAGCCTGCGACGCATTGGCGATATTATGAACCATGCGGGTGAAAACCTGGACCTGAGCGTCACCGCAGACGACAGCAAAAAAGATGAAGTCGGTATTATGGCCCGTTCATTCAACCAACTTCTGACGCGTGTGGGAACTGCACTCTCCTCGGTCAGTACGGCGTCCCATTCTGTCAGCTCCGCTTCGGCCCAAATTGCCGCGGGGAATGAAGATCTGTCATCGAGAACAGAACAGCAGGCTGCCTCATTGGAACAGACGGCAGCCAGCATGGCCGAACTGAGTGAAACCGTGCGACAGACGGCGGATAATACCCGCCAGGCCAGCCGTCTTGCCAGCAATGCGACAGCGCTTTCGGACGCCAGTGAAGCATCGCTGGCCAGCATGCTGGATACTATGGCGGAGATCAGAAGCAGTTCGAAAAAAATTACGGAAATCGTGACGCTGATTGAGGGCATTGCCTTTCAGACCAACATTCTGGCGCTTAACGCCGCGGTAGAAGCCGCACGGGCTGGAGAACACGGCAAAGGCTTTGCGGTTGTCGCAGGTGAAGTGCGCAGTCTTTCACAGCGTTCCACCCAGGCGGCCAGGGAAATCAAGCAGCTTATCGACAGCTCCTATAATCTGGTGGAATCCGGTGCCGTTCAGGCAGAAACCGTGGAAGAAAACATGGCCGGTTTGAAGACCGCGTTCAGGCAGGTTAACGATCTGGTCAGTGAAATCGCCGCGGCGGCCGAAGAGCAGAATACCGGTATTACGCAGGTGCATCAGGCTATCAGTCAGATGGATGACGTCACCCAGCAGAATGCTGCGTTGGTAGAGGAAGCCTCCGCCGCCTCCGCCTCACTTCAGGAGCAGGCGCAGACGCTGTCCGGGCTGGTCAGCCAGTTCGTCCTGTCCGGCGCAGCGCTGCCGATAGCGAAGCTTGCAGATACCGTCAGGCCACAACCGGTGTTAAAGGCGTTAGCCCCACTGCCCGCCTCCCTGAATAAAGGGAATGATACAAACTGGCAGAGTTTCTGACGGGTGATGGCGTGACAGAGGGAAGATCCCAATGGGTATCAATGGTTTTGTAAAGCACGGCCAGCGCCACCACGAACTGGTGACAGAATTTGAGCAAGTTAATGCCCTTCTTCATCAACTGATGGATGGCATGTATTCGTCGTTGGACGTTTATCTGAATAACTGTAACCACCTGCGTGAGCAGGTTAACCGGGCGCTGTCATTGCTGAAAAATCGCGAATTTACAGAGTATCTTATCCAGAATGATGTGGCGCTTTATTACAATTTGCAGAGCGTGATGCTGGCGGTACAACTGCTGAAGAACCTGCTGGATAACCTCACCGGGACCATGAAGCGTTCGCTGCTGGAAACGTCTTAAGGTTGTGCACGTCCCGAACCGCTGCGGTTCGGGACACGCGATTAACTTTCAAGCCGGTAGAACGGAACGCGTCGGGTGGTGCCGGTGAGATTATCGAATACCTCGATTTCGGCAGTGGCGATTCTCATCCCCGTTTTTCTTAAGCGTTGCACATCTGCGGCAATGCGCTGAATTCCAAACCAAAACAGCCCATCCAGCGCCGTAACCTGCAATGCCGATTCAAGCGCCAGTTTAAGCCGCTCACGCGGAGCTTTGACCTCTTTGGCGATTTGCTGATAAGGGGCGGCACTCCCGCCAGTTGCATCGACGCGGCGGATGCGGGTTGAGAGGCGATACTGGAACTCGTCTGGTATGCTATTCAAATCGGTGTTCAGGCTGTAAACGCAACCAAAACGCTTGCCGTTAAAGAGCACGTTTTTCTGTTGAAGCTGAAATTCATCCCGCAACCCGGCAATCAGTTGAGGTGCGCGCGTCAGCAGCAGTCTGAAGGGAAGTTCAAAGCTGGTGACATAGTCGACATTCAGCAATGCGATGCGCAGACGTTCTTCTGCACCAGCTGGTAACTGACGGCACTCCTCCAGCACTTCCCCCCACTGCGCGGTCAGTCGGGTTGGCTCAGCAATTTCGGTAAAACTGTACTTTTCAATCTGATACTCAATTTTCCCGGTCACCCTGAATGCCCTTCTTATTCTGTTGCACAACCTGCTGTTTAGATTATCAACGTACGAATATAACCGATTAGCCATCCCGACATAATCAAAGAAACAAGGAAAAAAAGTAATCGATTACTTTTAACCAAAGAAACGTTATGATTTCGTAGTGAACACCACTCACTGCAACAAAACCGGGAAAGTAAGATTGTGCCTTATAAAAAGCAAATCATTGAAGACCTGACACGCTGGATTGATATGAACCTGCACAGAGTGCACAGCATTAATGATGTTGCCACGCGTTCGGGTTATTCCAGATGGCATATCCAGCATATGTTTAAACAAGTCAACCAAATGACGATCTTAGGCTATGTTCGGCAGAAACGTCTGGAACGGGCGGCACAAGAACTGGCTGAAAGCCAGGATAGCATTACAACTATTGCCCTACGCCACGGTTTTGGGTCGCAGCAGACGTTCAGCCGGGCCTTTATGAAATGGCAGAACATGCAGCCATCACGCTTTCGTTCTTGTGCCAGGCTGGGACAGCGTAACCCCGATGTCGAAAAACAACACGCCCAGCCAGGATAAGTAAGATGCAGCGCGTCGGAAACCATAACCGACAACAGCAGGGCGACAATGACCTGAACGGTAAACACCCGCTTCACCAGTGCAACACGAAAACCAACCCTTTTTTTGTCAGACTGTTGACCAGAGTCTGCAAAGGTATCTTAAGCAGCCTGAGTCTCCCTTACTTATGTTGCTCGATACGATTCCTGCCGTTGCGTTTAGCTTCATACAACGCAACATCTGCCCGATTGAGTAACTGATTATAGTCAGGGTGTCCATCATGAACGGTATAACCAATACTGACTGTGATGGGGAGGTTTTTACCGGAAACCGCTTCAAAAGGTGTGCTACTGACGATGCGGCGAATACGTTCCAGTAGCATATACGCCTCGGACTGCCCCGCTTCCACCAGCACAATCAGGAACTCTTCTCCGCCATAGCGGAAAACATAATCGCTGGCGCGAATATTATCGCTGAGTAAATTGGCAACATGCGTTAATGCGCGATCGCCAACCGTATGTCCCCATTCATCGTTGACCTTTTTGAAAAAATCCACATCGATGATTGCCACGCTTAATGGCAAATGGTTTTCCATCGCCAGGCTGACTTCATGTTTCAGAACAATCGGCAAATAACGTTTGTTAAGCAAATTCGTCAGAGCGTCTTTACCGTCCTGCATATGCGACACGTCGTTAAACAGCATCTCCATATAGGTGCTAATTTTCTGACAACAGGCATGAATGATACGTAACAGATCTTGCAATTTTTCTACGGGTATATCCGTGGTGATATCCAGGCTAGCCATCTTTTGATCAATGGTTGTCATCAGCAGGCGTATCTGCTGAATTTGTTCTGTTTCACCAAATTGACGAACGCATTTATGGCGGAACCATAAGCCAAAGTTAGAGTCGGAGATTTTTATCAACGCTTCTGACTGGTGTACGCCACTGACCAGTCCATAGATCACTGAGTTTTCCCAACTGGAAAGTGCTGACTGCTGTTTACCTTGTTCCTGCCAGGCGTTATTCATCAATACATGCATGCGATACGCCTCTTCATTTCGCGTTGCCCGATAATGCGACATCGCATAGGCGTGACTCATCATCTCGATAGCGATATCAATGGCCATCGCGGCATAGTGCATCACCTGTAAACCCAGCTCGGTTTCAATATTGTGCTGGGTGATGTAGTCGTAAATACCATATTTAAGTTGCCGGGCACCGCGCTGGACAAATTCCACCGGAATACCAATGCGCGCATGCACGCCCCCAACGTGATATTGTTGTTGCGCCAGCGTTTCAAACTGGCTTTCGTCCTGAGTCAGGATCGCTTTTACCCATTTAGACAGAGAGCGACTAAGTTGTTCTTCTACCAACTCATAGGACAAATGCCTGGCAATTGCTGGATCTTTAAACAAACTTTCATAAAATCGATGCGCTAAATTGTCTGATTGTTCTTCTGCAATATTTCGCAGAATGACTATTACATTTTGTGGAAGTTCTGCACGTAAAGGCTGCCATTCTTTAAGAATGACAGAGATGTATTGTTTAATTTCTTCCTGCATTTTTTAATTAACCAAATGTTAGCTGGATAGTCTGGTGAAAATAAAAGCGGCTATCGTAGCATACCTGATTCGGTGGCCCTGGGCTTTTAACACTTCCAAAACAAAAATAAGAGTTTTGCAGCATTAAATGCAATTCGCCCATCCGCCAATATATTTCCTTTGCTAGCCATACATCACTTGTCTGGCGTCAACACCACACTCAGAAAGTTATCACGCAGTGGATCCCGGATTCGAGGATTCCAGGCAATCCCGGTTTTCCAGCGGGTCTGTTCACCACTCAACGTCAACAATACCACCCCAGATGGCTGGATATGCCTGACGCTGGCAGGCAGCAATGCCACGCCCTCTCCGGCAGCGACCAGCGCCAGCAGCGTCTGAATATCATCTGCCGCAGCAAGGGTTTGTGCAGCCAGTTGCTGCGCACGCAAAAAAGCGGCTCCCTGCGCCACCAGCCCTTCTCCCCGGTTTGGACTGAGTTGCAATAACTGATTGCTTTCGATCACCTGGCGAAAGTCACCCATCGCGGCGAAACGCTCTGGTGCGGCAAGCACCAATGCCTCTTCCTCCAGCACCGCCGCTTGCAGATGCTCCGGTGCGGGCAACCGGACAAATCCACACTGCAACTGGCCATCCGTAAGCAATTGAAACTGCATGACAGAAGGCAGGTCATTCAGCAAAATTTTGACGGATGGATAACGGGCGCGAAAAGCCGCCACGCTCAACGGGGCGAGTTGAAAAGAAGAGATACCAAACCCCAGTTTCAACTCTCCCGCGTGACCGTTTTGCAAACCTGCGACGTCAGAACGGAAAATTTCGTGACGTTGTAACAGGTCGCGGGCGCCAGGCAACAGTTGCTGCCCGCTGACCGTGAGTTTTGCCCCGTGACGCCCGCGTTGAAATAGCGTCATCCCGATCAAATGCTCCAGGGTCTGAATCTGTTTCGTCAGGGCCGGTTGCGTGATGCACAGGGCTTCTGCCGCCTGATGGTAGCGCCCCTGCTCGGCTAAGGTGACGAATGCGCGCAGCAGTTTGATATCCATTCCAGTTCGTTATCATAAGTGGATAATTGGTGATTATACCCGGTGCTTTCCCTCTGATGAAATCTCAACACTTTTGAATGAGGAGAAAAACGATGGACGAGTTAATCCGGGTTGCCACCGTGCAGTTTTGTCATCGTGCCAGCGACAAAGCGTACAACCTTGGTGTGATGAAAGGCTTTATTCAGCAAGCCGCCAGTCAGGGCATCCAGATTCTGGCCTTTCCCGAAATGTGTATTACCGGCTACTGGCATGTTCCCGATCTCACTGCTGACCAGGTAAACGATCTGGCTGAATCCATCGAGGATAGCCCCTCACTGGCCCCCCTCCGGGCATTGGCAAAACAGCATGAGATGGCGATTGGCGCGGGTTTCATCGAACGGGGGAAAGATGGACTCAATTACAATGCCTACGCGGTTTGTATGCCGGATGGTAGCGTCCATGTGCATCGAAAAATGTACGCATTTGAACATCCCGCCATTGCGCGTGGCGATCGCTTCACCGTATTCGACACCCCCTGGGGCGTTAAAGCCGGGGTGCTGATTTGCTGGGATAACAATCTGGTTGAAAACGCCCGTATAACCGCGCTGATGGGCGCAGATATTCTGATCGCCCCCCATCAAACTGGCGGAACACACTCCCGCAGCCCGTTTGGCATGAAACCGATTCCCGTTAGTCTGTGGGAAAATCGCCGCGAGCAACCCGAAGCGCTGGAAGCTGCCTTGCGGGGTGACAGCGGCCGGGGTTGGTTAATGCGTTGGCTACCGTCCAGAGCGCACGATAATGGGCTGTTTATTCTGTTCAGTAATGGCGTGGGTCTGGATAACGGCGAGATCCGCACCGGCAACGCGATGGTGCTGGATCCCTACGGCAGAATCATCAATGAAACCTGGTCTGCTGAGGATACGCTGGTGGTCGCAGAACTGGACACCCGTTTGCTGACAATGTCGACCGGACGGCGCTGGATCCACGGCCGCCGTCCTGATCTCTACGGTATGTTGTGCGAACCGCAAGGTTATGAGCGCGATGCCCGCGAAGCACGTTTCTCCAGCGAGACGCCCTCTTTTGGTAAGAAGAAATAGCCGCAAGCACCACGCTTAAGCAATGCAACAGGTGTAGAGGAGAAAACAGGGTCTTTACTTGTATCAGGCTGAACTAATCCTCTGAACCGGACCGCAAAAATAATACACGGATGTATTATCCTAAGAAAAACCGACTAAAAATCGTCTTGTTAAAACTCAAAAATTAAGAGCATTGTATGTTTTTTCTCTGATGTTGTTGATGTCCATTGGGATTTTTCTTAATTGAAACTAATATCAGGCCTCCAGGGGACTACATATAACTTAAGAGTTGCTTTTATGATTAGTCGCACGATATCAGGAATGGCGGGCGCCATTCTGTTAGCTTTATCACCTTTAGCCCAGGCAGCGAATGCATTACCCACACCAAAAGAAGCTGACTGGGTCGCCAAAGAATTTAACTTTAATAACGGCGAAAAACTAAAAGATCTCCGCATTCATTACTACACGCTCGGCGACCGCAGTAAACCTGCGGTATTATTACTGCACGGAACTAATCAACCCATCAAAGCCTTACTGGCCCAGGGTTTTGCCGGTGAGTTATTCGGTCCGGGACAGGCACTGGATAGCAGCAAATATTTTATTATCATCCCGGAAAGTATTGGCTCCGGAAAATCATCCAAGCCTTCGGATGGTTTGCGTATGGCATTTCCCCACTATGATTATGACGATATGGTTACTGCCCAATATCGTTTAATTAAAGAGGGGCTGGGGATTTCTCATCTGCGACTGGTGATGGGATATTCGATGGGGGGGATGCAGACCTGGCTATGGGGTGAAAAATACCCGTCAATGATGGATGCGTTAGTGCCGATGGCCTCACAGCCCAATGAATTATCGGGACGCAACTGGATGCTGCGCCGAATGTTGATTGAATCCATCAAAGGCGATCCGGCCTGGGCCGAAGGCAACTACCGCCAGCAGCCACCGGTACTTAAAACCGCCAATATTATGTTCAGTATCGCCACAACCGGCGGCACGCTGGCTTACCAACACAAAGCGCCAACGCGCGCGCTGGCGGATAAGCTGGTTGATGAACGTCTCGCGGCACCGGTCACTGCCGATGCTAACGACCTTATTTATATCTGGGGTTCGTCAGCAAATTACAATGCGTTGCCCGCTTTGCATCGCATCAAGGCGCCGATGCTGATTATTAATTCTGCGGATGATGAACGCAATCCGGTTGAAACCGGCATTCTGCAAGGTGAATTAAATCAAATAAAACAGGCTGAACTGCTGCTCATTCCGGCGAGCGCAGAAACCAGCGGCCACGGCACCATGATGCAGGCAAAGTTTTATCATGAAAAACTGAAAACGTTTTTAACGCACACGCCTGTCGCAACGGAAAGTCATTAATCGCCACTCTGGTCAGGAAGTCACTCAGGTTACTTCCTGTTTTTTTAATAAAGGAATTATTTTCGACAGCACACTCCTTTTTATCATTTAATCGTTAGCAGGGAATACTCTATGTTTCGTAGAATAAAGATCCGTACTGCACTCAGCATAATGATTTTTTCATTGACTGCATTATTACTCTTCGTAGGCGTTCTGGGATTATTTGCCGTGCAGTCGGGAAATAAATCCTTTGCCACGGTAGATACCGAAGTTTTGCCGGGATTAGTGGCGCTGAATGAAAGTTCAGAACTTTTATTACGCGGCCGGCTGGATTTGCGTTTATATGAATCACTGATGGGTAGCGGCGACACAGAAAAAGCCAAAGTCGCGCTGGAACGCGCCCGCGGTAAAATTGACAGCGCCAGCGCAAAATGGCAGGACTATCTGAAATACCCGCAATCCGCAGAAGAGCAGCCCATTGCGGCCAAAATGGCGTCCACCCGTGACGCGTTAATGAAAGAATTCATTGATCCCGCCTTTGCCGCGCTGGAAGCCGGTAAGCTGGACGAATATCGTCAGCGAGCCGGAAAATCGACGGCGCTGTATGGCGCATTTGATACCGCCTCCAAAGCGCTGGTTGCCTTTAAACTGAAAAGCATTGATGTCGCCTATGACGACTCCAGCGACCGGGTAAAACGTATGGAGTGGGTGCTGTACTTCGCCATCGCCTGTGCTGTGGTGTTGGCTGGTCTTGCCTGGTCGGTAATGACCAATCTGATCGTTAAGCCGTTGAATCATGTGATTAATGTATTTGACCGTATTGCGGAAGGTGATCTGCGTGATCGCATTGATATCAGCGGGAAAAACGAGATAGCCCAGTTGTTTGCCGCCGTGCAGCGCATGCGCGACGGGTTGGAAAATATGGTGCTGATGGTGCGCAGTGGTACAGATGCAATTGGCACCGGTGTGGAAGAGATTGCTTCCGGCAATATCGACCTTTCCAGCCGTACCGAGCAGCAAGCCGCTTCACTGGATGAGACCGCCTCCAGCATGGAACAGATTATGGCGACGGTGCAAAATAACGAAGACAACACCCGTAAAGCGAACGCGCTGTCACAGAAAGCCTCAAATTCCGCTTCACGCGGGGCCAATGTGGTGTCTGAAGTGGTTTCCACCATGAGCTCAATTGAGAAAAGCTCGGCAAAAATTGGTGACATCGTCGGTGTTATTGATGGCATCGCTTTCCAGACCAACCTGCTGGCGCTGAACGCCGCAGTTGAAGCAGCACGAGCCGGTGAAGCCGGACGCGGGTTCGCGGTCGTGGCTTCAGAAGTTCGCGTGCTGGCACAGCGTAGCGCCACCGCAGCCAAAGAGATTGGCACCATGATTAATGATTCGCTCAGCAGCATCGAACAGGGTTCCGGGCTGGTGAAACAGGCAGGCGTCACCATGAATGAAGTGATGGTTGATGTGAAGAAAGTGGTCGAAATTATGGATGAAGTGATGCTGGCTTCCGGAGAGCAGACCCGTGGCATCTCGCAGATCAATATCGCCATTCAGCAGATGGACGGCGTAACCCAGCAGAACGCTTCGCTGGTGTCGGAAGTGGCGACCGCCGCCAGTTCCCTGCAAGAGCAGGTGGTTAACCTGCAACAGTCGGTGACCCGCTTCCTGGTGGATGACGATAAAGCCACATTGGGCCATGATCTCTACAGCGGCCCGCGTGATTTGGCGCTGATTAACCTGAACTGATTACCGTCTCGCGGGCCTTTTATCTTCTGATAAAAGGCCCGGATAAATTATTCTTTCCTCGCCTTTCTTGCACAAAAACCGTTCTGTACCCCGCCAAATTAAACTCGCAGCACACAAGATATATCTTTAATCCCGACGCCAACGATAAAATAATTAAAAAAAATTATGACACCCAACAACTGCAATCTCGCTATAGTATGATTGTCCACCAGCTATAACATTAAAAAAGAGACAACAGAATGAATGCTTATTTCGCCACCAGATACGCAAAAGTAAAGAATTTACCATTCATTCTCAAAGGCAATAGCGCTGAGAGAAAGCTACGCCTGACCATTCTCATCTCTGGCACCTCCAGCATTTTGGCCGGTTTATACATGGCCAGTTTGAACTTCTCCATCGGAGAACACCTCATTTCACTTTTTTATTGTATGACCACAATATTGGGCATATATATTTCAGCGGCTGCCTTCTGGAACAATATCAATCGTCACATTTATATCATTACGCATAGTTTGTTGATTAGCATCATTCTACTTTGTTTCTTTGATAATAATCATGATTTCGCCAAACATTCTGAATACAATTATCTTGCGGCTTTGACCATTGGTGGTGCATTGGTATTACGACAGCAATCCTGGTATTTGAAACAGGTTTTCCCTCTCATCTGTCTGCTGGCCTATCTCTTTTTTGTTTCGACCGGCACCATCTGGCAGGATGGCCGTTTCCAGACTGATATGGCACATGTCTCCGGCTTTTATATCGCGAACTGTTCTGTGCCAGTTGTGGCGCTTTTATTAACCGTATTTACCGCACGCGGCAATTATTCTGAAACCGACTTGATTAAACGTGAGCTTTCCCTTGCTATTGAAAGGAATCAATTACAACTGTATTACCAACCACAACTTGATAGTCATAAAGCACTGATTGGATTCGAAGCTTTGCTGCGCTGGAAACATCCGGCGAAAGGATTTATCTCCCCTGAAGTCTTCATTCCAATTGCAGAGAAGAGTGGTTTAATTATCGAGATCGGGCGATGGGTAATGGAGCAGACCTTGCGCCAGATTGCGGAATGGGAGCGTCTTCATCACCTTGGTGACATCGCCTTCTCTATTAATATCAGCCCGTTACAATTAATGCACCGAGACTTTACTCAGGATACGTTGCTGACGTTATCTCAGGCAAAAATCCGGCCGGAAAGAATCAAGTTTGAAATTACCGAAACCACCTTCATTTACGACCAGGACAGAATTGCTGAAGTCATGCAACATTTTAGTGGGTTGGGTATTAAATGGGCGATTGATGACTTTGGTGTCGGATACTCATCGTTAAAATCAATCAGTGATTTCGCCGTCGATGATATCAAGATCGATAAGTCGCTTATTATGCAGGTGTTCAAAAATGAATCAGCCTCGTTGGTGGTACAAAAAACCATCGAACTCTCCCGTGAGATGGGGTTAAATGTTCTGGCCGAGGGAATTGAGAATGAAGAATACTTCGAATATCTGAAAAATATGGGTTGCCACCTGTTTCAGGGGTTCCACTTTTCTCGCCCTTTACCTGCGGCAGATGCCCTGACATGGATTAAAAAGCAAAGATTGTAATGGGAAATTCGGCCCCTCACGGTATTTAACCTTTGGAGCGCTGGACCGAAATAACCTATAATTCCCCTCATTGCTATCTCGCTTCAAGGAAGAAAATGCGTTTACTTTCCACCGCACGTACCGATATTTATCTGCTGACAGAAAATTTCGCCGAGGCTTATCTCGCCTTTTTGCTAAACAACCGGGATCATTTTTCCCGTTTTGAACCCCTACGCACTGAAGAATATTTCACACTTGAACACACCCGTCAGCGGATTGCCGATTCAGCCACTGATTTTGCCGCCAGAAAGAATTTGCTGCTGGTTTTCACACCCAAGGATGAAGACAAAATCATCGGCAGCATCAATTTTACCAACTTCGTGTATGGCGTTTTCCAGGCCTGCTATCTGGGGTTTTCGCTTGACCACGCTTATCAGGGCAAAGGATTAATGCACGAAGCGCTGGAGATAGCCCTTGCTTATGTGCAGAGAGAGTATGGTTTGCATCGGGTGATGGCGAACCATCTTCCCGGCAATCTGCGTAGCAGCAACACCCTGACTAAACTTGGATTTAGCCAGGAGGGTTTTGCAAAGTCCTACCTCAAAATCAACGGTAGCTGGCAGGACCATGTGCTTAATGCGCTTATCTTTGATGAGAGTATCTGACATCCCTCCCTGTCACATATTTACGCCAGCGCTGAAAAGCAGCCATCACCCGCCAGAGCTGCCGAAATTAACACGGTGGTCAGAGTCGCGCATTGCGATGATTAACTCGTTGCCAACGCCACCGCCTTGCGTAACCCGCTCACCCCGGATGAATTGACCGGCGTCACCAGCGCGTAGTTGTAATGCTGGTCACTCCAGTACTGCGCCATCACATCATCAGCCCGGCGTTCACCATGAGGTAATTTGACCGGGTCCAGTGGGCGGATATACCACCCCACCCGAGTTCCCTGTGGATCCTGATACATAATCAGCGCGGCTGGCCCTTGCGCTGTCGCCATCAGCCGCGCGCCGACCAGCCTGAAACCAAACTGCTCGAGGTTGGGTGGCGGATTACCATTAATAAAATAACGTGCCACCCAGCTACTGAGTTCAGCGTGCTGGCTTGCCACCATGTCCATCGGGGTTTGCGTCTGGTTATCAAAAATTTTATAGGCCTGCACCGCATCTTCCATCGGCTGCGGGCTGGCGATGACCTGCGATTCCTTCAGTTGCCAACCCGCAAAACCGCCTGCGCTTGTCGCCAGCACCAGCATGCAAGCCGTCGCCAGTTGCCGTAACCGCTGCTGCCGCACCCGACGCCGCAGATATTGCGGATGGGGACGGTCAAGCGTTAGCGAGTGTCGACTGATGGCCTGACGTAATTGCTGTGCGTCAGCCTGCCAGCCCGCAACTTGCGCGGCAGCCTGCGGATTGTCCTTCAGATAACGTTCAACGCGCTCTGCCGTTGCTTCATCCGCTTCCCCATCCATCCAGGCATGGAGTTCGTGTTCATCAGGGGGCAAAGTCATTTCAGTCTCCTTAGCGGCAGCGGCGTCGCCTTACCTTCCAGTTGCTCATGCAGCAACTTACGTCCCCTTGAGAGCCGTGACATCACGGTGCCCAGGGGAATATCCAGCGTTTCGGCCGCCTCTTTATAGCTCAGCCCCTCAACGCTGACCAGCAACAAAATGACGCGATAATCCTCCGGTAATGCAGCAAATACCGCCAACGTATCGTCGGCAATCGCCATCGACTCGCTGGATTGCGCGAACATCTCCTCGCCAGTGAAAAAAGTCAGCAGCTTCATATAGCGTTTGCGCCGCCGTTCCCCATCAACAAACTGACGGTACAGGATGGCAAACAGCCAGGCACGCAGACTTTGATCCCCCTCGCTTTGACGTTGGCGAGTTAACGCTTTTGTCAGGCAGCTTTGTACCAGGTCTTCCGCGCTGTGCGGATTGCGGGTCAACCACAGTGCAAAACGTTCAAGATGCGGCATCACCTGGCGAATTTCATCATCAGTCAGCTGTGGCATGACTCTCCTTTAGCGTCTGCGGGAGCCAGACATGCTGGCAAAAACCCCATCGCGCAACACCAGGGCATGAAACAACGCGGCGGCCAGGTGCAGCAGCACGGTGATAAACAACATCAGCGCCACCAGAGTGTGCAAAGGACGCAGTATGGCATACCAATCATTATTCACCGGCAAAATCGGCGGCAGTAGCCATTTCCCCCCTAAAGCGATCGGCACTCCCGCCGCAGACAGCATCCCCCAGCCGATCAACGGCTGAATCAGCATCATGGCATACAGCGCCCAGTGCGAAAGGTGCGCCATGCCACGTTGCCAGGCGGGTATGGTTGAGGGCAGTGCCGGAGTGACGGTAGTGAAGCGTAACCACAGTCGCACCACCACCAACACCAGAATCATCAGGCCTAATGGTTTATGGATTGTCACCAGCAGGCTATGCAGTGACGACACGGTGGCAACCATCGCCACGCCAATAAACAGCATCGCCACAATCGCCGCCGCCATTAACCAATGGATCACGCGCAGCGCAGGGTGAAAATAACCGACATGTTTCATAAGTGCGTCCCCGTTTGTTGCGCCTGTTCATGTGTACGCAGGTTATAGGATTTGGCATAGGCTGCTGAGCGCGCATTGAGCAACGGATCATCGGAGGCAGCAATCCCATCAGGCAGGATCAGCGGATCGTAATTGATGTCGTTGCACGGCCCCTGCTGCTGCGGCACCGCGCGGGTTAACACCAGGGTTCCGGCATTGATGGTTTGGCGATCGGCAGGCCAGACTTTTGTTGCATTGCTGCCATCATCACCCGGTTGCGCCACGGTGATCACCAGGTCCCATTCCAGTGGCCCCTGGTTCAGGCGTTGTTGCAGGTCCTGCTGAAGAAAATCTTTGTTATTTTTATCCGCCGCGCTAATCGCCTGATAAGCGGCATGAGGCACCATACTCCAGCGCACCAGATGCGCAGCGCCCGTTTTATCAATGAACCGGAACGCATTCAGACTATTGAAACGATCGCTGGCCCAACTGGACGACGGAACGTATTGTTTCGCCCAGGCGAGAAATGCTTTGAATTCAGGATATTTTTCGACGAAGGCTCCTAACTTTTGTGGATCCGGCTTGCCGGTCGCCGGGTCGGGCAGCGTCGCGGTTTGCAGCGCATAGAATCCTTCCGGCGTCGCCACCGGAAACAGCGGCATGGCATTCATCCCGGTGCGCCATTGCTCACCATCTTTTTGCTGAAACGCCAGCGCCATGCTGCGCACCGGCACCGCGTAATCCGGCGCGGATGGATTCCCCCCTGCGATGGCGAAACGCCCGGTTACCGGGGTATCACCCGGCGCGAAAAGGGCAGCGCGTGATAACGCGCTGGCGTTGCCGTTGGAGGCAAAGGTGCCAATCACGCAGATCCCTTTGGCATGGTTACGGCGATACCCCGGATGCTCACCCCCCGCTTGCTGCAACACCGAAACCAGTTTGTCGGAAGTCAGTCGCTCTGGCGTCAGCCAGCCTCCCGCCCATAAAAACAACACGAGTATAACCAGTGGAACCAGGCCGATTAGCAACAAGCGTAGCGTCTTCTGACCAGTGGAAAGTGGAGTTGGAATCATTTTTTAGCTCACCCTGCTCACATTGAGCCCATAAGACGAATGAGCGGCAGGTTTATTCCCACGGCATTAAAAAATTTTTAAGCAATGGATGAAGCTAACCATGAGATATAAGTTAAATGTGACTCAGGTTTCAGGCAGCACCGTCAGCGTGTTCATGTTGGTTTTCGGTGTTATGGCGGCGTAGGGGATCATCTGGGTCAGTCTGGCCGGAGCAACTCTTTCCTTACCGGGGCTGCTGCTGTTGGTGGCACAAATCAGGCGCGGCGGTGATATCACCTTACGAACAGCCGTTGACGCAGGTCACTGAAAAAAGCGCCTGAACGGCGCTTATGATGTAGCGGCGCGATTTATCGCGCAATCACGATGGACAGGTAACATTATGAGCCACCTTGCACACTTACGTACCTTTTGGGAAGCTTACCATAGCGGGTCCTTTTCGCGGGCGGGAAACAGCATGACAGCGGTCCAGGAGGTGATCATGTCTTCTCTTCCAGACCAAATCACTGGTGACTCCAGTCCTCCAGCATGAGATTAGTTACCCGCACAACACGCTTTGCTCAAGACGAGTGATCACCACCTCCGGTTGCTCACGCATGATAAATGAGCAGATGTTCGCGTCCAGCATGTAGGTCTTATTCACAGTTCAAAGCGTCCTTCGTCGCTGACAATGTCCTCGCGCTCTGTCATAAAATCTGCGTCAGCCTTTTCAAATTGACTGAACGAACTCCAGGTCGGCTGAACCGGACGTAAAAAATGCTGTCACCTGCACTAATAATCTCCAGCTCACTAACGCCTTCAACATCGAAATCGCACGGCAAACGAAGAGCACGATTGTTACCTTTTTTAAAAATCAAAACGGTTCTCCTGGCTGTTCAGCCTGACTTAAACGCACCACGCGCCTATTCAGATATATGGTTCCTGGATATGACCGGATTCAGAAGAAAGATAAGCGCTGTTTCTCCAGGAAGTCCCGTTCATCAGCCGATGACGCCCTGCCCAATAGCGCATTACGATGTGGATAGCGGCCAAACCTCAGGATAATTTCGCGATGTTCCCGCTCACTTTGTGCATACGAGCCACCTTTAAGTTGTGCAAACAGTTCTACCGCTTTTTCATGAATGTCCACCGACTCCGAGTGCATCCAAGGCATTAACATAAACCCCTTTTCGTCGAGCGTGAGATATTCCCATCCTTCAAGCTTTAATGCCTCCTGAGCAAGGATCAAGGCCATGCCATCCTGCTGCCAGGCGGCGCTACTCTGACGATTCAGGTTGCGGGAAAATTGGTCGAGAACAATGATTTCAGCAAGCCGGCCATAGAGATTTTCACGCCAGGTAAACAGTTCGCCTCGGCAGGCGGACTCCCAGCAACGGCCAAATAACCGGCGTATTTCGTCGTCAAACGCCTGATCGTTTTTGAACCATTTATCTTTGCTGGTACGACTGAACCAGAACTGGAGAACATCTTCGTAATTCATGACTTAACCCCCGCGCGATAAATCGCGCCGCAACGGAATGTTCCTGTACGTCAGAGGGAAACATGGTGACTGGTCAACACATTATCCACATAGCGATGAATCATCAGCGCCGGCGGATCGTTAACCGGGGGGATCGTATCTGTACCAAACCAGACGGGATTTGCCGGGCACAGCGAGCCGCAGATATACGCCGGAACACCGGCTAATGACCCGGCGATCGGTCGGTGGACATGCCCGGTGGCAATTGCCAGAACCTTGCCGGGCATATGCCTGAGCAGCGCGGCCAGTTCCGCAGTCCCTGCACACATCGTCTTGTCCAGCGAGGGGATCCCCGAAGCAAAAACATGATGATGCAGAAATAGCAGCGCTGGTGACGTATGGATATCCCGGAGTTGTTGCTCCAGCCAGGCAATATGGTTGACTACACTACCTGCGGTCGTGTTCACCAACGTGGAGTCCAGGCCGATCAGACGAAGAACTCCAGCATCATAATTGAAGTGCAGAAACTCATCTGCGGCAGCAGCCCCCCAGACAGCACGCATCTGGCGGCGATCATCGGAATTACCAGGAAGTATCCGCGAACACCATTTTTTGCTGCTCAGCCGCTCTGCAATCTGCGAATACCCGTCAAGCCACTGGTTATCAATTACATCACCGCTCAGCACCAGCACGTCCGGCTTAAGCTGATCGAGCCAGGCAAGCGCCTTATCAAACCGTTGCAGATTGTCATTGTCGGGGGAAGCATGAATATCTGAAACTTGCGCGACCAGCATATTGACCTCAGCGTGCGGCAAGGGAACGAATCACGGCGATGGCGCGCTCGGTATCGTCCCAGGCGACAAAAATATGATCATGGTAGTAACCAGCCACCACGTTACAGCTGATGCCCTCCTCTGCCAGAACCGTAGAAAATGCCGCAGTCAGGCCCACGGCGGCGAGTGAAGAATGGACTTCGAGAGTGATCCATCCGGCGAGGTAGTCATAATCGATGTCCCGTGCCTGCGCCACCGCCTGCGGCAGCACCAGCGTAGTCCCTTCACGCTCCTGCACCACAACCACCGCCTGTGCCAGCAACTCAGCCGCCGGTTGCTGCAACGTACAAAATACATATTGCCCCTCATTGCGTCGGGGCGTCGCCGTGCGCAGCAAAACCTGGAGATTATTTTCACCTGACATCATTTTCTCTCTTGTCATCATGGTCGTTGGTTGCGATCCCAACAACAGGATAGCCCCAGTCCTGCCTGGCGTGTATTCTGCATCCTATAATTTCAGGGTGATGATTGGAGAAACTATGTTGTTGTCGAGTTTGATGGCGATTGCTGCGGTTTTAATTATGGGCGTGATCAGCCCTGGTCCAAGTTTTATCTACGTTGCCCGTAATGCCGTCGCACGCTCGCGATTACATGGCCTGTTAACTGCACTCGGCATGGGAACCGGGGCGGCGATCTTTTCCATCATGGCGATGTTTGGTCTGGAAAGAATTCTGATTGCATTGCCCGAATTATTTACCGGATTGAAAATTGCTGGTGGCCTCTATCTTATCTGGATGGGCTATAAAATCGCGAAGAATGCATCAAAACCCTTTAGCGTGACGTCTGAATCCTTATCCGAAGCGCACTCCTTGCTGGGCACCTGGCGTGACGGATTATTGACCCAGTTGAGTAATCCGAAAACCGCCCTGGTCTTTGCCTCCATTTTTACCGCGTTGTTGCCCAAAGAGATCCCCGGCTATTTCTATTACATTATTCCGCTGATGGCATTTGTGATTGATGCCGGATGGTATTCACTGGTGGCTATTTTATTGTCCTCGAAAAGACCACGGGATATTTACCTGCGCCTTAAGCGCGCCATTGACACCATTTCTTCGGCGATTCTGGTGTTGTTAGGGGTTAAAATTATCTTCACCGCGTTTCAGAAATAACCATCAACCAGGCAGGCTTCCGTGCTGAAAAGCCTGTCTGGTCATAACCCTACAGTGATGAAATCGGCGGAAAATCAACTTCGGTATCATTGACCCGATTAATCATGTTGGTGAACAGAATCGCGGTCACCACACCGATGGTTTCAACCACTTGCTGGTCATTAAAACCGGCGTCACGAAATGCACTGACATGATGGGCGGATAACGTGCCGCGCGTTGATACCAACAGTTGTACAAACTTCACCAGCGCATCGATTCTGGCATCATCGACCAGAAATCCCTGACGCAATTCAAGCGTCTGCGCCTCGCTGTAACCGGCTTTGATCGCTTGCGGCGTATGTGCAGCAAGGCAATAATCACAGCCACTTTCCTCACTGACCGCGAGGTTAATCGCCTCTCGCTCACGCGCGCTGAGACTACTCCTGGACAGCGCCGCGTTAAGCTGTAAGGTTTGCGCCAGAATATCAGGGGCATTGCTGCCAATGGTCAGATAAGCATTCGGGACTTTACCCATCGCCTGCTTAATACCTTTGAACAATTCTGCGGCTTTGCCACTCGCTTCCTCAAGTGAATCCGTATGTAAACGACTCATCTTATTTCTCCTGTGATCCCAGGTAACGCGCGGCCGGGATATTGTGTGAAAAGTCCTGAATCACGGTCTGACGTGCCTGTTCCCATTGCTGCAAACGGCTTTCGTCATGCAGTGACGGGATGGTGATCAGCTCACCATGCAGGAATCCGGTCAGGGCGGCATCGACCATGTCTTCGGCTTTCATCACAATCTCCGGGTCGAGCTGACTTAACGGCAAACCGCCGTTATCCCAGAAGGGGGTCGCTGTCGCGCTGGGCAGCACCACCTGAACCTGAATCCCTTTATCAGCTAACTCATGATGAAGAGACTGGCTGAATGCCAGCACATAGGCCTTGCTCCCACCATACACCCCGTTCAGGATCTCAGGCGCG
Organism: Pantoea phytobeneficialis; assembly: GCF_009728735.1. NCBI lineage: Bacteria > Pseudomonadati > Pseudomonadota > Gammaproteobacteria > Enterobacterales > Erwiniaceae > Pantoea > Pantoea phytobeneficialis. Next base: position 190,680 of record NZ_CP024640.1, read on the forward strand.
ATGCCGACAATCGAAGCAATATTGATGATAGCCCCCCGCCCCCGGCTGATAAATCCTGGCACAACGGCGTAAGTCAGCCGGGTCAACGCGGTGACGTTGAGATTAATCATCGTCGTCATTTGGTCGACATCGCTGTCCACCAATGGCGTGTGCGTGCCGATACCGGCGTTATTCACTAATAACGTAATGCTGGCATCATGGCGTAACTTCATCTCCAGCGCCGCCAGTTGCCCGGCGTCGTTCAAGTCTGCGGCCACCACTTCCACGTTACGCTGGCTATCCGCTGTGATATGGCTGGCCATCTGGTTCAGACGATTGTGGTTTCGGGCGACAATGATCAGGTCATATCCCATCTTTGCCAGTCTGGCGGCATAAATGGCCCCCATCCCGGTCGACGCGCCTGTCACCACCGCAGTGCCTTTCGTTGCATCACTCATCTCATTCACCTTGCATGATGTGTTGGATGCATTGAGGTTACGCCATAGTCGGAGGGAGAAAATGACGTAGAAGGGTACGATTTCGGACATTTTTTTGCCCAAAAGAGATTGATTGCAGGGCCTGATTCTTTCAGGATGGTTTGCCCATCGATGTGGTTGCCAATACAAGGATCCCAAAATGCATCGGGTTGGATTGCTGATTGCCGACCAGTTTCAGTCACTGGCGTTATCGACACTGACCATTTTCGAGTTTGCCAACTTAGTGCTTGGCGAGCCTTTTTATCAATGTGCGGTTTACTCCGAGCACGGCGGTCAGGTTTCCTCTTCCTTTGGCATCAGTGTGACGACCATTGCCTTAAGCGATGAGGCTTCTGCTGATACCTGGCTAATTGGCGGGGTGCTCACGCCGGTCACACTTCCGGCTAGCGAGCGGGTGGTTCATTTCCTGAAAAATCACGCCTTGCGGGCGCGCCGCGTCGCAGGCATTTGCACCGGTGCTTTCGTACTGGCGCAGGCTGGATTACTTTCTGAACGCCGGGCGACCACCCATTGGGCTTATGCGCAGAGCCTGAAAACATTGCATCCCACCATCAGAACCGAAGACGACCTGATTTATATCATTGATCACCAGATCTGGACCTCTGCCGGGATGACGGCTGGCCTCGATATGGTGCTGGCGATGGTGGAAAAAGATCATGGTAGCGAGGTTGCCCGCAGCATTGCTCAGCGTATGGTGATGAACCAACGACGTTCGGGCGGTCAGCGCCAGCATTCGGAACTGCTGGCCCTGTCACCCCGCAGCGATCGTCTGCAAACCGCGATTGAATATATCCGCAGCAACCTCACCAAATCACTCTCCGTCGAGCAACTCGCGGATGCGGTACATCTGAGTTCGAGGCAACTGAACCGCCTGTTTTTGGCTGAGACAGGGAAATCACCGGCGCGCGTCATCGAGCGTTTACGCCTTGAAGCCGCGCGGCTGTTGATAGAACAAACCCGACTGTCGCTGGACGTGGTGGCGCGAGATTCAGGATTTCGCGATCGCCGCCACATGCGTGATGTTTTTATGCGGGGCTACGGCATCCCTCCGCAGGCGCTGCGCACCGGAAAGAAGGATGCCTGATCACTCGCCAGACCATTTTTATGGCGCACGATATCGGCCATAATCGACAACGCAATTTCCGCCGGGGTTTTGCTGCCAATCGCCAGCCCAACCGGGGCATGGAGGCGGCTTAACTGATGCGGTGCAACATCGCCATACCGCACCAGCCTTTCTTTGCGGCGTTGGCTGTTCTGGTGCGAACCCATTGCGCCGATATAGAAAGCCGGCAGGTTGACGGCTTCCATCATGGTCAGATCATCGATACGCGGATCATGGGTTAACGACAGGATCGCGGTGGCCGGATGGCACCCCTCGCGCTCAAGATAAACCGCCGGGAACAGCTTTATCAGCGTCACGCCAGCATCCAGATCCGCAGCCAGATTGCTCAGAACATCCTCACGGTGTTCGCAGACGAGGGTTTCAAACCCCAGCGCCAGCGCGAAATTGGCGCAATATACCGCGACGCTCGACAAGCCGCCGATCACCAGCCTGGGCGGTGCAGAGAGGGTCAACGTCACCTCATCCCCCTCGATGTGGGTCGCGGTCCGACTGCGATACGCAGCCGGTTCGAGTGAAATACATGGCGCAGGCAGGGTGATCCTTTTGGTCAGCGCCGTCGCACTGACCAGGGCATCGTGCATCTGCCCCAGATAACCGATAGCCTCACGACCAGGGAGCAGCCTTTCCACCAGAATATCCAGCACCCCACCGCACGGTAGCGCCCGGTCAGGTGCCAGCCCGTCATCACCATAACGTACCAGCTGGCTCGACGCCGAAAAGGCATCGTCACGAATCCGCGCGATAAAACTCTCTTCCACACAGCCACCGGAAAGCGAACCACAATATTGCCCGTCTTTGCGGATCACCATCATCGCCCCCGGTGGTCGCGGTGAGGAGCCGTAGGTGCTCAGTACGGTACACAGCCATAGCTCATGCGCTTCCGCCCACTGCCGGGCGGTACTGATGACCTGCACATCAAGATTCTGCATCATTTCTCCTGACGGCTGTGGCTAACGCATTTGCAGGATGATGACGTTGCTGCTGGCCGGGTCGGTTTTGGCGCGTAATTCGCCGACCGCCTGCGCATCGGTTTTTTCACCCTGATTGCCCCATGAAGAACGAATAAAATTCAGCACATCCGCCGCTTCCTGATCGGTAAGTTGTTTCCGATACGGCGGCATACGATAGGCATCAGGCACGCCATCCGCCACCACGCGTGCCGAACCGTTGAGCAGCACGTTGATTGAGGAAGCGGTATCGACCTGCATCGACGTTGCCCCGGCCAGCGGCGGGATCCACGGTGCCTGCCCTCGTCCATCCGGGCCATGACAGCTGCTGCATCGCGCCATATAGGTCTGGCTACCGGGGGTGGCTGGCGCATCGTCATGCTGATACTGCCAACCCTTGCCACTGTTGTTACTGCCCGGCGGCAGAGACTTCAGATAGTGGGCAATGGCGCGCAGGTCATCGTCACGCATAAACTGCGTTGAGTTGTTAAATGCATCAGCCATTGAACCAAACACCACGGCATGCTGGTTGCGGCCATTCTTCAGGAATTCAACGACATCCGCTTCGCTCCAACGGCTGATGCCGGTGTTGGCATCGTTACGCAGACTGGGCGCATACCAGCCATCCAGCAGCGCTCCCGCCAGATAATCCGGGCTGCTGGCATCGAGGGCTTTCTCATTAAACGCCAGTCCACGCGGCGTATGGCAACTGCCGCAATGTCCCGGACCTTCCACCAGATAAGCACCGCGATTCCACACCGCATCCTGATTTGCCACCGGCTGTTGCGGTCCACCACGCGAGAAAGCCGCGCTCCACACCGCCAGCGGCCAGCGCATATTCAGCGGCCAGGGGATCTCACTGGCGCGATTCTGGCGGGATACCGGTTTGACGTCATGCATCATAAAGGCGTAAAGCGCCGCAACATCCTCATCCGTGAGCTTCTGATAGGAAGGAAAAGGCATCGCCGGGTAGAGGCGGTGACCATCACGCGCCACACCATGTCGCACGGCGCGATCAAAATCAGCCAGTGAATAGTTACCGATTCCCGTTTCCGGGTCCGGAGTGATGTTGGTGGTATAGATTTTACCCACCGGTGTCGCCATCGCCAGCCCACCGCTGAACGGCGCGCTGTCCGGTGTACTGTGGCAGGCCACACAATCGCTAAGCCGGGCAACGTACTCGCCCCGACGGATCAGCTCGGCAGAAACCGGAGGTTGATCCGCATTTGCGCCATCAAAGGTGGAAGAAGGCGTGCGCAGCAACCACAGCAGCGCGCCTGCGACCACGCACAACACACCAATCAGGATCAGGCTAAGCCTTTTTATCGTCATGTCATCCATCCCTCAGGCTCAGGTGAAATCATAGTGTGAAAGCGGCATTGAACGGATACGTTGCCCGGTCAACCGGGAAACCGCATTGGCGACCGCCGGAGGAATCGCAGGCAATGGCGGTTCACCGATACCCCCCATCTTCGCCCCGCTCTCCACGATGCGTACTTCTACCTTTGCCATGCGTGAGGGCGGCAGAATCGGGTACATATCGTAGTTACGCGCCACCGGTTGCCCCTTCTCATACACGCTCTCCTCAAGCAGTACCTGAGAAAGTCCAAGCGCTATCGCGCCATTGACCTGCGCCTCGACGATCGCCGGATTGACGATGCTGCCAGGGTCGACGGCTTCCCACACCTGATGAACCTTGACCTGGCCGTTTTCAATCGACACTTCGGCAATCGCTGCCGCTTCAGTGCCGAACGGCGAAGCCATCGCGACACCGCGGGCGCGGCGGCTGCCATCTGCGGCGGTGTAAGGCCCGGCCTGCCATCCCCCGGACATCTCCGCCACGGTATTGAGCAGTTTGGTCAGCCGTTCGTTACCCTGTAACAAATGCAGACGCAAAGCGAAGGGATCAATCTTGCCTTGATCAGCAATCTCATCAAGGAAACACTCGTAGAGAAAATCGTTCATCGAATTGCCTACTGAACGCCAGTAGCCCAGCCTTACCGGGCCTTTTTTGTAGATCTGGGCGATGCGTACATGGGGGATTGAGTAGGATTTCCCCGCCAGACCTTCTACTGCCGTTGGGTCCAGTTTGGCACCGTGTTTCCCGGCCAGTCCTTCTGTCGGGCCTTCACAAATGCTGATCGCCTCCAGCGCCAGCGGATAGCCTTTATCATCCAGACCGGCACGAAAACGCACCGCTGCCATCGGTCGATGGGTATCGCGTAAAAACTCCTCTTCGCGGCTCCAGATCACCTTAACCGGGCGACCGACCGCCTGTGCCAGTTGAATGGCCTGGGGATAGACCATAGCGGTGTCATAGACAAAATGGCGGCCAAAAAAGCCCCCCAGCAGTGGCGAATGGATAATGATTTTTTCTGCGGGCAGACCGGTCCGTTTCGCCGCATCGGCCTGGAACATTTCCGGAGCCTGATTAGGTAGCCACAACTCCAGGGTGCCGTCGGGATTAAAGCGCGCCAGCGCGGAGGGCGGCTCCAGTTGGGCGTGATTAAGATACTGGCTGTGATAGGTCGCGCTCAGCGTGGTTTTCGCCGCTGACATTCCCTCGGTGATGTTACCTGTGACTTCCGCGTCTTCACCGTTACCCGGTTCTTTCGCCAGCGCATCGGCAAAGTCAGCTGAGGAGAAGTCAGCAGGCATGTAACGACCGTCCGGCGTCTGAGGTTCCTGCCACTCGACCTGCAAGGTTTCAACAGCACGCTTCGCCTGCCACCAACGCTCGGCCACGACCGCCACCGCACCCGGCAGCACATGCACCGAATGTACCCCTTTCATCGCCTTCACCTGCTCGGCATTGCGCAACGGGCCAACGCTCAGCCCCAGGCGTGGCGCATGCTGCACCGCCGCATGCAGCATGTCATCTACGCGACAATCGATGGTATAAATCGCCTGACCGGTCGATTTTTCATGCATATCCAGACGCGGCACCGGTTTGCCAATCCAGCGAAACTGCGCGGGGTCCTTCAGGCGCACCGAATCCGGTGACGGAACCGGCAAATCACGCGCCCGCGCAGCCAGCTCACCATAAGAGAGCGAACGGCCTGAATCGTCATGGATCACTTTGCCGGGTTCGGTACGCAGACGCTCAATGGGGACAGACAGCGTAGTGGCCGCCGCCTGAAGCAACATCTGCCGCGCCAGCGCGCCGAGACGGCGCATGGTGGTGTAGCTGGTGCGCACCGACTGGCTACCGCCGGTAATGCGCAACCCGCTATCCATCACTTTATACTGGGAACCTGCCGGTGCATTTTCCACCACGAAGCTGGCGGGATCGGCATCCAGTTCTTCACCGACAATCTGCGCCATTGCAGTAAAAATGCCCTGCCCGCCTTCGATAAAGGGCGAGAGGAACTTTACCGAGCCATCCGGTCGAATCTCGAGAAAAGCCGGAACCAGCGTGCCCGGAGCGGGTACAGCGCCAGTGGTTTGTGCACGACTTTGCGCAACAGGTAAGCCAATACCCAGCACCAACGCACCCGCCACAGTGCCAGTTGCCACCAGAAAACGCCGCCGGGAGAGGTTCGCGGGCCGATCCTCGCTCAGCGATGCCATCACTTCGTCGTGGTCGCTCATGCTGTTTCTCCCTTACCAGCCACATCATGAATGGCCGCACTGATGGCGTTATAGGTGCCACAGCGACACAGGTTCACCATTGCGGCGGCAATCTGTGCGTCTGAGGGATGAGCATGTTGTTTGAGTAACGCTGTCGCCGCCATCACCTGCCCTGACTGACAATAGCCACACTGCGGCACCTGATACTTAACCCAGGCCTCGACCACGCGTTTACCCATTTCATCGGCTTCAATCGCTTCAATGGTGGTGATCTGCTTGCCAGCCAACTTATCAATCGGCGTGACACACGCGCGGGTAATCTGACCGTCAATCATTACCGAACAGGCGCCGCATTGCGCCAGACCGCAGCCATACTTGGTCCCGGTCATCCCCAGATCGTCGCGGATTACCCACAGCAGCGGCGTATCACCCTCTGCATCGACCTGCCAGATTTTGTTATTAATGTGCAGTTCCATAGGTCTCCGGTATTAAAAAGTGAGAAAAGTCAGAGCGGGAAAATAGCCAGAATGGAAAGTCGTAATATAATGATTTCTACAACGACATTGAATTCCGCACGGAAAGGAATCGTGGACATACCTAAGTCGTGATTATTATTAAGCGTAGCGCAATGTTTAATAGTGAATATCGAAATGCCGTTATGAAAAAAATTCACCAATCAAGGTTTATCGGTTTGCCAATGAGAAATATTCTTATTCAACACTTCTGTTTAATATTCTGTGCTGAACAACAACCTCAAGGGTAAATGACGTGGATTACCTCGAACAAATGGGATAATTTGCACCTGGTTGTGAAAAATAATCACAAATAAGGCGCAGATTTAATGAATGATATCCAGGCGTTTATCACCGTAGCCAGAGAGAGAAGCTTCACCCGTGCTGCGGCCCTTCTTGGTGTCAGCCCTTCGGCTTTGAGCCATACCATGCGCAATCTTGAGGAAAGAATTGGCGTTCGCTTGCTGGCGCGTACCACGCGCAATGTTGCTCCCACAGAAGCCGGTGAGAAATTATTACTCTCCGTCGCCCCGCTGTTTGAGCAGATAAACAGTGAAATAGAACGGATTGCTGAATTACGCGACACACCCGCAGGTAATATTCGTATTACCTGTTCTGATAATGCAGCTGAAGATTTATTACGTCCGATGTTGCCCGCTTTTCTGGCGCAATATCCGGATATCAGTATTGAGATCTGCATTGACTATGGTTTTACCAATATCGTCTCCGAACGTTTTGACGCCGGTATCCGGTTGGGTGAGTCGATTAGCAAAGATATGATTGCGGTGCGTATGGGACCTGACTGGCGGCTGGCGGTGGTCGGCACACCGGAATATTTTCAGGCCAATCCGGCGCCATTGACCCCACAGGATCTTGCCCGGCATCGCTGCATCAATATCCGCCACTCTCCCGCGGGCAGTGTTTATGCCTGGGAGTTTGAAAAGGAAGGGCGGAAATTGAATATTCGGGTCAACGGCCCGTTAATATCGAACAGCATCCTGCATGTGATGAATGGCGCGCTGGATGGTATCGGGCTGGCCTATGTACCAGATTCGATGGCTCAGCCGCACATTGAAGCCGGACGTCTGGTGGAAGTGCTGTCTGACTGGAGCCCGATGTTTGAAGGTTTTCACCTTTATTATCCGAATCGGCGTAATACCTCCTCCGCCTTCGCCGCCTTTGTTGACGCCGTCAGATACCGGGGAAAAATTCGTTGATGCTAAAAAAGGCAAAAACTTTAAAATTGTGACCTGTGCCGCAATCCCTCGCTGATCGCTCCCAATCAATATTGATAATAAAAACAATGCGCCCGCCTGGATGCGGTCGCCTTTTAATATGACAAGTGTCACAAATTCATCATCAGGTCACTATTTTCCAGAAAAGGTAACGTTTTTACTATATTAGCGTTTACTTAAACGGTTAAAGATACCCGCCACCGGAGCGATAACTCAAACCGGTCAACCCGCGTATTGACCTTATGCCTGGAGTCTGAATGGTGGTGGAAATAACTTATCAATGCGAGATAAGCGAGGGGATCCACGCCAGACCTGCCGGGCATATCGCGCGTCTGTGCAACACCTTTCAGTGCGAGGTGGTGTGGCAAAACAGCCGAACCGCGCTGGAAGCAAACGCCAAAAGTGCCCTCTCCCTGATCGCCACAGATACGCTGCTGGACGATAGCTGTCTGATTACGTTGCACGGTGCTGACGCGCTCTCCGCCTCTGTCGCCCTGCAAGCTTTGCTGAATAACCTTCCGGCGTTTACCACCCTTGTTGAGCCGGCGCTGGCCGTCACTAACGGTTCCCTCCCGCGCTGTCTGCACGAACTGCAACCGCAATATCTGACCGGCGTTCGCATCAGCGGCGGTATCGCCATCGCCAAACCGCGAGTGCTCAAGGGGGTAACCTTTGGTGAGTTACTGACCCGTGGCCCTGACACTACCGCTAACCGTGAGACGGAGATAGCGCGTCTGACGGAGGGGCTGCGAATGCTGCGGATCAATAAAGAAGCGGCGCTGGCAGTCGCCCGGGGTATTGAGCAGGACCTGCTCGAAGCCCATTTGTTATTTATTACCGACAGTGCCTTTCGCGACAGCATCATCAGCTATCTTGATGCGCAGATGAATGCCTGGTCTGCCATTATCACCGCGGCGATGGGCTTCAGCGCCATCCTCGAACGCTCATCCAGCCATTATATTCAGGAACGCACGCTGGATATGCTGGACATCGCCACGCAACTGCTGGTCGAGATATACGGTGCTCAGTCTGGGTTGCCACCTGCGCTGTCATTAGATGAGCCGGCCCTGGTGATTGCCGATAGCCTGACGCCCGGCCAGTTCCTGGCGCTCAACAAACAACATCTCGCCGGTCTTATCTTGTCCTCCACCGGCAAAACATCGCATACGGCTATTCTCGCCCGTTCTCAGGGCATCCCTACCCTTGCTGATATTAATTTTGCCACTCAGCCATTTTCACCTCGGCAAGAGATGGTGCTCGATGGCGATCTGGGGCTGCTGATCACCCGCGCGGATGACAAGATCCTGCGTTATTACCGTCATGAAAAAGACGTGCAACAACAAATGCGCCTGAAGAGGCCCTCCACCCGCACAGATAAGCCTCTGTTGACGCCGGACATGATCTTGTGGGGGTTGGATGCGTGCGACAAAAACGAAGTGATCAAAAAAATGGTCGATAACCTGTGGCTACACCAACGCACCGACTGCCGGGATAAGCTGTGCCAGGATATCTGGTCACGGGAGGTTCCCTTCCCCACCGTGGTCGGTTCTGGCTTTGCTATTCCGCACGCCCGCAGCGATGCCATTCTCGATTCCACCATCAGCGTCGCGACACTGCACCAGCCCGTTGTCTGGGGCGGGGTGTCGGTGGATACGGTGTTTATGTTGACCATCAGCCAGGCCGCAGCGGAAAACGAGCACATGAAATATTTTTCCACGCTGGCGCGGATGCTGATGAACGACGAATTTGTCGCCAAAGCCAAAAGCGCAGCCACACCTGATGTGCTCTACCACCTGATAATCAGTACCTTAGCGGGCTAGTTGCCAAACGCGATGATGAGGCGGGTATGTTAAAACTATTAAAAAATACCAAAAGACATTTTATGACCGGGGTGTCGTACATGATTCCGTTTGTGGTGGCAGGTGGTGTCCTGCTGGCGCTGGCGGTGATGTTCAACGGCCAGGCGGCGATCCCCGATCACGGCTTTCTTAAAGCGATGTCGCAGATCGGTCTGGCGGGTCTGACCCTGTTTATTCCAATTCTCGCCGGTTTTATTGCCTATTCGATGGTGGATAAACCCGGTATCGCCCCCGGTGCCATTGGTGGGCTGATGGCGTATCAAATGGGGGCCGGATTTTTAGGTGGTATGTTGGCTGGCGTGCTGGCCGGGCTGATTGTCTGGGGACTGCTGACGATCATCGACCGCCTGAAAATCCCGCATTTCCTGCGCATGGTGCTGCCGATTTTTATCATCCCGCTGGTCGGTACTTTTCTCACCGGGATGGCGGTTTATTACATTATCGGCGATCCGGTCGCCGGGCTAATGAAATGGCTCAGTGTCTGGCTCGGCAATATGCAAGGGGCGTCGTTTATCATTCTCGGCAGCGTGTTGGGTTGCATGATCGCCGTGGATATGGGCGGCCCAATGAATAAAACCGCGTTTTTCTTTGCTGTCGCGCTCATCTCCACCAACCCACAATTGATGGCTGCGGTCGCTGCCGCCGACTGTACGCCACCCCTCGGACTGGCGCTGGCCACCTTCCTGTTTAAGGGGATTTTTAACGACGTTGAACGCGAGGCGGGTAAGCCTGCGGTGATTATGGGTTTCATGGGTATCACCGAAGGGGCGATCCCATTTGCGGCCGCCGATCCGCTGCGGGTGATCCCGGCGATTATGCTCGGCAGCGCAGTGGCTGCCGTGATTTCATTGTGGTTTGGTGCCACCAATGCTGCCCCCTGGGGCGGTCTGATCGTCCTGCCGGTGGTCGGTAATCATTTGGGCTATATCGTGGCCGTCGCCGCCGGGACCGTCACTACGGCACTGGCGGTTAAGGTGCTGAAAACCGTCGTTAAACCGCAGGCATAAGGCAGGCTATGAGCGCATTTATCCAGTCGATTTTGAGCGAGTTCAGTATGCAATGTTCCACCAGCGACAGCGTGCTGGTGGCAAATGGCAACGCCCGGCCACCGGCGATGGCCTACCATCTGCATGTGCCGCGTATCGAGCTGACGGTGAAAGGCAGCCTCAGCATGCTGCTGCCGAAAGGGGAAGATAAGATCGTCAAATATCAACGGCCGGTCGGCACGGTCACCTATATCCCCGCCAATAGCTGGAACTCTCCGTTATGGGGCACCCCGGTGATCTGCATGTCGATTGTGTTCTGGAAGCAGGATGTGGGTTTCAGCATCAGCAACTGGGATGGTACGCAGTTCAAAGAAGTGGAGAAATTTAATCTTGAGAACTCCAGCAGCTCGGTGCGCGACCGTCTGCTTGAACTGGCGGAATCGCTGGCGTGGGTGCACAACAACAGGGGTGAAACCTTCGCCCATATTGTCTATGCGTTGCTGAATGACCTGCTGCACCAAATCACCGATGGCATGAGCAATGCCCAGGGGCCGCTCTCCCTGCTGGATGAGATCAAAAGTCATATTGATAGCCATTACCAGGCGGATATTAATCGGGAGAGCGTCGCAGCGACATTCAACATCTCCCCCGGTTATCTGTCGCGCCTTTTTTCCCGAGAGTCAGACGTAAAATTCAATGAATACCTCAAGTTAGCCCGGATATCGCGTTCGAAAACCTTGCTGACCAGCACCAACCTGAAAATTAATGAAGTCTCAGAGAAGTGTGGTTTCACCGATACCAACTATTTCTGCAAGGTGTTCCGGGACATCAATGACTGTACGCCGCTTGAGTACCGGCGTAAGAATAAGGGAGTAAGTATATGATGAGCCGAGCAGCAAAAGACGAAGTACACCCCTTCTCCAGCGAACGTAACCTGTATATCGTGGCGGTTACCGCCTGTGCCACCGGTGTGGCCCATACTTATATGGCAGCCGAACAACTGGAAAAGCTGGCGAAAACCTATAATTTCTCAATCAAAATTGAGACTCAGGGCGTATTGGGGTTGAAAAATCAGATTAGCGGAAAAAATATCCTCGATGCTGACCTGGTGATCATCGCCTCTGATATCACTATCGATCAGCCATTGCGCTTCGAAGGCTGTCGGGTGCTGAACATCTGCATTAACTCCCTGCTGCTGCGGCCGACGGAAGTGATTTCCGCGATTCGCAAGTCACTGAGCCTGCCCAGAGGCAACGTCATCGACCTCTAGCCTGCCGCATTCAACGCCGCATAAATTTCCTCGATTCTTTCCCCGCCGTGCCGCTCAAGAAACGCAAGGACGCGCCACGGCGAAGCATTCAGAATCCTGTCGGCTGGAAAATCTGCCTGTTGCAGCAGCGGCAGGCAGGCACTGAAGTCGCCCAGCGTAAAGGCGGAGTGAGAGTCAGTGCCGAGGGAGATCAGCCCCCCGCTGTCGCGCACAGCAGCAACAATCTTGCGACAATTACCTTCACTGCCACGTCGGGAATGGACAAACGAGGCGTTATTAACCTCGAGGGCCACATTACAGGCTTTCGCCGCTTCGACCACCGCTGGGATATCAATGGGGTATTCGGGATTACCCGGGTGGCTGATGATATGCACCTTACCGCTGGTCATCACCGCGATCAGCGCATCGGTATGGGTCACAATATCCGCCGGAGCGAACACCTGTTTGTGAAACCCGGCAATGACCAGGTCCAGCGCTGCGCGCATTTTCTCGCTGCAATCCGTCTCACCGCCCGCTTTGATGTTCGCTTCAATACCGCGCAAAATCCCCACCCCATCGACCACCCGCGGCAGAATACGCATGTTGCTGAAGTGAAAAGCATGAGGAGCATCGACCATTTCCGGTCCGTGGTCCGTGATGGCGATTAATTTAAGATTTTTACGCGTGGCGGCAGCAATATAATCATGCACCGTGCTGTAAGCGTGGGTGCTGGCTACGGTATGCATATGAAGATCAACGTTGTACATCATCCTTCCTTTTATTGTCAGAACTGTCACGCAATAATTTCTTTCTGATTAATCCTGCATAATTTCGTAGCGGCGCGATTTATCGCGCGTATTTAAAAAGTGCGATAAATCGCGCCGCTACGCACAGTACCAACATTAAGCGACCTCTGGAGGGTAAAAATAAAGGGTAAAAATGATCATTCAGTAGCAATTTTGTCACACCGCCTACGCAATTAATTAATTTATGATCATGCTCACAAATGAGTAATCAGAGTGCTTTTTTTAAGTAAATGACACTTTTTTTCTATTCAAAGCCCTCGATGAAAACGGAAGGATATAAATCATCAAGTACGGAATTGCGCGCCTGACCAGAAAAAATTATCAGCGTCTACCTTAAAGATTTATTGGGAGTGGTTATGTCAGAATTAATAAGCTATCAATGTGATCTCAGCGAGGGAATTCATGCCAGACCGGCGGGGCACATCGAGCGTCTTTGTAATTCTTTTCAATCCAACGTGTGCTGGGAAAATAGCCGTACTGGTCTTGAAGGAAATGCGAAAAGTGCCTTGTCATTGGTCGGCACCGATACCTTATTCAATGACATCTGCGCCATTACCATTAGCGGAGAGGATGCCCTGGCTGCGGCAAATCAATTATCTGCCTTACTGAAAAAACTGCCTGAATTTGAGGTGTCACCGACCGAGGAAAGCGCCGCACCAGCGGGCTATTTGCCACGCTCACTGCGAGAAACACAGCTCAATTTTATTCAGGGTTCACGCATCAGTGGCGGCGTGGCGATCGCCAAACCGGTGGTGGTTCGCAGCCTTTCTTTTGCTGAGATGCTGACGCGCAGCCCAACGCAGAAATATCCGCTGCAACAGGAAAAAAATGCCGTCATTGAAGGTATCGAAATCCTGAAAAATGAAAAAATCTCTGCGCTGGAAAGCACATCTGGCGTTGAGCACGATATTGTCCAGGCTCATTTATCAATAATGACAGATATCAGCTTTCAAAATGCCATCATAAATTATATCGACAGGGGTAAAAATGGTTGGCAGGCCATTATTTTATCTGCTATGGATTTTTGTGACGTACTCAACCGATCAGCCAGTAAATATATCAAAGAAAGAACCCTCGACGTCTTTGATATTACCAGCCAATTATTAGCCACCCTGTATGGTGATGATGTATTGCCGAAAAACAACCTCGACTTACAACAACCGTCAATAATTTTAGCCGACAACCTGACACCGAGTAAATTCCTCAGCATCGACAAACGTTGGCTGGCCGGTCTGGTGTTATCCTCCACGGGAAAAACATCACACACCGCAATCCTGGCGCGTTCGTTGGGTATTCCAACCTTAACGGATATTGATTTTCACGCACTACGTCTTGACGCACAGCAGGAAATTATTATTGACGGTAATCCCGGCATCTTAATTACTGCGCCTGATGCGCGCGTGCTGCGCTATTACCATCATGAAATGTCCGTTCAGCAGAAGATGCAGCAACAGATGCTGGCGACGGTCAACCAAACCGCCACTAGCGCCGACGGGCACCGTGTGGAGATTGCCGCCAATATCGCCAGTCTGGCAGAAGCTAACGCGGCGTTTGACAACGGTGCCGAAGGCATCGGCCTGTTTCGTACCGAAATGTCATTTATGGACCGGGAAACACCGCCTGATTATGCCGAACTGGCAGAACTCTATACCCAGGTCGCCATTCGCGCAGAAAACAAGCCGGTAATCTTTCGCACCTTCGATATCGGCGGCGATAAACCGGTGGACTACCTCAGTATCGGCGACGAGGAAAACCCGTTTCTGGGCTTTCGCGCAGTCCGTACCTATCGGCGCTATCAGGATTTATTCGCCATGCAGTTGCAAGCGATTCTGACCGCCTCGGCACACGGCAACGCCAAAATCATGATTCCAATGATCTCGAACGTCGAGGAGGTCATCTGGTGTCGTGAGGTACTGGCAGGTGTTATGCAGGAGATGAATCACGCAGGGCTGGCGTATAACGCGGGTATTGAGCTGGGTGTGATGCTGGAGGTGCCTTCCGTCATCTTCGCCATCCCGGAAATCGCTGAATATGCTGACTTTTTTAGTGTGGGCAGCAATGACCTGACGCAATACTTTTTTGCCGCCGACCGTGGCAATCGCCAGGTTGCAGAGGTTTATGACAACTATGCGCCCTCATTTATACGGGCTATGCAATTCGCGGCGCAGGAAGTACATCGCGCAGGCAAGTGGATCGGCATCTGTGGCGAACTGGGGGCCAGCCCGGACTTCCTGCCGTTATTCACCGGTATGGGCTTTGACGAACTCAGTATGAGCAACACCGCCATTCCTGGCGTCAAGCATGCACTACGCGAATTGAATTTCACCAAATGCCAGCAGTTAGCCCAGCAGACGGTGCAGCTTAAACGTTCAGCGGCAGTCAAAGCCGCCTTGCAAACGCCGGATGTCAAAGCGGTCAGCACCCGACCGCTGCTGGCACCCGAATTTATCCTGTGCGGTCTTGAGGCCAGCGATAAAAACGAAGTCATTAAAAAGATGACCGATAACCTCTGGCTGCACCATCGCACCGATAACCGGGAACAGTTATGTGACGATATCTGGGCACGGGAAGATTCCTTCTCCACTGCCGTTGGCTATGGTTTCGCCATCCCCCATACCAAATCCGATCATATTGGCTACTCCACCATCAGCATGGCAACACTTGCGAAACCCATTCTTTGGGGAGACCAGGAAGTGGCTACCGTCTTTATGCTGACGGTCAACAAATCTGCCGATCCCCAACAACATATGAAATATTTCTCCATTCTTGCCAGAACATTAATGAAAGAGGAGTTCCGCGATGCAATAAAGAATGCCGATAACGTCACCCTACTCTACAACCTGATGACCAGAACATTAGACGTATAAATTCAAGGTCAGATCAATATTTTAATAAACAGCCAAAGAAGCATAGCCAGGAGTTAATGATGAAAATCGTCGGAGTCGCAGCATGTATTACCGGTATTGCACATACTTATATGGCGCAGGAAGCGCTTGAGCAGGAGTGCAAAAAAAGAGGTTATGACGTCAAAGTCGAGACGCAAGGCGGCATGGGAATTGAAAACGAATTAAGTGAAGATGAAATTGCTGACGCGGATGTGGTCATTCTGGCGGTGGCGATTGGCATTGAAGGTGTCGAACGCTTTGAAGAAAAAGAGGACGCCGGGCGTATTATTTCATTGAATCCGGCAGAGGTGATTCGTAATCCGGCTGCGATCATTGATAAAGCCGAACAATTGACACAATAACGTCTGAATAAAATAGACCCCGTTTATTTTAACGACGGAATAATCGTGTAATACAACATCTCATAGATTTCTGTGAACGCCGTATTTCTGCAACCGGGCCATTCTGCCTGCGGATAAACACGCGCTAAGTCAGCGCACCGATTGTGGAAAACAGGGCGTTCGGGAGGAATAAACATGTCGGATAAGATGAAAACCATTAAGGATGATTTAGTCAAAGCCTTCAGTACCGGTGTGTCATACATGATGCCAGTGGTGGTGGTGGGCGGGATCTGCCTGGCGCTCTCTCTGGTGGGGGGGGAACCCACGCCCGGTAAAGGGATTGTCGTCACCAATCCGTTTTTATTGAATTTAGGGGCGATCGGCAGTGCGGGGCTCGGCATGATGATCCCGGTACTTGCTGCCTATATTGCCTACTCCCTTGCCGGTAAACCCGGTCTGACACCGGGTTTAGTCACCGGGTTTATGGCTGCCACACCGCTGGGAGAAGCCCATGTGGTGACCGGTTTTCTTGGCGCGATGCTGCTCGGTATCCTGAGTGGTTACGTCGCTAAATGGGTCAAGACCTGGAAAGTCGGCAAAGTACTGATGCCGGTGATGCCGATCCTGATCATTCCTATCGTCACCTCCTGCCTGGTCGGCATGCTTTATTTGTACGTGCTGATTGGCCCCATCGGGATGGCAATGAAGTGGCTGGTGTCGATGCTGTCAAATATGCAGGGGGGCAGCGGCCTGGTATTGGGTCTGATCCTCGGGGCAATGGCTGCCTTTGATATGGGTGGGCCGGTAAATAAAACCGCCACGGCATTTACCCTGGCATTAATGGCAGAGGGGATTTATGGCCCGAACGGTGCCTATCGTATCGCCTGTGCTATTCCGCCGCTGGGTATTGCGCTTTCAACCTTTATTTCCCGCAATAAATGGGCCGAAGATGAGAAACGTATGGGCACCTCTGCCGCCTTTATGGGGTTAATCGGGATTACCGAAGGCGCCATTCCCTTTGCAGTTAAAAACCTTAAAACCGTACTCCCCTCCATTATTATCGGCAGCGCCGTCGGTGCCGGTCTGGCGATGATTCACGGCGTTGAATCCATGGTGCCGCATGGCGGATTAATTGCCATTGCTGGCGTAAATAAAGGCGCAATCTGGTACGTCATCGATATGGCCATTGGCGTCATTGTCACTGCTATCTGTCTGCATATTTTACGTCCCAACATTAGCGACGCGGTTAAAAACGAAACCGTCAAGAAAACTATCACTTCTGATATGAATAAAGCCTAAGGAGTTGTCATGAAAAATACCATGAAGCAGTACGTCGATTATATCGTCAACGGTGGTAAATCAACGATGCTGGGTATAGGCCCGATGTCACCTGCCCTTATTCAGGCATGTTTTGAACTGGGCAAAGAAAAAGACCTGCCATTGATGTTTATTGCCAGCCGTAATCAGGTCGATGCCGATGAATTCGGTGCCGGTTACGTCAATAACTGGGACCAGTTCCGCTTTGCCGCCGATCTCAAAGCCATGGCAGAGAAGGTGGGGTTTGATGGCGACTACTTCCTGTGCCGGGACCACGGCGGCCCGTGGCAGCGTGACAAAGAACGTAAGGATCATATTCCGGAAGCGGAAGCGATGAAGCTGGCACGTCGTTCCTATCAGGTCGATATGGATGCCGGGTTTGACCTGTTGCATATCGACCCGACCAAAGACCCGTATGTGGTGGGTAAAGTTATCGATATCGAACTGGTGCTGAGCCGTACCGTTGAACTGATCCGCTTCTGCGAAGATTACCGTAAAGCCAACAACCTGAAAGAGTTTTTCTATGAAGTGGGAACAGAAGAAACCAACGGTGGCCTGACTGACATCAGCGCCTATGAAGGTTTCATTATCGAACTGAATAAACGGCTCTCTGCCGAAGGGTTACCGCAACCGCTGTTTATCGTTGGACAAACCGGCACCCTGACGCGTCTGACCAAAAATGTCGGACACTTCAATGACACCCAATCCGCTGAACTGTCGGCAATCAGTACCCGCTACGGTGTGGGGTTGAAAGAACATAATGGCGACTACCTGCCGGATGATATTTTGCTGAAACATCCGGGGCTGGGGATCACCGCCATGAACGTCGCCCCGGCTTATGGCACCATTGAAACCCGCGCCTACCTCAAACTGGCCGAAGTCGAAAAAGATTTAGCCGCGAAAGGACTTATCCAGTCAGCGTCTAACCTGAAAAGTGTGCTGACCCGCGAGTGTGTACTGAGCCACAAATGGGAAAAATGGATGACCGACGAGCATAAGAATAAGTCTGAAGAGCAGATCTTCAACGAGCCGGAGTTACTGAAAGAAATCCTTGAACTCAGCGGCCATTATAATTATGAAAAGCCCCCGGTGGTGAAAGAGATGAAAACCCTGTTTGCCAATCTGCGCGCATTTGGCGTGGAGCCAGAACGTTATGTCGTGAACAAAATTAAAGACATGATCCAGAACGAAGCGGAATGCTTCAATATGCCTGGCCTGACCTCGCGCGTCGCTCAAGCAAAATAATCTTTTCATCACGTCATAACAGGGAGCCTGGCGCTTCCTGTTATGCACATCCATCATTATCAGGGTTAAGATTATGAACCAGCTTGAGAAATTAAAGCAGCACACCATTATTGTTGCTGACAGTGGCGACATTGACAGCATCATTGCGTATCAACCCGAAGACGCGACCACCAATCCCTCATTAATTTATAAAGCCGCCCAGTTGCCGCAATATCAACAGCTGATCAAAGAGGCGGTGAGTGCAGTGAAATCACGTCAGCCTGGCAAAGCCGTACTCCCCTCCGCAGTGGCCGATTATCTGGCGGTCAGCATCGGCGCATTGATTTTGCAAAGCATTCCGGGACGGATCTCAACCGAGGTTGATGCCCGGCTTTCGTTTGCCTGCGATGCCAGCATTCACAAGGCACGGGAACTGATTGCCCTTTATGAAGAGAGGGGCATCACTAAAGACCGCGTCCTGATCAAACTGGCTGCGACCTGGCAAGGGATCCGTGCGGCTGAAGTGCTGGAAAAAGAGGGGATCAAGTGCAATCTGACGCTGCTGTTCTCCTTCGCCCAGGCCAGAGCCTGCGCTGATGCCGGTGTGTTCCTGATTTCGCCTTTTGTGGGCCGTATTTATGACTGGCACCAAAAGAACCATCCAGACACGTTGTTTACCATCGATAATGATCCTGGTGTGGCGTCGGTGCGGAAAATCTATCAATTCTACAAAATGCACGACTATCAGACGGTGGTGATGGGGGCCAGCTTCCGTACGCCGCAACAGGTACTGGCGCTGAACGGTTGCGACCGCCTGACCGTTTCACCGCAACTGCTGGCACAGCTGCAACAGAGCGAGGCAAACATCCCGGCCCCGCTGGCCTGGGACGGAATCGGCCAACCAAAACCGGATGCCATCACCGAAGCTGAATTTTACTGGGCGCACAATCAGGATGCGATGGCAGTAGAAAAACTCGCCGAAGGGATTCGCCTGTTTGCGGTGGACCAGAATAGTCTGGAAGGTTTGCTGATGCAGTATCTTTAAACTTTTCGCTCGGGAGACCGCCCAAAATATTAAACAGGGACGGAGGGCGGCTCCTGAACTAATACTGGTACTTAAAGGGTAAAATCCACATGCTCACCGCCGGGCATGTTGACACCAATGGTAAGCTGACCGCCCAGTGCCTCGACATATCTTTTCAGCGTGGCGATCTTAAGATCTTCCCCCCGACTTTCAATCGCCACTACCGAAGGCTGAGCAATCCCCATTGCTGCTGCCTGTTCGCGCTGAGTACGGTCTAACGCCTCTCGTAGCTTATACAACTGACTTTCCAGGCGCATCTCACTGACTTTTTTATCAATTCTTGCGAGGCTTTCTGCTGAAAGACCCGCTTTCAAATCATTCAGAGTTTTCATGCATTTCCTCACTTTAGTTTTTCCAGGTGACGCACATATTCACTTTCAGCAGTCTTTATCATTTCTTTGTAGAAGCGTTTTTCATCCCGTCCCTTCTTGTTTCCTGCACACAGAACAATCGCCTTTCTCTCAGGGTCGAATACAAAAAAACCTCTAACCGGTCTCCCATCGCTCTGTACCCTCAACTCCTTGAGGTTTGACAGTTTGCTACCATGTAAGGTATCCACATAAGGACGCCCGAGATGTGGCCCTTCCAGTTCCAGCATGGTTAGTGCGGCGATCATGTCTTCGCGTAATGCTTCATCCTGCTGTAGTAACCAGTCATAAAACAGGTCACTGAGTTCGACCTTCCACACAGTGTCATCCCTATATACTGTAGTCTATATTTTTATAGTATAGATTGTCGTTTATCAAGGCAAGCTAAAGGTGGGTACAGGTCATCCGTTCCAGCGTGGCCAATCTTCTGGCAATCAGACCGCTGCAAACATAATCGGGCAGCCTGATGGCCGCCCGGGTGATTACAGAATCGATTTCGCGGTTGCGACCACATTGGCAACGGTGAAACCAAACTCTTCGAACAGTTTCTCTGCCGGGGCTGATTCACCAAAGCGGGTCATACCGACGATTGCACCGTTCAGGCCGGTGTACTTGAACCAGTAATCGGCGATACCCGCTTCGATAGCCACACGCGCAGCCACTGCTTTCGGCAGGACAGATTCACGGTAAGCCGCATCCTGTTTGTCGAACGCATCGGTGGACGGCATGGAAACTACGCGCACTTTACGGCCTTCGGTGGTCAGCTGGTCGTAAGCACCG
>NZ_CP024640.1:211541-267290 GCF_009728735.1 Pantoea phytobeneficialis
TTGCCGGGCAACAGGCAGAGGTCGAGTTTGTTTTTACTGACATCAATACCGAGATAAATCATAAGACAGCTCCCTTTCACATGAACCATCACGCCATCTTGCCTTGTACATACGAAGTCAGAGCTTCTGGTTACCGTTCAGAGTAGATGCTGGCGTGAAAGGAGAAACGGAGGGCTTTAAGCTACGGCACAAGATCGGGTCTTAAGCGGCGCGACAAGCTGCCTCCGTTTCGTGTAACGGGTAGCTAACCAGTTACAACTTCAAGATACAAGCGGCGCGATTTATCGCGCAGGTTTTGCCGGACTGCGCGATAAATCGCGCCGCTACGAATTTATGTAATCTGAGGCCCGAAATGATTGCGCTTCCGGGCCGGATATCAGCAATCAGTTGCCCGCAAGCTTACTCACCAGACGCTTAGCCACTTCTTCTGAACTGGCCGGGTTTTGCCCGGTAACCAGATTGCCATCCTCAACCACAAACGGCATCCAGTCAGCGCCTTTCTGGTAGTGTGCGCCAAGGGCGATAAATTCGTCCTCGATCAGGAATGGCACCACGTCGGTCAGTTCGACGGCAGCTTCTTCGCTGTTGGTAAAGCCCGTAACCTGTTTACCTTTGATCAACGGTTCACCGCTGGCGGCTTTAACATGACGCAACGCGCCCGGCGCGTGGCAGACGAAACCAATCGGTTTACCGGCGCGATCGAAGGATTCAATCAGGTTAATCGACTGAGCAGATTCCGCCAGATCCCACAATGGACCATGACCGCCGGGATAGAACACGGTATCAAACGCGGCCTGATCAACGCTTTCCAGTTTCACCGTCGTTGCCAGCGCCTGTTGTGCGGCCGGATCCGCCTTAAAGCGGTCGGTCATTGCGGTCTGAAAATCGGGCAGGTCGCTTTTCGGATCAAGCGGCGGCTGTCCGCCTGCCGGTGAGGCCAGCACGATCTCTGCTCCTGCGTCCTTAAACACGTAGTAAGGTGCCGCAAACTCTTCCAGCCAGAATCCGGTTTTCTTGCCGGTATTACCCAGCGCATCGTGGGATGTCAGTACCATTAACACTTTCATGATAAATCCTCTTTTTACACAGTAACTTACTGTTGTTGATCGAGCAGGGATGTCAGTAACGCCATCTTGTCCTGATAAGGGGCGCGCAGCCGCAGATTGGTGGTGCCCGCCTCGTCCTGCACCACCACAGGTTTGGCATGGCTAAAGCGGCGGAAACCGTGAATGCCGTGATATGCGCCTGTACCGGATGCCCCGACGCCGCCGAACGGCAAACTGTCGAGAGAAGCATGGGTCATGACGTCATTAATCACCAATGCGCCCGAGGTGGTGCGCTGTGCCATCTGTTGTTGACGTTGTGCATCGTTACCAAAATAGTAGGCCGCCAGCGGGCGTGGGTGTGCGTTGATGTAATCAATCGCTTCTGCCACCGACGTTGACCAGGTCTTGACAGGCAACAGTGGGCCAAAAATCTCCTCCTGCATCACTGCCATCTCTTCCGTCACCGCCAGAATTAAATGCGGGGCGATTTTTCTGCTATCGGCATCGAAAGCCGGTTCACCTTCGGGGGCCAGACTGATAATGCGTGCGCCTTTATTTTGCGCATCCTCCAGCAGATTGATCAGCCGTTGATAATGGCGATCGCTGATGATAGCGGTGTAATCCGGGTTCGACTGTACGGTCGGGAATGCCTGCTGCATAAAGCTGCGAGCGGCGGTGACAAAGGCGTCTTCGGCACCCTCCGGCAGCAGCAGATAATCGGGAGAGATACAGATTTGCCCGGCGTTAAAGGTTTTGATGGTCAGGGTTCTCGCTGCGGCCAGCGCCGGATCCGCATCCACATCGACCACCACCGGCGATTTACCGCCCAGTTCCAGCGTGACCGGCACAAGATTTTCCGCCGCCGCACGCATAACGTGTTTGCCGACATTGGTGCTACCGGTAAACACCAGATGGTCGAAAGGCAGACGGCTGAAAGCCTGTCCGACATCGGCATCACCCAGCACCACGGTTAGCTCCTGGGGATCAAAATAGCGGGCGACCAGCTCGGCCAGCAGTTCCGAGGTTTTCGGCGTCAGTTCTGAAGGCTTCAACATCGCTGTATTCCCGGCAGCGAACACGCCTGCCAGCGGGCCAAAGGCGAGGTTAATCGGAAAATTCCACGGGCTGATAATGCCGACCACTCCGAGCGGTTGCGGCACAATCCATGCCTGCATGCCCGCTACCGGTACGTCGGCGCTTTCCGCTGCCATCCAGCTTTCAAGATTATCAGCGGAATGTTGCAGCATATTGATGGTGGTGACCAGGTCTGCCGCCATTGTCTGGTAAGCGCTGCGATGGCCGAAATCGGCGCTAATTGCGTTAGCGATCGCAGCATGATTGTCGCGAATCAGCGCGATGCTGCGTAGCAGACGGTCGCGACGTAATGCCGCAGAGGCTGGACCTGCCTGCAAATGGGCGTTTTTCATGCTGTGCAGAATGTGCAGCAACTGCTGATCGTGTTGGGTAGCGTTCATCATGTTGTCCTGTTAAATCGGGTCACTGATTAAGATGCGAGGAGCTTACCTGCGCTGGATTTAGCTGGCTAACAAGGCTATTTTGGTGGGGGTATAAATTTATTTATGGGGTCTTATGTCACTGGTCCGTTTGCGTACCTTTATGGAGGTCTACCGTCAGCGTTCAATATCCGGTGCCGCCAGAGCGCTCAATCTGACGCAGCCTGCGGTTTCTCAACATATCAGCGGATTGGAAGTGGCCATCGGCCGACCGTTGTTTGAACGCCAGCCACAAGGAGTCTTGCCCACGCCAGCAGCCGAGGATCTGGCGGCGGATATTGGCAACAGCCTGGACACCGCGGAGTCGGCGCTGGCATCGGCGAGAGCGCGTTCTATGGATGTCAGCGGTACGCTGCAAATCATCGGTCACGCCGATTTTATGGCGGATAAGCTGGCGGGGGAGTTGCTGCCGCTGCTGGAGAGTGGCATCCGGGTTCATATGCATACCGGTGACGGACCGCTGGTGACGCAAATGGTGGTTGAGGGGCATTGCGATTTAGGCATTACGGCCCATCCGGTGACGGATAGCCGATTAAAAGGTGAAGTGATATTTCGCGATGAGGTTCTGGCAGTTGCCTCACCGGGCGTGGCGTCGCGACTGAATGCCAGTGCGGATTTTGCCACTGACTTACTGCGAGAACCGCTCCTCGCGTATAACCTGGAATTGTCGCTGATTGACCACTGGCTGGAAAAAAACCGCATCAGCTACCAGACGCTGCTCCCGGCGATGGTCGGTCAGGATTTACGCGGTCAACGTAGTTTGCTGGTCCAGGGGTTTGGCTGGTCGGTGATGCCGCAGTTTCTGTGCCAACAGCAGATCGAGCAGGGGGAGCTGGTGGCGCTCCACGCCCCGGTGGGGGACACCGAGATTCGCTACAATCTGGTGTGGCTGGCCAGCGCGTTACGTCAGCCCCGAGTCGCCCATGCCCGCCAGACGCTGGTGTGGCGGCTTAACCGGGCCGAGTGACAACTCACCCGCCCGGTCAGGAGATCATTACGGCTGAATCTCCAGCCTGCCGCCTTTAGCGACATAGTTCTTTTGATTGTCAGGACCAATAAAATCGCTGGCCGGCTTACTCACCACCAGGTTGTCATAGGCTGCTGATTTCACTGACGCATAATTCTCCGCCTTGTCGAGTGAACCTGTACCCTTGTATTGCGCGATATACGGATAAGGGAAGACCGGTCGGGTGGCTTTTAAGGGAGGCATGGCAGTGGCTAGCGGTGAACTGGCGCGCTGAACGCCGTGAAATTGCACTTCGGCGCTTGCGTTGCCCGCGGGCATTTTGCCCTGGGGCGGCATCGGCGGCATATCCATGTTTGCCTGTTGAGCTGACTTACCTGTCATCAGCGCTTGCGGTGCAACCTGTTGCTCGGTCCATGCCATCAATGGCGTCAGCAAATCGATCTGATCAAAACCTTCGCCGCCACCGCAGTGGGCCACACCAGGTAACAGGAACAGGCGGATAAATTTCTCCGTGGATTGCTTGCCAAGATAAGCCTCAACGCCACGATAATAGGCGATGGAGAATGCCGGACTGACAGAGTCATCCGCCAAACCGTGCCACATAATCAGCTTTCCGCCACGCGCCATATAGCGGCTCAGGTTGGTGTTGGCGGCGTTATACAACGGAGCCAGCTGTGCGACCGCCGTGAAGTTCTGCTTGTTCAACGGAAAATCGCGCATCGTGGTGATATTTTGTTTGCCACCCGGCAGCAATACCGATTGCAGCGCGGGCAGTGCCATCATCTCCGACATCGAGTGGCCATTGGCGCTTGCTGGCACCGGCCAGCGTAACTCTGACCCCAAGGGCAGACCGGCTGGCACAAATTGATTGCCTGCGCTGTCGTAAGCTCCACGATAGAGTTTTTCCGCCACGCCGATTTCTTCTGCGGTCAGACAGTCTGATTTATCGCTTTGGTTGGCGGCACAGCTCTTCACCCAGTTGGGGGAGAAGGTGCAGGCATACGGATTTGCCAGCAAACCATCGTTGACGCCAGAAAGTGTTGGACAGTGCGCCAGCACCGCACGATGGAGAATCGGCAGGCGGTCTTTCAGCAGGATTGCGCTGCCATCCGCGCGTTGATTGGCGACTACATTCCAGCCGTGGAAAAAGGAGTTTTGGAACTGGAAAAAAGCCGCCGGTGCGCCGGCGCTGATGCCATCAAAATCATCCGGGAAGCGTTGTGCTTCCATCAGCGCTTCGCGTCCGCCATCGGAGCAGCCCATAAAGTAGGCGTATTTTTGCGCCTGGCCGTAGTAAGCCCGGATCAAGGCTTTGGCCAGTTGCGCGGTGAGATGATTGGCGCGATACGCAAAATCGATACGTTTTTGTGGTTCCTCTGCCCAACTGGCATCCATCATGCCGCCGCTATGGCCCATATCTGTCGCTGCAACGACAAACTCGCCCTGAGTGGCGGGCACACAGCCGTTGGCATTCGACAGGCTGAGGTTAATTTGGCCGCATAATCCGCCACAGCCCACTTGCAGAAAACGTTGTGTCCACTGCTGTTGCGGTAGCGCTACCTCAACACCGATCGCCGGTGCGATGCTGGCCTTAACCTGGCAGAATGTCCCTTTATCAGTTTTCAGGGACGTGGCAGATGTGAGGGTGACTTTCTCACCAAGTTTGTCGCTAAAGTTAACGGTCGTTAACTGGCCACAGTCCAGCACCGGCTTCACAATGGCTAAGTTCACGGACGCACTCACCTGCGTCGCAAGTAGCATGACGCCAATGGCGATCAGCCATCCGGAGATTCTGGTTGTTATCGTATTCATGGTATCGGTTCCCGTTTTGTCACCGTGTTGCTGTGGTTTTAATCTGGGAATGATAGCCAGAAGCAAAATTTTAACGTGGATTTTTTCGGTATTTTAACGAATCAATCTGACTAACCTGCGCCCTCAGTTCTGGTCCAGCCAGCCAATAAAAAATCACTAAACGCCGCCACTTGCAGCGGCTGAAAGCGTCGCTGCGGATAAACGAACTGCAATCCGACCAGGCGACTATCGTTACGACTGAAACCGATAAAGTGGTCGCCAAATGGCGCTTTTGTTATAAGGCTACGTAAGCGTTTAGGGTAATGAACGCAACCATCCCGCCAGCACTTCAGCGTGGTTCTGTGTCGTATTCTTTGTCGCATAAAGCAGCGTGACGTTTCCTTTAGCGACCAACTGACGTCCTTCAGGCGCATGCCCGGCAAGCTCCTGTAAATACGCTTCACGAAACGCGGTGAAATCGATGAAATCAGCATGGAATGCTTTACGTAATTCTGTGGAGGGAGCCAGAGTTTTATTCCATTCATCGTATTGAAGATCGGTCTTCTTCATTCCGCGCGGCCAGAGTCGATCGACCAGCACCCGATAGCCGTCCTCAGATGATGCGGGTTCATAAACGCGTTTACAGTGGATCACGTTAATTACTCCCTTTCTTTTTCGTATCTCCTTATTTTATCCATAATTTTAATTACCTGGTTATTAACATCAGGATTGAGATAAAGGAGGTAACCTAATGCGATTAGGTGTGTCATTTTGTTTCGGTTATGTCAAATATCGGAATGATTATGATAATTATTCGCATGCTCATTTCTGAGTATGGAAAATAATAACTGGACGTAACAAAATGTCTCACTTAATTGGAAAAAGGAAAACGACCCTTTCATTACTGATTGGGCTGGTCATCCACAGTGGCTTCTCTCTGGCAGCCGAAACACCATCAAATGTTTTATCGTTACAGGAGCAGGGGGCAGCAACCGCAACTGACGCTGACTCCGGGCAGAAAAGCAAAACCGAACCGACGGTCAATCCGACCAACGAAGACACTATGGTCGTCTCGGCCAAAGCTGAAGAGAAACTGAAGCAGCAGCCTGGTGCATCGCTGATTACCAAAGAAGATTTGGAACGCAATCCGCCGGTCAACGATCTGTCCGAAATCATTCGCAAAATGCCGGGTGTGAACTTAACCGGTAACAGCGCAACCGGTAGCCGTGGTAACAACCGTCAGATTGATATTCGCGGTATGGGGCCAGAAAACACCCTGATCCTGATCGATGGTGTGCCCGTCTCTTCCCGTAGTTCCGTGCGCTACAGCCGCACCGGCGAACGTGACACCCGTGGCGACAGCAACTGGGTTCCGCCGGAAATGGTCGACCATATCGATGTGTTACGTGGCCCGGCGGCGGCACATTATGGTTCCGGCGCGATGGGCGGCGTGGTGAACATCATCACCAAACGTCCCACCAATGACTGGCATGGTTCACTGTCGCTCTACACCAATCAACCGGAAGACAAGGATGAAGGCGCGACCAAACGCATGAACGTCAGCCTGAGCGGTCCACTGGTGGATGATGTGCTGACCATGCGTCTGTACGGCAACATCAACAAAACCGATGCTGATGCCTACGATATTAATACCAACGAAAACGGTTCTTACGCGGCAGGTCGTGAGGGCGTGCGCAACCGCGATATCAACACAGCGGTGCAGTGGAAGATCAATCCGCAGCAGTACATGGATTTCAACTACGCCTACAGCCGCCAGGGCAATATCTATGCCGGTGATACCCAATACAGCAACAGCAACCTGAGTACCCTGGTGCCGACCTTATACGGTCAGGAAACCAACCGCATGTATCGCCAGGCCTACAGCGTGACCCATAACGGCATCTGGGACTGGGGCCAGTCCAAACTGACCCTGAGCTATGAAGATACCCACAACACGCGGCTCGACGAAGGCTCTACCGGCAAAGTGGAAGGGATGATCAACAGCGACACCTACAACACCAGCCGTTATAAAACCTGGCGCATCAATAATGAGTACACCATCCCCTTCACCCTGCTGGTGGACAATACTCTGACGCTGGGAGCTGAATGGAATAAGGAGCAGTTGAACGATCCGGCATCAATGCAGGAAACGGATGCGACCGGTATCGATATCAATGGTGTATCGGGCGATCCTTCCCAGCGCAGCAGCAAAAACAGCCAGGAACTGAGCGCCATTTACCTGGAAGACACCATTGATGCCTTCGACGCCACCACATTGATTCCGGGCCTGCGTTTTGATTACAGCGATCGCTTCGGCAGCAACTGGAGTCCCAGCCTGAACATTCAGCAGGAATTGGGTGATCACTTCACGCTGAAAGCCGGTATCGCGCGTGTGTTCAAAGCGCCAAACCTGTATCAGTCCAGCGAAGGCTACCTGCTGGCGAGCAGCGGTAACGGTTGTAACATTGGGGGCAGCAACGGCTGTTATCTGATGGGTAATAGCGATCTGAAACCTGAAATCAGCGTCAACAAAGAGGTTGGGCTGCAATGGACTGATGAAGGTTACAGCGCCGGACTGACGTATTTCCGCAACGATTATCAGAACAAAATCGTCGCGGGGGATAATTCGCTGGGTACGGTGAGTGTGGCAAGTTCCTGGTATTCTTCCACTTATGATATCTACCAGTGGCAGAATGGTGGTAAGGCGCTGACGCAGGGCCTTGAAGCCAACCTGACCATTCCGTTGGTGGAAGATACCCTGAACTGGCGTACCAACGCGACTTACATGTTCACCTCGAAATATAAATCGACCGGTAACCCGTTATCGTTAATCCCGAAATATACGGTAAACAGCTGGCTGGATTGGCAGATGACCGATGCACTCTCCGCCACCTTAAGCTGGACCATGTATGGCCGCCAGCATCCGCGTACTACAGCAGAAATTCGTAAGGAAGCCAGCGGATTGTCGGAAAATGAGGTGGGGGCTTACGCCATCTTTGGTGTCGGTATGAACTACCAGTACAACAAGAATCTGCGATTCACTGCCGGTGTCAGCAACCTGCTGAACAAGCAAATCTATCGTGAAAACGAAGGCGCTTCGACCTATAACGAACCGGGTCGCGCGTATTATGCAGGTGTGACAACTTCGTTCTGATCGCTGAAAGGGAAGACCTGAGAAAATCGTAGCGGCGCGATTTATCGCGCTGCTACCAACCAGTCGAGGGTTTTTTCCATGGTCTGGCGTTCCTGATCGGCCTGCATAATAAAAGGCGCAAGGAGATGGGCAGCCGGCGCTGATTTTTCCAGCACGGCCAGACTGTCCCCGATGCCATAACCACCATGCGTGATAAACGGAACAATCGTTATTCCCGAGAAATCATGACGCGTTAAAAAAGAACGGACGATGGCAGGCAAACTCATTCCCCAGATTGGATAGCCAAGGTAGATGGTTTTATAACGTTTTATCTCAGCCAGATCATGCAGCAATGGCGGATTAAATCCGTTTTTGCGTTCATCGCTTGCCTGTTCAACCATCTGGAGATAATCAGCCGGGTAGGGTGTTTGCGGCAGGATTTCATGTAGATCGGCTTGCAGGGCGCGCTGAAGAATCCCGGCAATCACCCGCGTGTTGCCGCTGCGTGAATGATAAGCCACCAGCGAATCCGACTGACCGGTGATGATTGCCGCTGCGGCTGGCTGCGTCAGCAGGGAAATACCCGCGAGAAAAGGCAGTAGCTCCCTGCGAGACAGGTTAATGTTATCGTCCATACGACCTCATCATAATTTATCCAACTCAAACAACCTTAAAGGTTAATCTGCGCGGATAAATACACGATTTGCGGCATTATTGATGAACGAAAATCATAGGCCTTATTTTATATTTGGCTGCGAGTGTGACGATTGGTGGGAAAATGGCTGCACACGGCTTACTGCTTTTCAGTCAAGGCACCTTCTGTAGCGGCGCGATTTATCACGCGAATTGCAGGCCCGCGCGAAAAATCGCGCCGCTACGAATGCATGCCAACACGCTGACTTCAGACAACCATTACAGCACGCGGCTACCTTTTTAAATCAGAGAATCGAGAACGGATATTCAACAAATACGCGTACTTCATTACCGCCGACATTATAATCAGCAGCGTCTGAGGAGACGCGCAGTGAAGAGAAGCGCAGCTTCACTTTCAGGTCTTTAGCGGCACCATCAGGCACCTTGTACTGCACCTGATTAAAGAATTCATGTTCGTGCCCATTATCGGTGGCCGAGGTTTTGATATTGTCACCACGTACATAAGCAACGTCATAGCTCAGACCGTTAATGCCGACACCACTCAGGTCGATCGAGTAAGCAACCTGCCACGAACGCTCGTCCTCGCCATTAAAGTCAGACCAGTAAGAGTTCGCCAGCCAGATGGTGCTGCCGCCATCACCGACGCCGCCCTGATTGCGGTAGCCGCCATAATGGTAACCGGTGCTGCCGCTGCTTTGCTGATAAGCCACCTTGAAGGTATGAGTATCAAAGGTATAGCTTGCCGCCAGACTCCAGATGGTATTGCTGCGGCCAGTGTCGAGTTGATTGGCGTATTCCTGATTCAGGCGCGAATTATAGCCGTTGAAGTCGAGGCCAAAGGATTGATTGTCTGCCAGCGGCGTTTTGTAATTCAGGCCAAGGTATTGCTTATTAATCACGTCTTCGACATTGGAAGCGTAAAAGGCACCGCTCAATTGATCGGTAAACTGATAACTGGCACCGGCAAAACTCAGCGATTTCAGGCCGGTATCATGGCTGTCGTCGCTTTTCTGTTGTTCATCGGTAAAGTAACCGGCGGTGACGTTTAATCCGGCCACTTCCTGCGAGTTCAGCATAAAACCGGTATAAGTTTCATCCAGCAGACGCGAGTCATCTGCTGTCAGGATCGGCAGCATCGGGCGCTGAGTACCGTAGCTGAGCACGGTATTGGAAAAGCGCATTTTGGCGGTGGCGCCAAATTTCGCCAGATCAGATTTGGCTTTGCCATCGTTATCCTGAGCAAAGAAATCGATACCACCTGCGCCGCTACGGCCGCGACCGCCATCCAGTCTGACAGCATATTGCGCCAGACCATCAACGCCAAAACCTACCGGTCCCTGAGTAAACCCGGAAGAAAAGTTGGCAATGATGCCCTGTCCCCACTCACGACGAGTGCGAACACCTTCGTCTTTATAATCCCTGTTGATATACGCATTGCGTAAAAGTACATCAAGATGACTGTCTTCAAGGAAGCCGTTTGATTCCTGAGCCGCAGCGGCCATTCCAGAGAGGCCAATTAATGATGCCACCAGTGAAAGTTTGAATATCTTTTTCACGTTATGTCTGCCTTATAAATTCGATATTATTTTGTTAATGCTGAAAGTGCGCGCGGGATATTAACATTTTACGCTTCGTGAAAATGGGCTCATTTTTATCGATTTATGCGGTTTTATTACGGTCAAATAATGACGTGGCGTGACGATATTATTCGCGAGTATTGATGCCTGCTGCCGAATATAAAGGGAACAGGCATACCTGAAGGGGCAATCAGGGGTTGTCAGTGGCGATCAGACTTGACCAGCAGGTCTGAGGTAAGCACCACCAGGCCATTGGCCGTCGGTACGGTGTTGACCAGTGCTCGCGCCACTGCCCGTGCTGACACCGGGCGGTAAGCGCCGGGCAGGAGGGGGGCGAAGAGTCTGGCAATCGGGCTGGCAATGATTTCGCCCAGTCGCCGCGGTTGTTGCAGATGCGCCCGCGAACCGAGCAGCAGCGAGGGTTGGGCAATCACCAGCGCGGTGAAATCCATCGCTTTCAGCGCATCCTCCAGTTCTCCTTTCACCCGGTTATAGAAAATAGCAGATTTTGCATTGGCAGCGGCAGCGCTGACCAATCCTACCCGCCGTGCGCCTGTCGCTCTGGCGACCGCCAGATTGGCCTCGAAGTCGACAGCACGAAACGCGGCCTGGCTGCCAGCGACTTTAATGGTGGTGCCCAGCGCCAGATAGACTTCATCCGTCGGTGGTAGCGCAGGTAACTGGCTAAAATCCACAACATGGACCTCAAGTTTTGGGTGTTGAAGGGGTAATGGCCGACGGCTGAGAGCATGCACTGCCGAGACGGTCGGGTCGGCCAGCAGGGCCTCAAGGATCAATCCCCCCACCAGGCCGGTGGCACCGGCCAGTAGTACTGTTCTTGTGGACATGGCGTAATGCTCCTTTAGCCGCGAAACTGTTCAAGTTCTTCATAATTAATAGTCAATTTCCGGTCATCCCGGAAGGCGTTCAGCAGGTAATCAACGACAACCTTAACGCGTGGAGCAATCAAGGCGCGATGGGGATATTGAATCACCATCTCGTAATTGCCGGGGTCATGCTGACCATAAAGTACGATTTTGAGCTTGCCGGATTGTAAGTGGTCGAAGGCGTTGTGAACACCGACCTGAGCAATGCCGTAATCCAGTAACGCAGCATCGACCAGGGCTTCGGGGGCGGAAACCGTCAGGATGTTCCCTTCCGGCTCCAGAACTGAGTAGCTGCCGTCCTGGTTCCTGAATCCCCACGGTGAAACCCGTCCCCCGAGGAAGCGTCGGGTGATCAATCTGTGGTTGCTTAACGCTTGTGGATTGGCAGGGATACCATAACGATCGAGATAGGCGGGCGAGGCGACCAGAACCATGTTCATACGGCAGACTGAACGAGAAACCAGTGAAGAATCAACGATTCGGCCGCCCCTGACCGCCAGGTCATAACCCTCTTTGATGATATCCGTGACTCTGTCATCAAAGTCCATTTCTACCGTCAACGCGGGGTATTGCTCGGTCATACCTGGCAGCACGGGCAGAATGTGGATGCGGCCAAAAGCGGAACTGGTTGAAATCCTGACGTGCCCGCTGATTTGCGCCTTCTGTGCCACCAGCGTATCAACTGCACCCTCAAGTGCGTTCAGGGCAATGCGCGCCTGATGGATAAACGCGTTGCCTTCTTCAGTCAGCGTCAGGCGGCGCGTTGTCCTGTTAAGCAGGCGCACCCCAAGCGCCTGCTCCAGACCGGCAATATTTTTACTCACAGCGGCAGTGCTGATCCCAAGCTGCCGGGCACAGGCGGCAAAACTGCCCTTATCCACTGTTTCCACAAAGGTGAGGATGGCACGGACATGGCGTGAAATCTCCAACCTACTCTCCCATAATGCGATTAATAACCTTAAGTTAACTCAAGTTCAACCACGGGTGTAGTTCAGGTTAATAATATTATTTTTTATACTTCCCCACGTCGTCCCGCCTTCCCCTGAATATGCTTGCTATCTGGAGAGTTCCTATGAAACCCGCCTTCATTATTTTTACTTTTACCGTGACCGATCCTGAAGGGATGAAACCCTACCTGGCAAAGGTGGCAGAAACACTGAAAACCTTTAATGCACAACTCCTGGTACAGGGGGCCGAAAGTTTCTGTCTGGAAGGAACCGCACCAGAAGGGAAAACGGTGATTTTGCGCTTTGCCGACCTTGAAACCGCCAAAGCCTGGTATTACTCGCCAGCCTATCAGGCAATTCTTCCTTATCGCCTGACGTCAGCCATTACCCATAGCTGGATTGTTGAAGGTGTGTAATTTCACTCTCAGAAAATGTGTTAATTAATTCAGACTGCAAGAGATACCCAATGAAAACATTAATTATCGTTTCACATCCGTATAAACAACGCTCTCATGTGATTAAAGCACTTGAGCATACCGCTGAAGCACAACCTAATGTCGTGGTACGTAACTTAGACGATATTTACGGTGATGATGTCACCGCTTTCGATATTGTACTGGAGCAATCTTTCTATGCCGATGCTGAACGAGTGGTGTTTATTTTCCCCATTCACTGGTTCAATCTCACGCCAATGCTTAAGGCTTATTTAAATGAGGTCTGGACCTATGGCTGGGCATTTGGTCCGGAAGGCAATGCGCTAAAAAATAAGCAATTGTTGGTGGTTGCTTCGGCCGGTGCCAGTGAATTTACTTATTCTCATGCCGGTTTGATTAACAGCACTTTCGCAGAAGTGATGACGCCGATGAAAGCGACAGCGCTGTATTGTGGTATGCACTACCAATCGCCTCTTTCCTTCTATGGTGCGGCGGGTGCAGGTCCCGATAAAATTGCGGAATACCAGGATGTGTTAGCGCAGAAATTGCGTGCCTGATGCGAAAAGGGCCGGATCTGTATTCCGGCCCCGTCGTATCGCGTTAAGCAGGCAAACGTGTTCGGCTGATCATCCACCAAATCAGTGACATCAGCATCGCCATCGCAGCAATCAATTTTAGTCCGGTAATCAGGTTCTCATCACCGGCGTAGCTAATCAGCAGGCCAAAGACCGCCACCCCCATGACGCCACCCATCTGCCGCGCGCAGGAGAAGAGTGCTGAGGCAGATCCGGCTTCCTCATTGGATGCCTGAGAAAAGATCAGGTTTGCTACCCCGGGCATCGCCAGGGAGGTTCCGGCCCCCAGCAACATCATCGGCAGGAACAATTGCCAGGCGCTCCAGTCCGGCTTTATGAATAACAGCAGCGCGAAACCGACACAGCTCACCAGACTGCCCAGGCAGGACAGCCAGCGGAGGCGAAAACGTCTGCTGAGCTTACTACTGCTGAAATTCACCACGGCGGTAAACAGCATCATCGGCAAAAATGCCAGACCGGTCTGCAACGCGGTCAGCTTCAGCTCGCTCTGGAAAAAGATACTGAAAATGAAGACGGCACCGTAAAACACCATGTTACACACAAAGCCGATGATCACGCTGCTGACGATCAGTTTATTGCGTAGCACGGATGGCATCACCACCGGATCGGCGGATCGCTTCTCGTGCAGCACAAATCCCACCAACGCGAGCAGCCCGACCAGCAAAGCGGATAAGGTGATCGGGCTTCGCCAGCCGAAACGGGCGGATTCTGTCAGGGCAAAGGTCAACAGGCCGAGGGCGAGTACAATCAACACCTGACTGGAGAGATGAATTTTCCGCTGAAAACGCGGGCTGACAGGGGCAAATCGTAACGTGAAGTACACGCTCACCAGGCCGACAGGCACGTTGATGAGGAAAATACTTTTCCACCCCAACAACTTAATCAGCAAGCCACCGACAACCGGGCCTGCGGCCAGCGCGAAGCTGCCAGATGCAGCCCACATGGCAATCGCCCCGGCGCGCGCGTGAGCATCTGAAAAATATTGGCGCAGCAAGGTTAGTGAGCTGGGAACCAGCAGCGCAGCGCCCACTCCCTGAATGCCACGGGCGGTATCCAGCCAAT
Source organism: Pantoea phytobeneficialis (assembly GCF_009728735.1). Classification (NCBI taxonomy): domain Bacteria; kingdom Pseudomonadati; phylum Pseudomonadota; class Gammaproteobacteria; order Enterobacterales; family Erwiniaceae; genus Pantoea; species Pantoea phytobeneficialis. The sequence continues at coordinate 226,150 of NZ_CP024640.1, forward strand.
ATATGCTGGGTGCAAAGGCGCAACTGAGTGAAGCGCCGATGAAAATCAAAATCCCGGCGATAAAAACGTTTCTGACCCCAAAGCGATCGCCCAGGGTGCCAGCCCCCAACAGCAACGCAGCAAACAGCAGGGAATAGGCATTCATCACCCATTCAAGATCGCTGATTCCGGCATCGAAATGATGGCGGAGCACCTCCAGGCCGACGTTAACGATACTGACATCCAACTGGACCAGAACAAAACCCAGACATACGGCGGCGGTGAATAACCGGTCCCGGCCTGTTTTATTTATAAGCATGATAATTCCACAGATAACCGGGCCAACATCGGTTGGCCCCTGAGCGATGATGAAACAGAGAAAACACCACCTGATAAACCCGGTCAGGTCAGCGTTGGGGGAGGATATTAGCGCGCGGTGATGGGATTATTAATAATCAGAAATCCACATTTGTTTGGTAAAAGTCTCATTCCTGCTTATCAGATGCAGCATGTTTATCCCTGAAGGAGGACAGTCGATACAGCGGTCCATCGCGCGATGCAGCCCGATGCGCGGAAGGCGAGACACCGTAAACCCGCCGGAAGACGGTGCTGAAGGTGCTTTCAGCGGCATAGCCCAGGCGAAACGCCAGATGCTTGATCGGTTCGGTGCTAAGTCGGAGGGCCTTGCTGGCGAGCTGCATTCTCCAGTGGGTGACATAATTCAGGGGCGATGTCCCGGTCGTTTCAGTGAAACGACGGGCAAAACCGGCACGCGACAGGCCGGCAATTGCGGCGAGCTCCATCAGTTGCCAGCTTTTGGCCGGTTCCGCATGAATTGCCGTTACCGCCCGCATGATCCGTGCGTCCTGCAAGGCGCCGATCCAGCCATGCAACTGTGCCTCCTCTGAAAATAACCAACTACGAAACCCTTCGATCATCACCAGATGCATCAAATGGTTGCCCGCCAGCGCCGAACCGGGGCGATTTGACTGGCTTTCATCATGCAGCCTGGTCATCAGCCAGTTAAGTGTGGAGGAGGAGTCAGAAGTGGAATGCAGAGGAATCACCACCGGCAAAACGTTGAGAAGTTGTTCAGCGGAAACCGGATCAATCTCCATTTTTCCTGCCAGCAACAGGCTGTCTTCACCGCCATAATCGGCCAGGCCATTTTTTCTCACATAAGGCACGCTTTCTGATGAGACAGGCAGCAGTGCCGGGTCGGAGGCCATGATAAAAGGTGCGGATCGCGTAATAATGACCCCGTCACCCGGCGACAGCGCTCGCCAGTGATTCTCTGCCTCCAGACGAAACCAAATTTTTCCCTGCCGGACCGCCATAAATTTCATGCCGGAAAAGCCAGGGTAACGCATCGACCAACAGGGGCCGGTGGTCTGCCCGGTGGTCACATAACTTTGTGCCGACAGCAGTTGAAGCACATCAGACAGCAGGTCCATAAGACTTTCACCAAAAAAAGAGTCCCATTAGATTAGCAAAAGACTCATCAGCAAGCGCCTGGCTATTGATGATTTTACTTCATAACACCATTGGCTTTTAACGGCTTAATTTCACGATGGATGTTTGCTAAAAAGGCCGATTATCCAGCCATTTTCCGTTATGAACAGAAGGAGAACGCGTGACTAAACTGGCACCCTCAGTGGGGATGTCCCAAAGCCTGACCCTGTTATTCTCCATTGCTGGCGGTATGGCGGTGGGCAACCTGTATTGGGTACAGCCGCTGCTGCACGACATCGGTGATGCCTTCCATATCTTGCCGGGCCATGCGGGTTTGTTGGTGACGCTGACCCAGATTGGCTATGCCGTGGGTGTGATGTTGATTGTCCCCCTTGGCGATAGTCACAATCGCCGCCGCCTGATCCCGGCGATGATGGCGGTTTCCGCGCTTGCGCTGCTCGCCAGTGCGCTTTCTCCCTCCTTTGCTTTCCTGCTTGTCTCGCTGTTTTTGGTGGGTCTTACCACGGTGACGGGGCAACTGCTGATTCCACTGGCAGGTGACCTGGCGGCAGACAACCAGCGGGGCAGGATCGTCGGGACGGTGGTGTCAGGGGTGTTGACTGGCATTCTTGCGTCACGCACCGTCAGTGGGCTGGTGGCCGATGCATTTGGCTGGCGGGCTATTTATCTCTTTGCTGCGGTGATGACGCTGGTGTTGGCCGCGATCTTATGGCGTGCTCTGCCCGGTGATCGGCCACGTCAGGCGGGTTCATACCTGCAACTGTTGAGCTCCGTGGTGACGGTGGTGCGGCAGCATCCCACCGTGCAGGTGACACTGATATTAGGTGCCCTCGGTTTTTCGGTTTTTACGCTGTTCTGGACCGGACTGACGTTTTTACTCAGCGCGCCCCCGTTTGGATTTAGCGCCAGCCAGATTGGTCTGGTCGGCCTTGTGGGACTGGCCGGTGCGCTGGCGGCACGACGTGCCGGGCGCTTGCACGATCGGGGATGGTCGGTCGGTGCGACAGGGGCTGCGCTACTGCTGGTGATGGTTTCACTGATCATCGCGGAGGCCGGTGCAACATCCATCATCGCGATTCTGGTGGCGGTGTTATTGCTGGATGTGGCGATTCAGGCGATCAACGTACTTAATCAAACCCGGTTGTTCGCGGTGGACGCACAGGCCCGCAGTCGTCTGAATACGGCTTTTGTGGTCAGCAACTTTATCGGTGGGGCGATCGGTTCTGCGCTTGCCGGTACATTATGGCAACTGGGTGGCTGGTCAGGCATCACCACCGGGGAGATGATGCTGACCGCCTGCGCGCTGCTGATCTGGCTGGCACAACGCAGGCGGCTCAGGGGATTAAGTTAGGGCAGGGCGATGTTAGATTAACGCTGCGTTTTCTCCAGTACCCGGCAGGTGATCACCGCACCTGCGGCACACAGCAGGGCGGGGACAAAATAGTCATGGTTCATATGGGTAAACTCCATCACCAGCGTTACGGCGGTCAGCGGCATTTGCATCGAGGCGGCGAGGAAGGCGGCGCCGCCCACCAGCGCAAAGCTGCCGATGTCGCCACCGGGGAACATCAGTTGCCAGAGTACGCAGAGCAGCAGGCTGAGCAGACCACCGACCGTCAGACCAGGGGTCAGTAACCCGCCTTCGGCACCACCGCGTAACACCGCCAGAATCACCACCATTTTTAAACCTAATAACCACGCCGCATGGTGAAAATTGATGCTGTCGCTCAGCGCCAGTTGCATGGGGCCTTTGCCGTTACCTGGTAGTTCCGGGAACCAGAGGCTGAGAACAGCCAGCAGGGAAAATGCCAGCAAACAGAATACGGGCATCTGCCAGTTGTCTTTCACCTCGGCGCGGGCGGCACCGGTGGTTTTACGGAACAACCACGCACCAGCTCCCAACACCGGGCCAGCAACAATCGCCCATGCCAGAAATGACGGAGACAGGACACCAGAGGCAAAGTGATATTGTGATTCATTGCCCAAACCCAGCGTGGCGGTCCAGGCAGCGATGGCCGAAGTGATAATCGCCGCCAGCGTTTTCTCCCAACTGAATGACAGCAACAACACTTCGAGGGTAAACAGCGCACCAGCCAGCGGCACGTTATAGACGGCAGCCAGACCGGCACCGGCACCACAGGCTATCAGCGTGCGCGCCTCATCAGCCGCTAATCCGAGTCGACGGGCCATAAAGCCGCCTGCCAGCGCCCCCATTTCACGCGGGGCAACTTCGCGCCCCAGCGGTGATCCTAAGGCAACGGTGACAATTTGCAGCAGTGCGTGCAGGGTGGTGGTGCCTGGCGGCATCGGTGTGGCGTTGGATGAAACGGCGGCTTTGATAGAAACACGTTTGCGTCCATAGCGCCCCAGTAACCACCAGCCACAACCCGCCACCAGGCCGCCGGTGATAATCGCGGCCAGACGCCGCAAGTGATCGGCATCGGTCACGCCCTGGAGAAAGGATTCGGGACTGATGATGCGGTCCATGCTGTAACCAAATGCGAGATGCTGAATGCTGTGCAAGATCATGGCGAGAAGCATCCCCGCCAGACCGGCGAGGAATCCGGTCATCACCACAGCGACCAGACGTATTAGCGGCTTCGTTTCGCCAACAGGATGAGTCATTACCTGGCGTCCTTGAAGAATTGAAGACGCAAAGATAACAGGAACTTAGTAAATATTTCGTCTATCAAGACCAATCTGCCAGCGCGCAGACACGTCTGAAGGGGGGGATGCTCAGGGATCGAGAGATTCAGGGATGCTGATTTTTTTGAGTTTTATCATGAATCGATCGCCCTCTTTTTTAATCTTTGCTCCCCGCTCACACCAGTAATCAGAGAGGGCAAAAAAGTCATCGCTGCTGATATCAAAATCAATGATGACTTCTTTATGTTCACCGCTCAGTAGCTTGTCGTTAACGTCACGAATTGAGGTCGCTTTTACGCTTTTCATCTCGTTCCCCGGATTTTAGAAAACAGATCGTAGCGGCGCGAGTTATCGCGCCGCTACGAGTACGTGCAAACACTACGCTTTTTTTAGCACAGTTTTTTGGCCGCTTCGGAAAATTCGGAGTAAACCACGCGAAATGTTAAGCGCCGCGGCAGCTTAACGGCTGAGCGTAACGGTTACTTTTGGTACTGTTCGTCGGTGACTTTTTCCATCCAGTCAACCGGGCTGCCATTCAGGGATTCGGCAATCGCAATATGCGTCATGGCATTGTCAGGTGTAGCGCCATGCCAGTGCTTCACCCCTTCCGGGATAAAGACGATGTCACCCTGATTCATTACCACCGTTTCTTCACCTTCGCACTGAATCCAGCCCTGGCCGTGGGTGATGATCAGCGTTTGTCCGAACGGGTGGGTATGCCAGGCGGTACGCGCGCCCGGTTCGAAAGTGACCGTCGCGCCACCGACACGCGCTGACTCCGTACCGCTGAAGGGGGCATCGATCCTCACCGTACCGGTGAAATACTCTTCCGGGCCTTTACGTGATGGAACGGAGCCGTTAGCGATAATTTTCAACATGTGATGTTCCTCTTTTGTCGTTCATGAGTGATGCAATCACTCTACCAAAGGCGGTGTTAAGTGATTAGATAGCGTAATGCGATTAAACCTATGAGCATTGCTCATGAGTTCCGCCCAGCCAGAGATACTGACTGGGCGGGACGATTACACGAGGATGTCCTCTTCGTCCTCTTCGTCCTCATCGTCCTCATCGTCGCGGGGCTTGCCGCCAAAGCGGTTACGCACCACCACAAAGAACACCGGGACAAAATAGATAGCCAGCAGGGTTGCCGCCACCATCCCGCCGATTACCCCGGTGCCGACGGCATTCTGTGCACCGGAACCGGCACCAGAACTCAGTGCCAGCGGCAGTACACCGAGAATAAACGCCAGCGATGTCATCAGAATCGGACGCAGGCGCATACGGGCCGCTTCCAGCGTGGCTTCCACCACGCCTTTACCTTCTTTCTCGATCTGGTCTTTGGCGAATTCTACGATCAGGATGGCGTTCTTCGCCGACAGACCGATGGTGGTTAACAGGCCAACCACGAAGTAAACATCGTTATTCAGCCCACGCAGCATGGTAGCGACCAGCGCACCAAACACGCCAAGCGGCACCACCAGCATCACCGAGAACGGAATCGACCAGCTCTCGTACAGCGCCGCCAGGCACAGGAACACCACAATCAATGACAGGGCGTACAGCGCCGGTGCCTGTTCGCCGGTCATGCGTTCCTGGTACGACATGCCGGTCCAGTCAAAGCCGACGCCAGGTGGCAGTTGTTTCGCCAGTTGTTCCATCAGCGCCATCGCTTCGCCCGAACTTTTACCCGGTGCCGGCTGACCGAGAATTTCCAGGGAAGACAGGCCGTTATAACGTTCCAGACGCGGTGAGCCGTAAACCCACTCGGCTGTCGAGAAGCTGGCAAACGGCACCATCTTGCCGTTGCTGGCGCGCACGTACCAGTTATCCATATCTTTTGGCATCATGCGATACGGCGCGTCGCTCATCACGTAGACCTTTTTCACCCTGCCGTGGTCAATGAAGTCGTTAACATAACTGCCGCCCCAGGCGCTGCTCAGGGTGGTATTGATGTCGGACAGATCGACGCCCAGTGCGGTGGCTTTCTCCTGGTCAATGTTGACTTTGTACTGCGGGCTGTCTTCCATGCCGTTCGGACGCACCGCCACCAGCGTATCGGGATGCTGGCGTGCCAGATCCAGCAGCTGGTTACGTGCGGCCACCAGTTTGTCATGCCCCAAACTGCCCTGGTCAATCAACTCAAAGTCAAAACCGGTCGCGTTACCCAGCGCAATGATCGGCGGCAGGTTAAAGGCCACCACATTGGCATCCATGATTTTGCTGAACGCTTTAGCGGCACGGCTGACAATACCGTCAACTTTGTTCTCTTCACCCGGACGCTGTGACCAGTCCTTCAGGCCGATAAAGGCGATCCCCACGTTCTGGCCCCGTCCGGCAAAGCCGAAGCCGTTGACCGTCAGCACGTTCTCAACGTTGCTTTTCTCGTTGTTCAGGTAGTAATCATTGACCTGATCCAGCACTGCCTGGGTACGTTCCTGGGTAGCACCGGCCGGCAGGATGGCCTGGGTGGCGAGCACCCCCTGATCTTCCGACGGCAGGAACGAGGTGGGCAGGCGCATAAACAGCACCGCCATCCCGACGACCAGTACACCGTAAATCACCAGATAGCGCCCGCTCTTGTTCAGCATACGCGCCACAGAACCGGTGTAATGATGTGCACTTTGCTCAAACTTGCGGTTAAACCAGCCGAACAGCCCGCGATGTTGCCCGTGGCTACCGGGTTTAACCGGCTTCAGGATGGTGACACACAGCGCTGGAGTGAGGATCAACGCCACCAGCACCGAGAGCGCCATCGCGGAAACAATGGTGATGGAGAACTGGCGATAGATTACCCCGGTACTGCCGCCAAAGAACGCCATCGGTACAAACACCGCCGACAACACCAGCGCAATGCCGACCAGCGCCCCCTGAATTTGCCCCATCGATTTACGCGTGGCGGCCTTCGGTTTCAGGCCCTCCTCAGCCATCACGCGCTCGACGTTCTCCACCACCACGATGGCGTCATCCACCAGCAAACCGATCGCCAGCACCATGCCGAACATGGTCAGGGTGTTAATCGAGTAACCGAAGGCAGCGAGGATGCCAAAGGTACCCAGCAGCACCACCGGTACGGCAATGGTCGGGATCAGCGTGGCGCGGAAACTCTGCAAAAACAGGTACATCACCAGGAACACCAGCACGATGGCTTCAAACAGCGTTTTCACTACCTCGTGGATCGAGATACTGATAAACGGCGTGGTGTCGTAGGGATAGACCACCTTCAGTCCCTGCGGGAAGTAAGGTTTCAATTCATTAATTTTCGCGCGGATAGCATTGGCGGTATCCAGCGCGTTAGCGCCTGCCGCCAGCTGAATACCCAATGCTGACGCCGGTTTGCCATTGATTTTAACCACAAAGTTATAGTTCTCACCGCCGCGCTCGATCCGCGCCACATCATGCAGACGCACCTGCGAGCCGTCGCTGTTCACTTTCAGCAGGATGTTGCCAAACTCTTCCGGCGAGGTGAGTCGGGTCTGGGCAATGATCGAGGCGTTAAGCTGCTGACCTTTTACCGGCGGCGCGCCACCAAGTTGACCGGCGGCAATCTGCGCATTCTGGGTTTCAATCATGCTCATCACATCCACCGGCGTCAGCTGGTAGTTGTTCAGCTTGTTGGGATCGAGCCAGATACGCATCGCGTACTGCGAACCAAACAGCGTGGTATCCCCCACGCCGTTGATACGGCTGATGGGATCTTTCAGGTTAGCCGCCACGTAATCGGCAATATCTTCCATGCTCATGCGGCCGGTTTCATCGACGAAACCGGGCACCAGGAAGAACACGCTGGAGGATTTGCGCACGGTGATGCCCTGCTGCTGCACTTCCTGCGGCAGCAGGGGGGTGGCGAGCTGCAACTTGTTCTGCACCTGCACCTGAGCGATATCCGGGTCAGTGCCGTTCTCAAACGACAGCGTCAGCTGAAGCGTGCCGGATGAATCGCTGGTGGAGGACATATACATCAGGCCATCCAGCCCGCTCATGTTCTGCTCAATCACCTGGGTCACGGTGTTCTGCAACGTGGTGGCATCCGCACCTGGATAGGTGGCACGGATTTGCACTGAGGTGGGCGCAACGTCCGGGTATTGCTCCACTGGCAGTTTCAGGATCGAAATTCCCCCGGCCAGCATGATGATAATTGCCAGCACCCAGGCAAAGATCGGGCGGTCAATAAAGAATCTGGACATCAGTCGGCGGTTCCTGTGGGCGAAGGGGCGGTGAGAGGTTTAACGGTCATACCGGGTTGGGCACGTTGAATGCCGGAGACAATCACGCGTTCGCCGGATTGCAGACCGCCAGTCACGCGCCATTTGTCACCTGCGGTCTGCGAGACGCTGATGGTGCGCACTTCTACCTTGTTAGCGCTGTCAACCACCAGCGCGGTGGCGTCACCGCGCGGCGTACGGGTCACCGCCTGCTGTGGGATCAGCAATGCATTGGGATCGGTGCCTTCATCCAGGCGGGCACGGACAAACATACCGGGCAGCAACGCGTGATCCGGGTTGGGGACAATAGCGCGTAGGGTGATGGAGCCGGTAGTTTGGTCAACGGTGACATCAGAAAATGCCAGCGTGCCACTATGGGGATAGACAGAGCCATCGCCAAGGATCACGCTGACCACCGCTTTACCGGCATTCTGATGCAAACGACCGGAGGCCAGTTCCTGTTGCAGACGCAGGAAATCCTGGCTCGACTGGGTGACATCGACGTACAGCGGGTCCAGTTGTTGCACGGTAGCCAGCGCATCGCTTTGCGCATCCTGCACCAGCGCACCTTCAGTCACCGATGAACGCCCGATACGGCCACTGATCGGCGAGGTAATGGTGCTCCAGGCGAGGTTGATACGGGCGGTTTCCAGTGCGGCATTGGCTGCATCCACGGCGGCACGCGTCTGGGCGGCGGTGGCCTGTGCCTGGTCATAATCCTGACGGCTGATGTAATTTGTCCCGGTCAGCGAGCGATAGCGATTCAGGGTCACCTGTGCCATGCGCGCGTTGGCTTCCGCTTCATTCACGGCTGCCCTGGCATTGTTGTAGCTGGCGCGGAAAGGGGCAGGATCGATCTGGTACAGCGTCTGACCGGCCACCACATCGCTGCCCTCGGTGAAGGCGCGTTTTAAAATTATGCCTGACACCTGTGGGCGAACTTCTGCTACACGGAATGCCGAGGTACGTCCGGGGAGTTCTGTGGACACGGGCAGTGACTGGGTAGCCAGAGTCTGGACCTGCACCTCGGGTGCGCTCTGCACTTCGGCAGCTTTTCCGGCTGAATCATCACATCCTGTTAAATTTAAAATGACGAACGCGCATAGCAAAGCCAGAGGCTTAAGTGCCACGTTATGGGGCATTGTTATTTTCTCCCGGAAACCGGTAATGACGATGAGTTAAACCAGAAAATTTAAATGATGTGTTTGTAAACGCCGCCAGGTTGCGGGTGGCACATGGTATTTTCTGGCAAAAGAGCGGGTAAATGACTGCTGGGAGTCGTAACCATATTTAACGGAAATATCAATGACTGTTTCACGGCTTTGAATCAAATCAAGCGCGGCCATTTCCAGCTTTTTATCACGAATATAATTGCCTAAGCTGATATTCATAATGCGCTGAAACATTCTTTGTAAGTGCCATTTTGAATAGCCTGATCGCTGAGCAACGTCTTCTATCTTAAGAGGGCGGCGAATATTTTCGTCAATCCACGCAATTAAGTCATGGATGATAACTTCGTGTCGATCCATTTCTTTTGCACCTTATTAATAAAATTAAGGTTAGAGATGAAGGAAGACGAAATAAATCACAAGCGAAACGGGCAGTGAACACACCAACAAATCGTATGCACAGCAGGGCTAAGAATATCGGGCAGTGAGCTTGTTCAGGGATATTTCGTCTTTAGAAGGGGGGGTTATTTATAAATCTCCGCCACACCATAAAGTTTATTTTCACCACCGGCGGCGATGATTTTCATCGAGGTGGCACCTTCCGCCTCGGCTTTGTCAGCAAGTTTGTTGGTCAGGCCATCAAGCGAATAAGCACCAGACGCAGAAACAACACCGACTTTTTGTTTGCCAGCGGCATCATTGATGACATCGACGGCAAAGGCGCTTTGAACCGCAAAGACGCTGGCCAGAGCAAAGGCGGAAGCAATTAACGTTTTCATGGAAACCTCACATAATCATAAAGGGAATAACGAACTACGGAATAATAGTATCATTACAAATTACACTTTATTAGCGGCTAAAAATTTATAACCGTTATGAGATTCATTCATTAATCGCGCTACAGAAAGTTAAGTATCGGCACGGAATCTGGCTTAGAACATGACACCCATCACACGCGATGAGTTTTTTCTGGTCAACTCGTGAGTAACTCACATATATTTCAGTTTATGTATAGCCGTCAAGGCCCGAGCCTGACAAAAGATGACAAAGAGGCACACTGATGCTCAAGGAAAATTTTAACGACCTCATCTATCTGGTAATGGTGGCGCGCGAGCAGAGCTTTACCCGCGCCGCCGCCAAACTCGGGGTGTCGCAATCGGCGTTGAGCCACTCCATTCGGGGACTGGAAGAACGGCTCAATACACGATTATTAACCCGTACCACCCGCAGTGTGGCCCCCACCGAAGCTGGTGAGCGGTTAATTCAAAATGTTGGGCCAATGATCGCCGATATCGAAAAGGCCCTGCTGCAATTGTCCGATGAACAGGGAAAACCCTCCGGCAATATTCGTATTACCGCGGGAGAGCATGCGCTGGCATCGACACTCTGGCCGCTGTTGAAACCCTTTTTACAAGCCTATCCACAAGTCAACGTTGAATTATCCGTCGACAATACCTTAACGGATATTGTCAGTGGCCGGTTTGATGCCGGGGTTCGCCTGGGTGAACAGGTTGAAAAAGATATGGTGGCGGTCAGGATTGGTCCCGACTGGCGCATGGTGGTGGTGGCAGCACCGGAATATTTTGTCCAACATGGTATGCCTGAGACGCCGTATGAACTCCAGAACCATAACTGCATCAATATGCGTTTACCCACTCTGGGTGGCATCTACAGTTGGGAATTCCAAAAAGATGGCAAAGAGATTCGGGTAAAAGTGGAAGGACAGCTAATTTTTAATAACCTTGCCTCGCGTGTTGATGCGGCTTTAACCGGAATGGGCGTGGCTTATGTGCCGGAAGATTGCGTGCGAAAATACGTGGATGAAGGCAAACTGCAAATTGCGCTGGATGACTGGTGTGCGCCTTTTGCCGGATATTATCTTTACTACCCCAGTCGCAAACAACATACGGCTGCGTTTTCGAAATTAATTGAAGCGGTGCGCTATCAGGCGTAACGCGAAAGGGCAGTGGCGAGCCACTGCCCTTGTTTCTTAAGCCTTCAGCGAAGCAATATCGATAACAAAACGATACTTCACATCGCTTTTTAACATCCGTTGCCACGCATCATTAATATCTTGCATGTTGATCATTTCGACGTCTGACGTGATGCCATGCTCGCCGCAGAAATTCATCATCTCCTGCGTTTCCGCAATCCCGCCAATTACCGAACCGGCGACAGACTTACGGCCCAACACCAGCGGGGCGCTATTCAGTACCGGGTCCAGTTCGCCCAGGTAGCCCACCAGTACCAGGGTGCCGTTCAGCGCCAGGGTAGGGATATAAGGTTTCAAATCATGGACATACGGCACGGTATCAATAATCAGATCGAACTGGTTATACACCGCCTTCATCTGCGCATCGTCGGTGGAAATCACGATATGTTCAGCACCGAGACGGCGGGCATCTTCCGATTTATTCGGTGAGCGGCTGAACAGGGTCACATCTGCCCCCAGCGCTTTGGCGAATTTCAGCGCCATATGCCCCAGGCCGCCAAGACCGACCACGGCAACTTTGCTGCCCGGTCCCACATTCCAGTGACGCAGTGGCGACCAGGTGGTGATTCCGGCGCACAGCAGAGGCGCCGCGCTTTTCAGATCCAGGCCTTCTGGCACTTTGACCACGAATTTTTCCGTGACCACGATTTTGTCGGAGTAGCCACCATAGGTCGGCATCTGGTCATGACGATCAACGTCGTTATAGGTGAGGGTATTCCCTTCTTCGCAGTACTGCTCAAGCCCCTGTTCACAGGCGCTGCAATGCTGACAGGAATCCACCATACAACCCACGCCGACATGATCGCCAACGCTGAATTTGGTCACGGCTTTACCCACATGCGTGACACGACCAATAATTTCGTGGCCTGGCACCATCGGGTATTTGGCCCCGCCCCAATCGTTGTAAGCGTTGTGAATATCGGAGTGGCAAACACCGCTGTAAAGGATCTCAATGACAACATCATTGTCACGCGGATCGCGACGCACAAAATTATGCGGCACCAAATCTTCTTTGGCGGCAAAAGCGGCATAGCCTTTTACATTTAACGTCATTCTGTTTCTCCTGAAAGCATTCTATTAACGCGGGCGACTGGCCATCACGTCATCCAGCAGTTGCATGCCGCGTTGGGCTTCATGGCTGACGACGGTGTTGCCGTAGACCACAAACAGGTCTTTCACCTGCTGTTCAGTCAGCCCGACATTGAGACCACCACCAATGTGTGATTTCAGTTGCGATTCCACACCGCCAAGGCCGGTGAGCGCGGCGATAGTGGCGATTTCCCGATCCGGTAAGCCGAGATTGTCGCGGGCAATCACATCAGCAAAAAGATGTTCTTGCAGGAACTGGTTAATTTCAGGCAAAAATTCGATGAAATTGCCTTTCTCAGCTTTCAATACCCGTCCGGCAATGAGCGTCTGAATATCAGACCCTACTTCAGTCCGTGATTTATCCTGCGGTGCCGGGGAAGGGGCTTTACCGACAGGATCGTTGATGCCTTGTTCTGCGCGCTGTTTAATCACGCTCATAAAAGTTGTAATGCCATTCAGGCTTCTGGGAAAGCCACAGTAGGCATACATTTGCAGCAACACTTCTTTTATTTCATTGATGGTCAGACCGCTGTCTAACCCTGCGTTGAGTGCCTGAGAAAGTGCGGGTAAATCACCTTTGGCGGTCCAGGCCGCGATGGGAATAATTGCCCGCTGGGTGGCATTGAGTGATGCTGTTGTATTCATATTGATATTGCCTTTATCACCTGACGCATAGATAAGTCGTGACGTTGCTGTCAGCAGTCACGCGCCCTTCACCTTAGAATAAAAATCCGCAGGAATCAGCCCGTTATTACCGGTTTATGCTGAATGACGTTATGAATTGAACTCATCATTAATGCCGCAAAATGCTAATCCAACAAGGCTTAATTTCCGCAATTCTACCGTAGCGGCGCGATTTATCGCGCTATTACCTTGCGCGATAAATCGCGCCGCTACGGATTCGCGTAAATATTATGCACTTTAAAATATCTTCTGGTGAAATACGACATTCGGGTGACGATGAATGTGTTTTGATAAATATTATCAATTTTTAAATGTCAGGCCGAAAGAGCTGAAAACGCTGGCATGGTCGATGTTGTATGTCTTTTCTTTATTTGTTGCTTATTATCTTTTGCGCCCGGTACGTGACGAGTTAGGTGTGGCGGGAGGGGTGAATAATCTTCCCTGGTTGTTCAGCGGTACGCTCGCTGCGATGTTGCTATTGACACCGTTATTTTCTTTTCTGGTAAAACGCTATCAGCGAATAACCGTCATCAGGATCAGCTACCATTTTTTTGCCAGCAATTTGCTGCTGTTTTTCATGTTGCTACTCCCTGCGTTCAGTGAATATCGTATCTGGACTGGCCGGTTTTTCTTTATCTGGTTATCGGTATTCAACCTGTTTGTCGTTTCCCTGTTTTGGTCATTGATCGTTGATATTTTTACCTCCGAACAGGGGGTGCGGCTATTTGGTATCCTTTCTGCTGGGGCGACACTGGGGGCGCTAATCGGGTCTTCTCTGACGCTGATTTCAGTGGAGCGTATTGACCAGCGCGGCCTGGTGTTGCTGGCGTTTCTGCTGTTGGAAATCAGTCTGCTATCGGCTCAGCGGGCTGCTGCGCACAGTACAAATTTTGCCGGAAAAAAAACGGAACGTCCTGTTGGGGGATCGGTGCTCGCCGGGATCACCCACACGCTGCGTTCGCCTTACCTCTCCGGTATCGCCCTGTTTATGATGCTGTATAGTCTGACCTCCACCTTTCTCTATTTTGAGCAGGCGTCGATTGCAGCAAATGCCTTTTCTGACCGTGCCTCGCGCACCGCGTTTTTCGCCACCATCGATTTGTGGGTCAATCTGCTCACCTTCATCGCACAGATCTTTTTCACCTCACGGGCGTTGAAAGGATTGGGTGTCTCCCTGACCCTCGCCATTTTACCGCTGGTAACACTCGCGGGATTTTCGCTGCTGCTGGCATTTCCTTCTCTGATGATTTTTGTCGTATTCCAGGTTGCACGCCGCATCAGTAACTTCGCTTTCGCCCGACCCGGCAGAGAAATTTTATTTACCCGTGTGGCGAAAGAAGAACGTTATAAGTCGAAAAATTTCATCGATACGGTGGTGTATCGTCTCGGCGATCAGATGGGAAGCTGGAGTTATGCCGGGCTGATGGGATTTGCCGGGAGTTCCGGCCTGCTGGCGTATATTGCGATCCCTTTGTCTCTCGTCTGGTTGGCGCTGTCGGTCTGGCTGGGCCGTCAATCACCTTTAATTTCCCTCAACTCAGGAGCTGACTAATGTCCCTCTCACGACGTCAATTGATCAAGTTAGCCGCAATTACAGGAGCAATGAGTATGACAGGTAAGGCGATAGCTATCAGTACCGGCCAATCGTTGAAAATTGGTGTGATCGGTGCGGGCTGGCTGGGAGGAACAGTGGCTAAGCTGTGGGTGAAAGCCGGGCATCAGGTGATGTTCTCCACCCGGCATCTGGATGAGTTGCAACGCGAGATCGCGCCCTTAGGTGCCAATGCCAGCGTAGGGACACCGGCAGAGGCTGCGGCATTTGGCGACATTCTGTTATTCGCCGTCCCGTATGATGCCTTGCCACAACTCGGCCAGCAGCTCGCTGCGGCGATGAAAGGCAAAATCGTGCTGGATGCCTGTAATCCTTCCGGCTGGCAACAGAGCGACCTTGCCAGGGAAGCGAACCAAAATGGGGTGGCGGAAACCAGTCAACGATTGTTGCCCGGCACTCGCTATGTCCGGGCTTTCAGTGCGGTTGACGCCACTGCCATTGAGGCATCCGCCAGTGCCAGCGCGGCGAACAAGTTAGGTGTGCCGATCGCCAGTGATGATGCTGAGGCATTGAAGGCAGTGGCGAAGCTGGTTGAGGATGTCGGTTCGGTTCCGGTGATCACCGGGAATCTGGCGAGTGCCAGAAGTTTCCAACGCGGTGGCCCTGGTTTTCGGGCGAATACCAACGCTCCGGCGCTACGCGCTATTCTGCATGTGGATGTGTAGCGACGCGATTTATCGCGCAGATTTATGATCGCCACTCATAAACTCATGCTGATTATCTCTAAAGTCATTGCACGTCGGAACGATTATATTTTCCCCATCGACATTGTTGGTGAAACATAACTTACCTTCGGAGTGACTATGAAAGACGTGATTGTGGTGATTGGTGCGGGTTCAATCGGGCAGGCGATTGCTCGCCGGGTCAGCCAGGGCAAAACGGTGTTGCTGGCGGACCTGCGTGCTGAAAACACCGAAGCGGCAGCGAAAGTGCTACGCGATGCCGGTTTCGTGGTATCCACCAGTCAGGTGGATGTCTCGTCGCGCGACTCCATTCAGGCGTTGGTGAAAACGGCTACGGCGTTAGGCGCGGTAAAAGGGGTGATCAACGCGGCTGGGGTGTCGCCTTCACAGGCCTCATCTAAAACGATTTTAAACGTCGACCTTTATGGTACGGCGGTGATCCTTGAAGAGTTCGGTCAGGTTATTGCTGAAGGTGGTTCGGGTATTATTATCGCCTCCCAGTCCGGTCACCGCCTGCCGCCGCTCAGCGTAGAGCAGAATGAAGCGCTGGCGACCACGCCCACGGAAGACCTGCTGGCGCTGCCGTTTTTGCAGGAAGACACCATCACCGATCCGCTGCTGGCGTACCAATATTCAAAACGCGGCAATGCACTGCGCGTGATGGCCGAAGCAGTGAAATGGGGCAAACGCGGTGCGCGCGTCAATACCATTAGCCCTGGCATCATCTATACCCCATTGGCAAATGATGAGCTGTCCGGACCACGCGGCGCAGGATACCGCAATATGCTGGAACGATCCCCGGTTGGTCGCGGCGGCACGCCGGATGAAGTGGGCGCGCTGGCGGCTTTGCTGATGGGACCGGAAGGCACCTTTATCACTGGCAGTGATTTCCTGATGGATGGTGGCGTGACAGCTTCATACTGGTATGGCGATCTAAAACCAGCCTGATTATCAGTGGCTTAATCGACTGATATGCATACTCAGCCAGGTGAGTTCTTCCCTGGGGAGTGAAAGCTGATATTTCTCCTGAATATAGTCGCGAATCGTCCAGGCGACGGACATGGCTTCAGGGTGGAATTTCAGCAGCTCCTGATAGAAGTCCTCGCCGGCTCCGGTACTGATTTTGCCCGCCAGGATACGCTCCGCGAAATAGCGCAAATGCGTAATAAAACGGTTGTAGTTAATCGACGTGACATCGATTGACCGGTTTAATTTGTAACGCACAATCTCGGCGATACGATTCACCAGCTGTACCTGCTGGTGAGCCGTGTCCTGACCTGCACTGCCCGAGGCATTAATCAGATGAAAAGCGATGTGTACTGCCTCATCTTCACCCAGTTCCAGCTTAAAGCGTGCTTCCACCATCGCTCTGGCCTGTAAACCAATGGCGTACTCTTTCTGGTAATAACGCTGCACTTCCCAGCTCAGTTTATTGGCGATCACCTGACCCGCGCGAGCGCGTTCGGCGGCGAACCACAGATGCTCCGCCAGGGTAAAAAACAGCACCGAGTGCAGTTTTTCGCTGTACTGCGCCTGCGCCAGGGCAATGATGTCATGGGTAATATCAAACCAGGCAACGGGAATGGTGTTGGTCAGCGAGAAATAGTGGCGCGACTTGAGATGTTCCAGCGGGATAAACACCTGCTCAATCCCTGCCGCGTTCACCTGGGTGCCGGGTCTGGCGCCAAAGCCAATCCCTTTACCAAACAGAATCATCTCCTGCTGGTCATGTTCCACCAGCAGCATGCTGTTGTTCAGCGATTTCTTCACGGTAATCACGTCAATACCCGTCCCTGTGTTGTTAATTCAGGTCGCTGCCGTTGGTAGCAATGACCTTCTGATACCACCAGAACGAGTCTTTGCGCAGGCGTGCCAGCGTGCCGTTGCCTTCATCATCCTGATCGACATAGATAAAACCATAGCGTTTGGTCATTTGTGAGGTGCCTGCGCTGATGATATCAATGGTGCCCCAACTGGTGTAACCCATCAGCTCGACACCTTCATGTACCGCCTCGCGCATTTGTTCAAAGTGAGAACGGAAATAGTCGATGCGGTAACTGTCGTGAATTTTTCCGTCTTCAACCACATCTTTGCAGCCAAGACCATTTTCCACAATAAACAGCGGCTTGCGATAGCGATCATACAGCTCCAGCAGCGAAATCTTCAGTCCCACCGGATCAATCTGCCATCCCCAGTCGGAGGCCGGTAAGTAAGGATTCTTCACCCCCAGCACAGTATTTCCGGCGGTACGTTCGGCGTCCGGTTGGGTCGATTCGGTCATCGACATGTAATAACTGAAGGAGACGAAATCAACGGTGTGCTGCCGCAGGATGTCGAGGTCATCAGCGGCCACCAACAGTTCAATGCCGCGCAGTTCCAGGTCGCGTTTGATCAGCGGTGGATAGTTGCCAAACACCTGAACATCGGCATAGAACAGATTTTCGAGGTTTTTTTTCAGGCTGGCTTGCACATCATCAGGATGGCAGGTGCGCGGATAGGTAGTGAGCTTGGTCAGCATACAACCGACCTGGCTGCCGGGGATTTTGGCATGGCAATCACGCGTCACCAGCGCCGATGCGACAAACTGATGGTGCAGTGCCTGATAAATATCCTGCTTTTCCTGGCCCGGTGCGCATTTCTCTTCACGGATGCCTGCGGTGGTAAACGGATGACGGTGGATGCTGTCAATCTCGTTAAACGTCAGCCAGTAACGCACCAAATCTTTATAACGGTCGAAGCAGACGTTGCTGAAACGAACGAAGGCATCGACCACATTGCGGTGCACCCAGCCGTTATAACGTTCGCTGAGTTTGAGCGGCATCTCATAATGCGACAGTGTCACCAGAGGCTCGATATTTAACCGGCGCATTTCACCAAACAGGCGCTCATAAAACGCTAAACCGGCTTCGTTTGGCGCAGACTCTTCGCCATCGGGGAAGATACGGGACCAGGCAATGGAAACACGTAACACTTTAATCCCCATCTCGGCGAAGAGCGCCAGGTCCTGCGGGTAGTGATGGTAAAAATCGATGCCGCGGCGCTTCGGGTAGAAGGCATCATGAGTGCCATTGAGCGCATCCGCCACATTCTCATCGGTCACCGCCATGTGTGCGGTGAAATCCTTGAGATCCAGATTGGGTTTCCAGTTGATGGCATCCGCTACGGATGGCCCTTTACCGTCCACATTCCAGGCGCCTTCGGCCTGATTAGCCGCAATCGCGGCACCCCATAAAAATCCTCGTGGGAAGGTGGCTTGCGTTACCGTCATAGAGACTCCTTGAACGTCATGATCGGGGAATGAAGGGTGAGTGGGGTGTCAGCAGCGTTAGTGGTGAAGGAAAAACGTTCGCTATTGGTAATAACCATCACAATGACGGGATCAAAACCTGCCGTGTTGATGGCATCAAGGTCGAATTCCACCAGCAGATCACCGGCCTGTATGGTTTGTCCCGCCGTGACGCGTGGATGGAAACCTTTGCCGTTAAGTTTGATGGTGTCGATACCAATATGCAGGATCACTTCTGCCCCCTGAGTCGTCAGCAGGCTTACGGCATGCCCACTGTCAAAAACGTTGCTGATTACTCCATTGGCCGGTGCGAACAGTTTGCCGCTGGTTGGTATCACGGCGATGCCGTCCCCCATTATTCCGGCAGAAAAAACATCGTCTTGCACCTCGGCCAGCGGGATCAATCGCCCTTCAGCCGGCGTAACAAAGTGGTTGAAATCGGTCACCTGAGCGGCTTTTTCCCGCCAGAAAAACAATGTGGCAACAAATGAGATGGCAAATGCCAGACCGGCGCCCAGCAAGGCGTACAGGATATTCCACGGGCTGGTGGGCGAGATAAACATCGAGATACTGGCAAGGCTGGGGCTGACCAGCGCGAAGGCTTCCACCGTCATCCAGCCTAAAAAGCCACCGCCGATCACGCTGGCCGCCATCACCGCGTACAGCGCGGTTTTATTCAGCAGCGTGATGCCGTACAGCGCGGGTTCGGTGATGCCGCACAAGGCAGAGATCCCGGCTGAGAGCGCGGTAGACTTCATCACCTTGTCTTTACTGCGCAACGCAATCGCCAGGCAGGCACCCGCTTCGGCAATGTTATGCGCCAGCGAGGCGGGCAGATACAACATCTCACGGGAGAACTGCCCCATTGACGCCACGACATAAGGGATCATTGGTTTATGCATTCCTGCCGCGACCATAAAGGGTAATACCCCGGCCAGCAGAGCGGTGGCGACAAATCCCAGCTTGCTGTACAGCCACAGGATCACCGTCGCCAACCCGGAACCCAGCTCAAAACCGAGTGGCCCGAGGATCAACAGCGTCACTGGCACGGTGACCAGCAGGGATAACATTGGTGACAGGAAAATGCGTAGCGCCGAGGGGGAGTAACGATTGAAGAACCGTTCCGCGCGGGAATAAAACAGTACGCACAAGATGGCGGGGAACACCTGTGAGGCATAGGCGATATTCTTCAGGTCGAAGGAGAACAGCGTGATACCTTCCGCCAGCTGCTTTGACATCATCGGTAGTACCATCACCGACACGGCGGATACCGCGACCAGCACATTCACTTTAAGTTTGTTGGCAGTGGTAATGGCGACCAGAATGGGCAAAAAGTACAGGGGTGCCGAGCCGATATTGTCCAGTATTTTGTAGGTATCGCTGCTGCGCGGCAGCCAACCGAGTAGATCAAGCAGGATCAGCAGTGACTTCAGTACCCCGCCACCCGCGATGGCAGGCACCAGTGGCTGAAAGACGCTAATCACAAAATCTACACAGCGCGCTGCCCAACGGGCTTCACTGTGGCTACCGGTTGCTGGCTGTCCGGCTGCCAGCGCTTTCACTGCGTCATAGATTTCCACCACATCCTTGCCAATGATTACCTGGCATTGCACATTGACGCGTACCCCCAACACGCCGGGAATGGCAGCGAGAGCGGGTTGGTCGATACGCGTATTGTCACGCAGGGTCAGACGCAGTCGGGTGGAGCAGTGTTCAATGTGATCGATATTCCCGGCACCGCCGACATGCGCAATGACGGCTTTCGCTGTGGCTTGATAATCCATATACCACCCTCTTTTTTTGCCAAAAAAAAAGACCTGAAGCCGGCTTCCGATTTGGAAGCGAGCTTCAGGTCTTGCCTGGTTACCCAGTTACACGCCTGTCGACATTTCTAACGTCAGCGGCAAAGTGCTGTCAAAACAATCCCGAGCGGTTAATGATGAATTGTGATGTACACGACGTTTTACTTAACCATAGGGGCCATCACCAACGGATTGTCGATGGATCAATTCGCCACACATCAGGGACAACGCGCTAACCTCCTCGCCATCCAGCATTTTCGTGAGTTGCGCGAGGGCGCTGGCGACCATTTCTGCCATCGGAACATGCACCGATGTCAGCGCCGGGATGGTGTAGGAGGCGATGGGAATATCATCAAAGCTGAGCAGCGACACATCCTGCGGAATGCGCTTGCCCGCATTGTACAGGGCAGAGGCGGCCCCGATAGCCATATCGTCGTTACTGGCAACAATCGCCGAGAATGTCACGTTGCGTGCCAGCAATTCTTCAGCGGCTTGCTTACCGCTTTCCATGGTCCAACTGCCATCCAGCATCAACGCCGGTGCCATTGGCAAATTATTTTGGGTCATCGCGGCCTGAAACCCTTTTAATCGACTGAGACCGGTGTGAGAGCTGCCCATCCCTTTGATAAACGCGATATCGCGATGCCCACGGTGAATCAAATAATTCACCGCATCGAAAGTGTCTTTCTCATGGTCGGCACAGACGGAATATTGGGGAAACTTTTTTAGCCGGCGGTTCAGGATGATCAGGGGTTTGCTCAGGGTGGGGATCAGTTGGTCGATTTCTTCCACGCTCAGATAACGCGGGTAAATGATCACCGCATCACAACGGCTGTCGATGAGGAAATGAATGGCATCGCGCTCCTGCTGCGCGCTGTGTTTACCATCGGCCAGCACCAACTGGGAGCCGAGCTGTTCGGTCAGGGTCGCCACCTGAAACATCAGTTCGCTGAAAAACGGGCCATGATAAAGGGTATTAGGCACCATCAGGCCAATGCTATGCGAACGGTTGGTCGCCAGGTTACGTGCCACCAGATTGGGACGATACCCCATCTCGTCGACTGCCTGCATCACTTTGTCGCGCACCGTTTTGGACACATAACTGTGTCCGGCCAGTACACGGGATACGGTTGCCTTCGAAACGCCTGCGCGTTGGGCAACATCAAGCATGGTAATCATTCGTGTTCCTTGTTAGCTCACCTGCCTATTGTAACCAATAATACCGGCAACAGTAAAAGCCTGCCTTAAAATAACGCGTTGGCTATGTTGTTAAAATTAAACAGCATCGGGATGGAATAATCTGAAACCGGTTGCAGATTATTTTAACTTTATCACAAAATAAGCCGATACTTCGTTTGAGTTATAGATCACAAAAAAGATAAATTGAATCTGTAACCGGTTGCAGAGATGGCGAGTGACGCGTAAGAATTTAGAAAAAAAGGAGGGTGTCATGGTTAAAATCTTATTGTGTTGCTCGGCAGGAATGTCCACCAGCATGGTGGTGCAGCGAATGGAAAAAGCCGCGGTGCAGCTGAGTCTGGATGCCCGTATCGAAGCGGTAGGTATGGAGGAGTTCCGGGATAAAATCGCCGATTACGACTGTTGTCTGCTCGGTCCACAAATTAAATACAAGCTCACGGATTTCCAACAACGCGCAGCAGAATTTAATAAACCTGTCACCGTCATTAACACCATGGATTACGGCATGCTGAATGGTGAAAAAATTCTGAAGTCTGCCCTTTCCCTGATTGATTCCCATAAGGGGGCATAATGAGCACACTGGCTGATTCATTATTTGGGGTGATCGAGAATCGTATCAGTCCCATTGCCGCGCGGCTCTCCTCGCAGCGACATGTGGTGGCGATAAAAGATGGCTTTATTGCATCGATGCCATTTTTAATTGTTGGCTCTTTTATGCTGCTGTTCTCGCATCCTCCGTTCAGTGAAACCAGCCAGTGGGGATTTGCCCAGTGGTGGCTGGGTATCGTTAAGCAATACAACGATCAACTGATGATGCCCTACAACATGACGATGGGCATTATGGCGGTGTTTATTACCGGTGCGATTGCCTATAACCTGGCCCAGAGCTACAAACTTAACGGCCTGATGGCGGCGCTGCTGGCGTTGATGACGTTTCTGGTGGTGGCCGCCCCTGCAAAAGATGGGGCGCTTTCCGTCGCTTCGCTGGGCGGGGAAGGAATTTTTACCGCCATTCTGATCAGCCTGTACTGTACCGAGGTGATGCATCTGCTGGTGAAGTACAACATCGGTTTCAAACTGCCGGAGCAGGTGCCGCCGAAAATTCGTCAGTCCTTCGATCTGCTGATCCCGATTGTGGTGATATTTCTGACGCTCTATCCGCTGAATCTGTTTATGCAGAGCCACTTTGGCTTACTGATTCCGCAGGCAATTATGGCGGTATTCGCACCGATCATTTCCGCGGCTGATTCCCTGCCTGCGGTGCTGATTGCGGTGCTGCTGTGCCATCTGCTGTGGTTTGCCGGTATTCATGGTGCGGCAATTGTCGGCGGTATTTTGCAGGCATTCTGGTTGAGTAATCTGGGGCTTAACCAGGAAGCGTTAACCGCCGGGGAGCCTATTCCGAAAATCTTTATCGAACCTTTCTGGCAGTTCTTTATTACCGTCGGCGGTTCAGGTGCGACGATGGGGCTGGTGATTCTTTACCTGCGCAGTCGTTCCGCTCATCTGCGTTCTATCGGGCGTCTCGGCCTGGTGCCCGGCATGTTCAACATCAACGAACCGATTATCTTCGGCTCACCGGTGGTGATGAACCCGCTGCTGTTTATTCCGTTTATCACGACGCCATTGCTGAACGCCATCATCGCCTGGACGGCCACGCGTACCAATCTGATCAACCATGTGATTTCTCTGGCTCCCTGGACCACGCCCGGTCCGATTGGTGCGGCCTGGTCTACCGGCTGGGACTGGCGTGCAGTGGTACTGGTGCTGTTCCTGATTGGCCTGTCGACCCTGATTTATTACCCGTTCTTCAAGATGTATGAACGCCAGCTGCTGCAACAGGAAGCGGAGATGGCGCATGAAACCCTGGCAGAGGAGATGAAGTGATGAACGATATGGAAACCACGGTGATGGAACTGATTATCCATGCCGGAGAAGCGCGTTCCTCGGCGATGCAGGCCTTACAGGAGGCACGCAAACACAACTGGGGCGTGGTGGAGGCGATGCTGGAAAACGCCAGCCAGGCGGCGCGTGAAGCGCACAAAATTCAAACCTCACTGATTGGTGCGGATGAAGGCTGCGGCAAGATTCCGGTCAATCTGATCATGGTGCATGCGCAGGACCATCTGATGAACGCCATGCTGTGCCGTGACCTGGTGGAAGAACTGATTTATCTGCACCGCGAGGTGCAGGAACTGAGCAAAACCCAAACGCATTAATGTCGCAAGACGTCGTTAATCTACTTAAAGGAAGGATTATGTCTGACAAATTACCGGCAGGTTTTTTATGGGGCGGTGCCGTGGCGGCCCATCAGGTAGAAGGTGGCTGGAATGAGGGCGGTAAAGGCCCAAGCATCGTTGATGTGTTAACCGGTGGCGCACACGGTGTGGATCGTGAGATCACCGACGGCGTGATAGCGGGAAAACATTACCCCAACCATCTGGCGACTGATTTCTATCATCGCTACAAAGAAGATATCGCGCTGTTTGCTGAGATGGGGTTCAAATGTTTCCGCACCTCAATCGCCTGGACGCGCATCTTCCCCAAAGGGGACGAATTAACCCCGAACGAAGCGGGTTTGCAGTTCTATGACGACATGTTCGACGAACTGCTAAAGCACGGTATCGAACCGGTCATTACCCTGTCGCACTTTGAGATGCCGCTGCATCTGGTGAAGCAGTATGGCGGCTGGCTGAATCGTGAACTGATCGATCTGTTTGTGCGTTACAGCGAAGTGGTGCTGAAGCGCTATAAACACAAAGTGAAATACTGGATGACGTTCAACGAGATCAACAACCAGCGCAACTGGCGCAGGCCGTTGTACGGTTACAGCAACTCCGGGGTGATTTTCACTGACCATGAGAAACCGGAAGAGGTGATGTATCAGGTGCTGCATCATCAGTTTGTCGCCAGCGCTCGGGTGGTGAAACTCGGTCATACCATCAATCCGGATTTCAAAATTGGTTGTATGCTGGCGATGGTGCCGCTCTATCCCTGGTCCTGCAACCCGGACGATGTGATGTACGCGCAAAAAGCGATGCAGGATCGCTATCTGTTCGGCGATGTGCATATGCGTGGTGCTTACCCTTCTTACATTAAGAAAGAATGGGAGCGTCGCGGATTCCACATTGAAATGGCCCCCGGTGATGAGCAGACGCTGCGTGAAGGCTGCACCGATTATCTCGGCTTCAGCTATTACATGAGCAACGCCGTGGAATACGCAACGGCGACGCAAACCGCGCATACGCCGCTGGAAGCCTTTCCCGGCAGCCGCAAAAACCCGCATGTGCCGGCATCAGACTGGGGCTGGCAGATTGATCCGGTCGGGCTGCGTTACACCCTTAACGCGTTGTATGAGCGTTACCAGAAACCGCTGTTTATCGTGGAAAACGGTTTTGGCGCCATCGATAAAGTGGAAGCCAATGGCGAGATCAATGATGACTATCGCATCAGCTACCTGCGTGCGCACATCGAGCAGATGAAGAAAGCAGTGCTGGAGGATGGTGTTGACCTGATGGGCTTTACCCCGTGGGGCTGTCTGGATTGTGTGTCATTTGGCACCGGCCAGTACAGCAAACGCTACGGTTTTATTTATGTCGATCGTAATGATGATGAAACCGGCGATTTCTCCCGCAACAAAAAGAAAAGCTTCGACTGGTATAAAACCGTTATCGCCAGCAATGGTGAGCAACTTTAAGTCGATCAATTAACACGTCGCGGCGCGTTTTAAATCGTGCCGCGACGGAATATGTTATGGAATCATGTTTTGATTAAATTAATTATCAGCGATCTGGATGGCACCTTTCTGAATAGTCAGGGCGATTATGATCGAAAATTGTATCGCGAAGTTCGCCAGTTGATGCAGGAAAAAGGTGTCCATTTTGCCGCCTGCACCGGTAAACAATGTGAACGGGTGGAGGAGTTATTTGGCGATAATTCGCGTGATATCTGGATTTTGGGAGACAGCGCCACCCGCATTAAACGCAACGGCGAATTTATTTATCAGTCGCTGATTGATAATCATCTGGGGCAGCAAATCATCGCCGCCCTGCACCAGGCGAGTTCCCGGCATGTGGTGATCGCCTGTACCCCATCTGGTGCGGTGATCCGTCAGGATACCCCCGCCCATCTGGCCGAGCGGGTTCGCCACTCTTATGCCAGCCTGCGGAAGGTGGAGGATCTCAGCCGCCTGACTGACGATTTTGTCAAAATTACCGTCTATGACGAAACGGGAAGCTGCCCGCAGACGCGTCCGTCTCTGACGCCATTTGAACATCAGGTGTATATCGTGGTAGCCGAAGCTGCGTGGATCGATATTGCCAATGAGGGGATACATAAAGGCAGCACTATCCGGCGACTTCAGGAAATGTTAAATATTGGTCGTCATGAAACCATGGCGTTCGGTGACGGTTATAACGATATTGAATTACTTTCTGAAGCGGAATACAGCTTCGCCATGCGCAATGGATTTGATGAAACCAAAAAAGTGGCGAATTTTATTACAGGTTCTAATGATGAAAATGCGGTGTTAAATACTATCAAACGTATTTTGTCGCTACAAAATTAATAAAATCTGCGTCCTGTTTTCAATAAAAATATTCAGTCTCCAGGAAAAATATCATCCACGAGGTGAGGGCGAATGCTGGTCATTATCAGGCTGGCACGCTGTTGCCTGACCTGTAACCTGACGGAGTGCTGTCCTATGCAAAATAAGATAAAAATTGTCACTATCGGTGGAGGTTCAAGCTATACCCCTGAATTGATCGAAGGGTTAATTGTCCGACAGGCACAATTGCCGATTGCCGAATTGTGGCTGGTCGATATCGACGCGGGTGCGGAGAAAATGGAGATCGTCGGCAACATGGCAAAGCGTATGATTGCCGCCGCAAAACTGGACTGGCAGGTACATCTGACCCTCGACCGGCGTGAAGCCCTGAAAGATGCTGATTACGTCACCACCCAATTCCGCGTTGGTTTACTGGATGCCCGACTGAAAGACGAGGTGATCCCGCTGGCAAACGGGCTGCTCGGCCAGGAAACCAACGGTCCTGGCGGTATTTTTAAAGCTTTCCGCACCATTCCGGTGATCCTCGATATCATCAAAGATATGCGCGAACTCTGTCCAAATGCATGGCTGGTGGATTTTACCAATCCGGCCGGGATGGTGACCGAAGCAGCGATTAAACAAGGCAAATGGGAGAAAACCGTCGGCTTGTGTAATGTGCCATTCGGCCATATCAACCAGGCGTGTGAAGTGCTGGCGAAAGAGGAAAAGGATCTGTTCTTCAAATTTGCCGGTCTTAACCATTTTCACTGGCACCGCGTGTGGGACCAGCAGGGTAATGAACGTACCGCCGAATTGATCGAGAAAATCTATGCGCCGGAGCACCGGGCGAAAACGGATGAGGGACTGAAGAACATCCACCAGATCCCGTTTCATTATGAGCAGGTGAAACACCTCGGGGTGCTGCCTTGTGGTTATCATCGTTATTACTACCTTCAGGAGCCGATGCTGGCCCATGCGGTTGAGGAGTTCGAACGCTATGAAACCCGTGCTGAAGTGGTGAAAAAGACGGAGGCGCGTCTGTTTGAACTGTATAAAGACGTTAACCTGAACTATAAGCCGGAAGAACTCAGCCAGCGCGGAGGCGCGCATTACAGTGATGCCGCCTGTGATCTCATCGCATCGATTCATAACAACAGCGGCAAATTAATGGTGGTGTCCACCCGTAATAACGGAGCAATTGCCGACCTGCCGTTTGACTGCATCGTGGAGGTGACGGCATCGATTACCGCACATGGCCCTGAACCGTTGCGCTGGGGCGCATTGCCGTCTGCCGCACGCGGCATGATTCAGCTGATGAAGGCGATGGAAGAGACGGTGATTGAAGCGGCTGTTACCGGTGATTATGGTGCGGCGTTACATGCCTTTACCATCAATCCGTTGATACCGGCGGGCGACACGGCGATTAAAGTGCTGGATGAACTGTTGTATGCGCACAAAGCCTGGTTGCCGAAGTTTGCAGATAAAATCGCAGAAATAGAAAGAAATAAGCCGGAAGTCGTGCAGTTTGTGGATCGGTTACTGGCAGATAGAAAAACGCACGCCTAAGCAAAAGACAACCAAAGCGCCACAGGCGCTTTGGTTGTCATATTCTGTATGACGGAATCATGCGGCTTTATCTTTCATCGCCACCTGGGAACCCAGCTCATCCGGGGTTTTCAGGAACGGTGTCAGTACTGCGCTCAGAATATATAGCCCGGCGTAGATACCCAGTACACCGCCAGCACCTAAAGAGGTGTAGAACAGGGCGGTGATTGCCGGAGCGATAAAGGCACCCAATCCGGCACCGAGGTTGAGTACTGACATGGCGGCACCTTTACTTTCAGGGGCCAGCATCGGGAACAAGGCGGAAAGCGGTACATAACCCGCCATCGTAACCCCGCACAGGCAGAGGACAAACGCCATCACATAGAAGTTATGGCCCAGCAGCTGGGGCACCAGCCAGACCAGAACCAACACAATGGCATAGCCCACGCCACCGACCCAAAGAATGGTATTACGCCAGCCAAATTTGTCGCCAAAGAAGCCAAAGAAGAGATTGGCGAAAATAGCCACGACAAACACAGCCGACCACATATGCAACCACTCGGTTTTGCTGTAGCCAAAACTGATCAGATACAGCGGCAGAAAGGTTGCCAGTCCATATTGTGCGACGCCATTGATTGATTTGACCACCAGCCCCATTGCAATCACCGGGCGTTGCAGGATAGTGATGCCCTTCATCAATTCGGCGGCACTAAAAGGATGGATTTCTGATGCAGGAACCTTGTCGCGATTTACCCAAATTGCCAGGGTGGCGCCCACAATTACGAATCCCATCCCGGTCCAGAGCACATGGATCTCCCCCATCACCGGAAGCGCCAGCGAGGAGAAAAAAGGTCCAATCACGCTCAAGCCCAGGGAGAAGGTAAACCAGAACCAACCCACTGCGGTTGAACGGCGTTCCAGCGGTGTACTGTAGTTAATCCACACGAGAAAGGAGTAAGCAAAAAGTGGATAGCCGATGCCGCGAATGGCATAGAACGGCAGCATCACGGCCATGTGCATCGAATGTAAGCCGATGCCGATAAAGCCAATGCTTCCCACGACAAAAGCAATCAAACCATACAGCATCACTTTGCGCGGCCCCAGTGTCTGCACAAAGACCCCAGTGACCCAGGCCGCCAGCGTTACCGCGATGCCATAGGCGGTAATCAGGAATGAGGCTTCAGCAACGGATAACCCTTTTTCAACTAACCAGATAGATATCCATGCCTGTTCAACACCGTCACCAATCATGAATATTGTCAGACCAATATAACCCCACAACAAATTTTTAGGTAAACCCAGTAGATTAAACATAGTTCCCCCCAGTGCAGGACACTGTATGGATAAAGAGACGAGGTAAGATAAATATAATTTTTATTAATTAATCATCTTCAGAACCAGGGATTGAACTTTAATCGCATCCTGATCTCTGATCAGACGTTCCATTTCTTCCAGACCAATTTGATCAATAAAATTCGACAGCGTTTTATACATGCGAATGTTTTGCGCGCATTCTGCTACCGGATCTTCCCGGCTGGGGAACGTATCAAAATAAACCAGCCCGTCAAAATTCACACGCTTCGCATAATAGATATATTCCAGCGTCTGCATCAGATGTACAGAACCCAGCATTAATCCATCATCAAAATGACCATAGCCATCATTCAGATGAAATCCAACTAGCTTGTTTTTACGTGCCGACAGGAATAATGAAAAAGCCGGGTTCTCTTTTTTCATGATCATGTGACAGAAATCAAGAGTGATACCGAAGTTTGGCGAACCCACATCGTCGATCAACATTAATGTTGAAGAAACATCCCCGATAAAGGAAAACGTCCTCGGCTCATAAGGTTTGTATTCAAAGCTGAACTGCATATCCGGGTGAGCTTGAGTCACCTGTTGCAAGGCGTTAACCAGTAATTCGTAGGCTCTGAAGTAATCCTGCTGGAAGGGATAATCGTAGCCGTCATAGCCGAACCAGAGCGTGACCGTGTTGCCGCCGAGGAATTTACACATTTCTGCGGCTTCCAGCGTAATGCGGATGGCCTTATTACGCAGTGCCTCATCGGGATTGGTAAATTCGCCGTTAATAAATTCTTTGTTATAACGTAGGGCAATGCCGCCAACTTTTAAACCGTTATCGGCGATGCAGGATTTAATCACAGACTTGTCCTGACCGATAAAATGTTCAGGATAATTCAATTCAATGTGGGTAAGACCTTCAGCCTGACCCATGCGAGTAATAAGATCACAGGTGTCCATATTATTCTTTGCTGAGAATAATTCAGGGCGAGATCGGAATGAATTGATACGGGACGAGAATTTCATGGCTTTTACCTTTAATGGAACGTCGGCAGAGTTATAAGGCAACTTGCTTTTGGGGTAAATGCCATGATGCAAATGATACTGAAAGTAAAATCATAATCAGAGAATGAAGGTTAAAATTTTACTCCGAGTAAAATACAAAAATAAAACATTTCACAACCTGTGACGCAGTTAACATTTTCGCGCTGAGAGCACATGCTAACCTTTTCCGCAGAAGGTTATTTGGTGGGTGAGTAGTATGCATAATCGTTTAAAAGGAAACGAAATATTTTTACTGGCGCGTACGCTGGCACCGGAGTTAGGAAGAAAAGAAAGGTCGATTGCACGATTTATTGATGATAATCCCGAAACGCTGGCTTCCATGTCTATCAGTGATATTGCCGATTATCTCGATGTCAGTGTCGCCAGTATTACTAAGGTGGCGAAAAAACTCGGTTTTACCGGTTTTCATGATTTAAAAATGAATATCGGGAAGAATGTCACTGTCTCTGAAGAGTTTATTGATGTCCCTCCGGTTTCCGGTGGTGAGTTTTACACTGAAAAGATTGTGGAAAGTACACTTTATAACTCCATTCTTGCCCTACAGGAGGCGTTGAAGGCGATAGATATTGCGGTGGTGAAATCAGTTGCCGCGCTGTTTATTCATCGCAGTGAAAACGCGCGGATAGTCATTGCTGGATGTGGTGGCTCTGGATCGATATGCGAAGATTTTAACCACAAGCTACTTAAAATTGGTATTTTCTCGTCGGTATTCAGCGATAGCCATAAGCAATTGATGAGCGCCTCACTGATGAGGCCGGGCGATATTTTATTGACAGTGTCTCATTCCGGGCAAACAACCGATATTATCAATATGACCAGGATGGCGAATGAGAAAGGTGCGGAGACGATTTGCCTGACTAATTATCCTAACAGCCCATTAAGTCATATCTCGCGCCACGCGATTATCTCATCGGTAAAAAACAATCCGATCACGGGTGAGAATGCAACAACGCGCATTGTTCATCTGAATATTCTGGATGCCATTTTTACCATTATTGCCAGTAAGACCAGTGAATTTAGTCAGGAAAGTTTACACAATACCAGAAACGCTGTGACGTCTAAACGCACAGTCAGTTAAGGATTTTATTATGAATGTTGATGTGGTTGTTATCGGCAGCCTGAACTATGACATCCTGGTGCAACAGGACCGTCTGCCTGATATTGGTGAAACCTTCACGGGCAATGAATTAATGTTGATGCCAGGCGGGAAAGGGGCGAATCAAGCCGTACAATGTGCCAGGCTTGGATTAGCCGTCAGCATGGTAGGCTGTGTTGGTAATGATATTTATGGTCGTGAATTAATTTCATCGCTGCATGAGAACCATGTTGGCG
Source organism: Pantoea phytobeneficialis (assembly GCF_009728735.1). Taxonomy (NCBI): domain Bacteria; kingdom Pseudomonadati; phylum Pseudomonadota; class Gammaproteobacteria; order Enterobacterales; family Erwiniaceae; genus Pantoea; species Pantoea phytobeneficialis. The sequence goes on from NZ_CP024640.1 coordinate 257,758, forward strand.
TCGATCATATTGCCGCGCGCGGTAATAACTCCGGCATCGGCATTGTCCAGATATTAGAATCAGGCGATTACTGTAGTACGATCATCAAGGGTGCAAATTATCTCATCACCGAAGACGACATTACTGATGAGTTGTTTGTAAATAAACCGTTGGTCATCTTTCAGTCAGAAATTCCGGCCAATATTGTGGAATATGCTATTCAAAAAGCGCACAAGTGGGGCAGTAAAATTCTGGTCAACAACGCACCCGCCCGTCATATTCCCGATGAAATGCTAAGGCTGATCAATTATCTGGTGGTCAACGAGACCGAGGCGAGTTTTATGCACGCTGCGCCCGTTAACTCGGTTGAGGAAGCTTTGAGCTGCGCCGTGCAGCTGAAGAAACGCATCGCAGGTGAGGTGATCGTCACGTTAGGCGAGAAGGGGGCGGTCATCTCTGGCGACGTGAGTGCGCAACATTTTCCGGCGGTTTTCTGTCCGGATGTTGTTGATACCACCGGGGCAGGCGATTCCTTTATTGGCGGGATTGCTTACTGTCTTGTGAAGGGGATTTCATTGGCGGAAGCCGTACCGTTTGCTGCCGAGATCAGCTCCTGCTCAATCCAGAAATACGGTGGACAAAGTTCTTTCCCTATGTTGCCTGATGTGGCTCATGCGCTGCGTGTTAATCAGGAAAGCGTTCAATCAGTGGCAGCCACTGAGCAGCGATAAAAATATAACCAAGTTATTCCGTTATGTTATCCACGTTGGACAGGTCAGAATATAGCCTGTCCAACATCGTAAATTAGTCGATTGACAACTGGGTTATCGCCAGCACCGCGCGTGCCGCTTCTGCGCCTTTCTTCACAAAATGCTTTTCATAAAACTGAATAAATTCGTCGGCGGGTTGGAAATTGTGTGGCGTCAGTGAAACCGAGAACACCGGGACATTGGTGCTTAATTGCACATTCATCAGGCCATCCACGACCGCCTGAGCGACAAAATCATGACGATAAATGCCGCCATCGACCACCAGCGCGGCGCAGACAATGGCGTCATAGTGGCCGGTTTTTGCCAGGCGTTGTGCCAGTAAAGGCATTTCAAACGCACCAGGGACGTCCAGCGCCTTCACCTCGGCAGCGACATTTTGCAGCGTAAGTTCCTGCTGAAAACCTTCCAGCGCCTTACCGACAATCTCTTTATGCCAGCTGGCTTTAATAAAGGCGATATTCAATTTCTTCATAGTGACTCCAGTTTTCCACTGCAATTTCGGTATTTATTGTTTTGACAGGCTAAGAATAGTGCGAATATTTTGTGCCGTGGTGGCGATAATATCGATGGCACCGGTGCGTAGCGCGCCGAGAATCGCCATTGCTTTGGTATTCTCCGAGGCCACGGCGATGACACAGGGGATCTTACGGAGTTCATCAATACTAAGGCCAATCACCCGATCGTTCATCACAGTATCAACTTGTTGTCCCTGCGCATTAAAAAAAGCATAACCCGCGATGTCGCCAGTCACGCCCTGATTAACGCTGGCATCAATGATTTCATGGGGCGAGAACCAGCCCAGCTTCACCATATAACTGTTTTCATTCATATCACCGATGCCTACCAGCGCAATATCGGCTTTGCGTGCGCGATCCAGCGTCTCTTTAATGGTGCCGTTCTGCATAAAGGCATCTTTCAGCGCGCGGTTTTCCACGTAAGCCGGTGCATACAATGTTTCGCTGGTGCCACCAAACTTTTTCGCCAGACGGCGGCTGATATGGTCTGCATTGATGGCATCACCAGGCCGGTGTGTGCCACCGATCCCGCAGATGAACTGACACTGGCGCATTGGCACCTGGCCGGGATGATCGGCGACTGCCGCCACGTTGCTGCCCTGACCGACGGCAACCACGGTGTTTTCTTTCAGCGACTGCGCCAGATGGGAGGAGACCAGCGCCGCCACCTGACGGCGTTGCTCGTCCGTATCCTGAAGGTCCAGCGCGATCAGCGCGCGTTGCAGTTGTGGGAAACGTTCCAGGAGTTGTTGTTCGAGGCGGGTGCTAAATACCGGATGGTAACGCACGTTGATTTCAACGATGCCTTCTTCACGCGCGCGCTTCAGCAGACGGCCTACCTTAATGCGTGAGATACCAAACTTTTGCGCGATCTCTTCCTGAGTAATTTCGTCCTGATAATAGGCAACCGCAATTTCCGTCAGCAGCTCGGCATCCTGAGAGAGCGTGTTTTTATTCATGGGTTAACCTGCCTGACAGCGTGATATCTGAGTGAATCAATATGCGATAGGGGGGAGTTATATCACTGATACGACTCGCTTTACCAGACGGCGGCGCAGCGAGTCGCTATAGGCATCACGTTTAGCGGCGGATCGCGTCGATTTTCAGCATACGGGCGATCACGATATCCAGTTCTTTCTGATCGAAGATCTGTTTCCAGTCAGGTTTCACGATTTTCTCACGTCCGTACTCCATCGCAATCATACAGGCATCAGAGAACGGGTTGGTGGCACGGAACGCCACAGCCAGCGCAATCTGAATATGGCCGTACAGCATCGCTTTGGCGGCTTCTTCGGGCACGCCGCTGTGTTTCACGGTTTCATCCAGCGCTTCTTTCATAAAGGCACCGACCATACAGGCCACGGTTTCCACCAGCGTCGGCTCCAGATAAGCCAGTTGCGTCACCGTTACCCAATGGACTTGCTCTACCGGGCCATACATCACGCTGATGACTTTGCTCAGCTCGGCTTTTTGCGCGTCGCTACCGGTTTCATAAGACGCGGCAACATGTTGAATCGCGGCCACACCACCAAAGGCGTCGGCGTGTTCTTCCTTGGTGTAACGCGCCAGGAAGACTGAAGGGTGGCAGGGATGGGCCACAGCGTATTCAATGCCGTCGCGTTGCGCAATCAGGTTGGCGTACGCTGCTGCCGGATCGAGGGTCAGCAATACCGCACCTTTTTTCATCTGCGGCACAACGCCTTCAGAGACTTTTCCCAACACTATATCCGGCACCGCCAGAATCACCACGTCACTCAGGGGCACCACCGATGCCGCATCTGACAGCTCACGCCCCTGGGCAGTGACCTGTTCCTGCGCTTTGGCTGAGTTTTCACAGTAAAACACCTGATAGTCGCTTTTCTGGAAATTGGCAGAAATGCGCATGCCCATTTTGCCGCCTGCGCCAATAACGGTGATGGTTTTCAGTGTATTGCTCATGGTTATGACTCCTGATCTTGTTTACTACGTAAGAATTCCACGGTGCGGCGCGTCCATTCGGCTTCGCGCTCACAAGTAAGGGCTGCATCGTCCTGCCACGGCAGCCAGTGTTCGACGATCTGATTAATGTCCCGTTCCGCCGGGCGCACGCTGGCAATCATCCGGTCGTAATCGAGCAGGCCGTCACCCATCGGGCAACCGGCAAAGGTAAAGCCGACCCAACCGTCGCGGCGGGTGAAAGCGAAGTCTTTGATATGCAGATTGCCGACGCGCGCGGCGGTATTGGCAATCACCTGTTCCGGCAACTCCAGCCCGGCTACGCAGTTCGCGGGGTCAAGGCAGACGCACAGCCAGGGGGAGAGAAATTTGTTGATGACCGACATCATTGCGCCGCTGTTGACCTGCTCATAGGTTTCCAGGCACAGCCGCACCTGCTGACGGGCAAAATCCGGCAGCACGGCGGCGATAAGCGTACTGGCTTCTTCCAGTGACGGGCGATGGTCAGCGGTGTAGAACATCGAACGCACCACGCGGGCATCGAGGATTGCGGCCATATGCAGGTAACGGCGCAGATGCGCGGTGCCGAGGCCACGGGTGCCCAGCTCCAGCGTGATGCCCAGCGCATCCGCCTGCTGGCGCAGCGCCTGCAACTGTTCATCTGACCAGCTTTCAATCGCCGGGTAATCGCAGATCTGGAAAACCGACACGTCCAGCGCCGCCGTCTGCTCCAGCATCTGGCTGAGCGTGAGTGGCTGAGGGACTTTCGCTGACATGCGCCAGAAAAACGCATAGGTACTGAGTCCGATACGGCTCATTAACGGATCTCCTTTAAAAGCACACTGGCTTCATCAACAATTTGCGCCAGCGCCTGCGGGTCATGAGCAAAACGCCCGAGAAACAGCCCATCTACGCTGCCGCCCAGACGCTGAATCAATCCCGGCCCGGCGCTGCCGCCGTAAATTACCTGTAAGGTAATGCCTTGTGGCGTGGGTAACTGGCGCAGTCCGTCACAGACCGCCCGGATATAGCTGTCCGGTGCGGGCTGCGGCGCGCCAATCGCCCACTGCGGTTCGTAAGCAAACAACAGGCTGCCTTGCAAACCCTGGTGTTCCGCTTCTGCTAATGCTTCTGCCAGTTGCTGCGCACAGAGCGCAATCGCCTGCTCAGGATGGCCTTGCTGTTCTTCACCGATGCACAGCACCGGGGCCAGACCGTGGCGCAGTGACATCGCCACTTTGGCGGCGATCTGGTTTTTATCTTCATGGAAGTGACGGCGGCGTTCGGCATGACCAATTTCCGCCAGTGAACAGCGCAACTCCTGCAACATGCTGGCGCTGACTTCACCGGTCCATGCGCCATTTGCTGCCTGACATACGTCCTGTGCGCCAAAACGCACCGGGGTATCGGCAAAGATCTCAGCCACTGCCGGGATCGCCGGGAAGGCGGGCAATACAAACAACCCGATGTCGCCTTGTTGAATGGCCGGATGGCGTTGTGCCAGCGCGGCGACATCCCGACACCATGTCAGCGTTTGCTGATAGCCAAAGTACATTTTCAGGCTGACGCCAAGCCAGACTTTCGGTTGCGCCATCGGTCAGGCTCCCTGCTCGCTGGTGGTTTGCTGTTTCAACAAATCACCCACGGTATTGACCACCATCGCCAGCGAAATGGCCCCGGCATCCGGGGTACCCAGACTTTTCTCGGCCAGCGGGCGTGCACGTCCCATCTTCGGCAGCAGTTGAGCGGTGGCCTGCGCGGCCTGTTCGGCCACCCCGGCTGCCGTCAGCCAGGCATCGGTCAACGACACGCCTTTGGCTACCGCCGCACTCAGGCTGTCGCTGAAGGGGACCAGCACATCCACCATAGTTTTGTCACCCACGCGGGCTTTGCCAAAATGCATAATGCCCTCTTTGGCGTGCCGCACACCGTTGGCGACGCGTCGCGCATCAGGTGCATGCTGATCGCCAATCGCGGTGCCGAGTGCAGTCAGCGCCACGCCCCATAACGCACCGGAGGTGCCACCGGCTTTATCCGCCCAGGCATCCGCTGCGCGACACAACAGGCTGCCCGCTCCGGCACCGCGAGCGGCGACGTCACGCGCTTTCGCCACGGCACCGAGTGAACCACGTTCCATACCAATGCCGTGATCGCCATCGCCTGCGACCGCATCGATATCGCCCAACTGCTGCGCATTGCGTTGCAGCATGGCGGTCACCGCTTCCAGTAGTTGCAGCACGCGCTGCGCACTCTCCTGCGATTCGGCGGAAGCGGGCGGCAGCGGTTCTTCCGCGCTTTCCAGACACTCCGCCACGCTGAGCGGCTCGGCGGCAATCACGCTACCTTTGCGATAGGCAGGGGTATTGGCCGGGGCGCGCCAGAAGGTTTCCAGTTCATCATCCAGCCACATCAGCGTCAGGGAAGCCCCGGCCATATTGAAGCTGGTGACAAACTCGCCGACATCCGGCTCCACCACCTGCAATTGCGCCTCGGCCAGCAGTTGTGCCACCCGGCGATACACCACAAACAGTTCTTCGTATTTCACCGAGCCGAGGCCGTTCAGGATTACCGCGACCCGTTGACCGGCGGGTTTCTCGATGCCCGGTGGCAGTTCGCCCAGCAGACGATCGACGAAGATCTCCGCCAGCACATCGGCGCGCGGGACATCGTCTTCTTTAATACCGGGTTCGCCGTGGATCCCCATCCCCAGCGCCATCCGTCCTTTTTCTACTTCAAACAACGGATGTTGCGCGCCCGGCAGACTACAGCCGGAAAACGCCACGCCAAATGACCGGGTACGTTCATTGGCGTGTTGCGCCAGTTTCAATACCGCAGCGAGGTCATAGCCGGCTTCTGCTGCGGCACAGGCGGCTTTGAACACCGTCAGATCCCCCGCCACGCCGCGACGTTTTTCACGTTCGTTGACGCTGGCACTGGAGATATCGTCGGTGACTGCCAGCACTTCGCAGGCAATACCTTCAGCGCGCAGACGTTCACAGGCCTGGCCGAAATGCAGCACATCACCGGCATAGTTACCGAACATCAGCAGCACGCCTGCGCCGTTATGGGCAGCGCGCGCTACGTTGTAGATTTGCTGCGCCGATGGGGAGGCGAACAGGTTGCCCATCGCCGCACCGTGTGCCAGACCTTGTCCAACCAACCCGGCGAAGGCCGGGTAGTGACCGGAACCGCCTCCCACCACCACCGCGACAGTATCAGCCTGGCTGCGGGTGCTGCGTACCACGCCGCCCGGTACCTGACGCACTTTGTCAGCGTTTGCCGCGACAAATCCTTCTATCAGTTCTGCGGCAAAGGCCGAAGGTTGGTTAAACAGGTACGTCATTATTGTTGCTCCTGTGCGAGAGAAGTTGGCTGATGCAGAGGTTGTGGACGGCGGCGGTTAAGCAGCAACATCAGGACGGCTGACAGCAACATGAATCCTCCTACCACAAACATCGGCAGGGCATAGCTTTGGGTAGCGTCGTGCAGCGCGCCGGTGATATAGCCGGCAGAGAAACCGGCCACGTTGCCCAGGGTATTGATCAGGGCGATGGCGGCGGCGGCTGAGGCACCGGTCAGGAATTGCGTCGGTAAGGTCCAGAAATTAGGTAAGGCCGCAAAAATCGAGCTGGCGGTGATGGCGATCACCAGAATGGTGGTCAGTGGCGAATCCATGTAAAGCGCCAGCGGTACGCTGATGCCGCCCGCAATCGCCGGAATCGCGATGTGCCAGGTTTTGCAGCCACGACGGGTAGCATCTTTTGACCAGAAGAACATCACTACGGCGGCAATCAGATAGGGCACGCCAGTAATCAGCCCTTTCTGCATTACGTTAAAGGTGGTGCCAAACTGCTGCTGGAAGCCCGCGATAATGGTAGGCAGGAAGAATGCCAGCGCATACAGACCATAGATAAAGCCGAAGTAGATCAGGCACAGCATCCAGACTCGGCCATTGCCCATCACCGAACGTACGCTGTGGTGAGCTTTGTGTTGTTTCTGCTGATGCTCGGCGTCCAGTTCGCGGGTCAGCCAATCTTTCTCCTCAGCATTGAGCCATTTGGCCTGACGCGGGGAATCCACCAGCCAGAACAACGCCGCGATACCAATCAGAATCGCCGGAATCGAGACACCCATAAACATCACGCGCCAGCCTTCCAGACCGAACAAACCGTGTTGCTCAATCAGGCCAGCGGCCATCGGTGCGCCAAACACCACCGTCAGCGGCTGGGCGAGGTAGAACAGCGACAGGATCTTGCTGCGGTGGCGTGCCGGTACCCACATGCTCAGATAAAGAATTGCGCCGGGGAAGAAGCCCGCTTCGGCAATACCCAGCAGCAGACGCAGGGTGTACAAGCCTTCTACGCTGCTGACCCAGGTGAACAGCAACGACACAATTCCCCAGCTGATCATGATGCGAGCCAGCCAGCGGCGTGCGCCGAAGCGATGCAGCGCCAGGTTGCTTGGCACTTCCAGCAGGATATAACCGATAAAAAACACGCCAGAGGCCAGGCCAAACTGCAACGCGGTGAGGCCCAGATCCTGGGTCATACCATTCGGACCGGCAAAGGAGATGGCGGTGCGATCAAGGAAGTTGATAAAGAACATCAGCGCGACGAACGGCACCAGGCGCCAGGATATTTTGCGGATAGCGGATTGCTCCACCGCCGCCAGATTTGGCTGACTCATAACGCACCTCCATGACGTGCGCGGTTGAACTTGATAAGTGGTGTTGGCCAGACGCAAACGGCGCGATGGCGGCAGGTGATACAGGGCTGATTACACATATTCGAGTCCTTCAAGGGTCTTCTTGTGCTTTGGTATCTGTAGCGAACAAATGAACATTACACGGATAAATGAGCAGCTCTCAAGTGCCATTTTTGAAAATTGTGAGACGGCTCATATGTTATGAAACTGATCAATAATTCGGAGTTCGTGGCGTAAAAAAGCGCTGTGCCTTGTTTTGTGCGGCTCTTGTGGCGGGTGGGTGGCAATATTTCAGCAACAAAACAAAAGAACTCATATTGAACATATGAACGATATTGTGGCAGGCTGTAGGCGAAGAAGAGTTGATCGCCTGTGTTGCACACAGGCATGAGCGCATAACCTGCTGGAGAAGATGTATGAAAACCATTGCCATTGGTGCCGATGACGCGGCTATCGATTTGAAAAACCTGATTAAACGCTATCTGGAAGAGAAGCAGTACGTTGTCCAGGATTACAGCAACGACGCGCAGAATGATCGTCCGATGTATCCGGATGTCGCGTTTGCATTGGCAACCGCCATCCAGCAGGGCGAGCATGATCGTGGCATTTTGCTGTGCGGCACCGGCATTGGGGTGGCGATTGTGGCGAACAAAGTCGCTGGCGTGCGCGCGGCGCAATGCCATGACACCTTCTCAGCGGAACGCGCGCGCAAAAGTAACAACGCGCAAATCATGACGATGGGATCTCGCGTGATTGGACCGGAGCTGGCAAAGAATATCGTTAATGCCTGGTTGGCGTCGGAGTTTGAAGGCGGCGGTTCAACCGCGAAAGTCGAAAAAATTGGCTACTACGAACAGGTGTGTCAGGCGAAGTAACTCACCGCCATCTTTATCTCTGGAGAACCTTATGTCATCACGCCGTGAACGGGCCAATGCCATCCGCGCGCTCAGTATGGATGCAGTACAGAAAGCCAAATCGGGACACCCGGGTGCCCCAATGGGGATGGCCGATATTGCTGAAGTGCTGTGGCACGATTATCTCAACCACAACCCGACCAACCCGCAATGGGCGGCGCGCGACCGCTTTGTGCTGTCTAATGGTCACGGTTCGATGCTGATTTACAGCCTGCTGCACCTTACCGGCTACGATCTGCCGATGAGCGAGTTGCAGAACTTCCGTCAGCTGCATTCCAGAACGCCAGGTCACCCGGAATACGGCTACACCGCAGGCGTTGAAACCACCACCGGCCCGCTGGGTCAGGGTATCGCTAACGCCGTCGGCTTTGCGATTGCCGAACGCACACTGGCTGCGCAGTTCAACCGTCCGGGCCACGACATCGTGGACCACAACACTTACGTGTTTATGGGCGACGGCTGCATGATGGAAGGTATCTCACACGAGGTGTGCTCCATCGCCGGTACGCTGAAGCTGGGCAAACTGGTTGCCTTCTATGACGACAACGGCATCTCCATCGACGGTCACGTCGATGGCTGGTTCACCGACGACACCGCAAAACGCTTTGAAGCCTATGGCTGGCATGTGGTGCGCGGCGTGGACGGTCACGATGCCGACGCCATCAAAAAAGCGGTGGAAGAAGCCAAAGCCGTTACTGACAAGCCATCCCTGCTGA